>JAWCLV010000005.1:0-65427 GCA_038850515.1 Bathyarchaeia archaeon
GACCAAGGGTTATACCTACAAGCTTAAGATCGTATACGCCCACTTTCCTATGAGTGTAAAGGTTCTTGGAGACAAGATCGTCATAGAAAACTTTGCCGGTGAGAGGGGGCAGAGGATTGCGAAGATTTTTGGAAACTGTAAGGTCGCCGTCCAAGGGGATGATGTAATAGTTAAGGGAATCGATATCGATGATGTAAGTCAAACGGCTGCGAGTATAGAGGGGGCAACCAACGTGAGGAGTAAGGATCCAAAGGTCTTCCTCGACGGCATATTCCTTTACGAGCGGATGGAGGGGATGTAATAAACCATGTCCGAGGAAGGAAAGCCCCCTAAAGCCACCGAGGGCTTGGGGAAGGAGGAACCCTCATCGATATCCGTATCAGCATCCGCATCCTCCACATCAGCATCAACAGTAGCATCAGCAGTAGCACTAGCAACATCCGCATCCTTACAGCAGGTTTCCATACCGAAGCGCCCCGAGCTGGAGCCCGAGGTCTTAAGGCTCCTATCCATAAGGCGTAGGTTAAGGAAAAACGCGCCAGACTTCGTTAGGCAGGAGAGCTGGAGGTACGCAAGGCTGAAGGAGAATTGGCGAAGACCTAGGGGAAAGACTAGTAGAGTGAGGCTAGAGGAAGGGGGTTGGCCTCGAAGGGTCAAGGTTGGTTATGGTAAACCGAAGCTTGTGCGGGGGCTCCATCCCTCAGGATTCCAAGAAGTCCTCGTTTCAAGACCAAAGGATCTGGAAGGCATCGATCCTCATAAACAAGCCATACGAATCGCCCATACGGTTGGCCTTCGAAAACGTCTGAAGATCCTCGAGATGGCCCAGGGTCTTGGGATTAGGGTTTTGAACCCGGGTCCTACCAGCGCTCCGATCGTTCCACCTTCCGAGGCGGAAGTTAAAGAAGGGAGTAAGGAGAAGGGAAAGAAGCCTGAAGTGGAGAAAGAAAGGGCGATGGGGAAGGGGGAAGGGAGTAAGGATAACAAAAAAGGGAGTCAGAGGGACGAGGCGTATCAAGAAGAAGCCAAGGAAGCCTTAGAACCTTCTCCTAGTATCGAGGGAAGGGGCAACCCTTAGGCAGGGGATTTGAATGTCAAGTCAAAGGAGACTCGCATCCCAGATTCTTAAGGTTGGCGAGAACAGAGTCTGGATGGACCCCGAAAGGATGGAGGATATAGAATCCTCCATCACTAGGGAGGAGATAAAAAGGCTCATCCATGAAGGAGCCATTAGAAAGATTCCGGAGAAGGGTATAAGCCGTGGCAGGATAGGGCTTCGCAAGGTAAGGCGAAGGGGGTCTGGAAGCCGGAAGGGCTCTAGGCAGGCAAGATTTGGACCTGGGAATTCATGGCCTACTAGGATTCGATCCCAAAGGAGGCTTCTTAGGGAGCTTAAAGAAAGGAGGCTTATCACGACCTCGAGCTACAGAAGGCTTTACTTGATGGCAAAAGGGGGCGCCTTCAAGAGCCTAGCTGAGCTGAGGCACTACATCGAAGTCCAAGGACTGGCTAGGAGGAGGCTAAGGTAGATGCCCGGTCTTCCCTTAAAGCGAAGGAGGCTCAAAAGAACGGATTACAGAAAGCGTTTAAGGCTCATCCTTTCAGGAAAGCCTAGGCTTGTCGTCAGGGGTGCGAACAAGAACTATCAAGTTCAGGCCGTAGTGGCTGAGCCCCAAGGAGATAGGGTCCTAGCTTCGGCGAGCACCATGGAACTTTCGAAGCTATACGGATGGAAGGCCAGTCGGGGGAATATCCCTAGTGCTTACCTAGCAGGATACTTGTTGGGACTAAGGGCCCTTGGTAAGGGCATCGAGGAGGCAGTCTTGGATACGGGCTTAGCAAGGCTCATCAGGGGCTCCCGTGCATCAGCGGCCATGAAGGGTGCTTTGGATGCCGGCTTGAAGGTCCCCCACGGAGAGGATGTTTTCCCCGACGAGGAGAGGATCAGGGGTATACATATTGCCCGCTACGCGGATTCCCTTCAGAAGATGAATCCGGAGCTTTACAAAAAGACCTTCTCCGCCTACTTGGCTGGAGGTATCAGGCCTGAAGAGCTTCCCCAGCATTTCGAAGCTACTAAGACTGAGATAGATAAGTCCTTTGGAAGGGGGTAGAATGGGAGCATGTCATCTGAAGGGGAAGGATGGATTCCAAGGACAGGTCTCGGTAAACTCGTACAAGCTGGTAAGATCACTTCCATAGAAGATATCTTCGCCCAGGGTTATAGAATCGTGGAGCCTGAGATCGTGGACATCCTTCTCCCTGGGCTGGAGGTTGAGGTCCTAGATACAGGTCTTGTTCAGAAGCAGACGGATGCGGGTGAGAAGGGACGTTTTAGGGCCATTGTTGCCATAGGAAACAGAAATGGTTGGATTGGCCTAGGCTCAGGGAAGGCTAAGCAGTGGAGGACAGCCATAGAGAAGGCAACCCTCGACGCCAAGCTCAACATAATCCCTGTGAGACGAGGCTGCGGGTCAAGAGAGTGCGCCTGCGACCAGCCCCACAGCCTTCCTTTCAAGGTAAAGGGAAAGTGTGGAAGCGTAACCGTTGAGCTTATACCCGGTCCTAGAGGCTTAGGCCTCGTAGCGAGTGAGGGTGTGAAGACCGTCCTCCAGCTTACGGGAATTAGGGACATCTGGACGAGGGCCTACGGATCCACGAGGACTAGGGCATCTATGGTATACGCGACCTTCGATGCCCTTAGGGAGACCTTCAGAGTAGTGACTCCCCAAGACTGGGCGACATAAAGGGTAATGAAGCTTTATGGAGGAAGCCGATCCTTGCCGAACCTAATGGCTGTTGTACGCATAAGGGGTATGGCGAATACTCCGTCGGATGTTGAGGAGACCCTTAAGAGGCTGAGGCTTAAGAAAGTAAACACCTGCGTTCTAGTCCAAGAAACTCCTGAATACATGGGGATGCTCCAAAAGGTCAAGGATTGTGTTGCCTATGGCATCATTGATAGCGCCATGCTTTACGAGCTCCTTAGTAAAAGGGGGAGGCTTATAGGCGACAGGCCCTTAACGGAGGAGGGGGCTAAAGAGCTAGGCTTTCAGAACCTCGGGGACCTGGCTGAAGCCCTCGGAAATGGAAGGATTAGAATATCGAATTTGAAGGGTTTGAAACCAGTCTTTAGGCTTCACCCTCCAAGCGGCGGATATGGTTCCGTGAAAAAGCCCTATCCAGAGGGAGCTTTAGGAAATTGGGGGAAGGACATTTCCCAGCTCCTGAAACGGATGATATAGGCTTTCCTAGAGGCTTACAGTCAATCTAGAAACATTTTACCTAAATGAGATTTTGCCCTGCTTTTAGAGTTGATGGAAATTACCTTCAATGATTAGGTAAAATGTTGGAAGATTGACTGTAAGTCCTTCTTTCATAAGCAAAAAGGAAGGGTTCGCTAGGGGAAGGGAGTCCGAAAAACAAAGCAAAGCCCGGCACGGGCTTCCTTACGCTTCTTCTAGGCTTTATCACGAATCCTAGATCCCCATGGGATGCGATGAATAAATCCCTCGTCGCTAGGATTCTCGAATAGCTTTTTAGCGAAAAAGTAGGCTAAAGGTTTTTTAATCAAGTTCAGGCGATAGTGTAGGGCTATCTATGACAGAATTGGGTAAGGAAAAGGTCATAAAGGCTGTAAAAAATGAAGAAATAGCCTTTATAGACCTCATTTTCACGGATCTTCCAGGACAGATGAAGAATGTAACGATCTCACCTAGGGAGCTTGAGGACTGCATCGAGAGCGGTAAATGGTTTGACGGATCTTCCGTAGAGGGTTTTACAAGGATACACGAAAGCGATATGCTCCTCATACCAGACCTTTCGACCTATGTTCGCCTTCCATGGTTGAGGGATGGAAAAAAGGCCGCCAGAATTATTTGTGATGTCTACGATCCCGATGGAAAGCCCTTCTCTGGAGACCCAAGGTACATCCTAAAGCGCGCCGTTGCGAAGGCTAGGGAGATGGGCTATATCTACAAGACGGGCCCTGAAATAGAGTTCTTTCTCTTTCGGGAGAACAGGGCTTACCACGATAGTGCAGGATACTTTGACTTCTCGCCCAGGGATATGGCTACGGACATAAGGGCCCTCATCACTACAACCCTCGAAGAGATGGGGATCCATGTAGAGATGAGCCACCATGAATGCGCCCCGAGCCAGCATGAGATCGATACGGAGTACTCAGAAGCCCTTAGGAGCGCCGATAATGTCATGACTGTAAAGCATGCCATCAAGACCGTAGCCTTCAGCAAGGGTCTATATGCAACCTTCATGCCCAAGCCCATATATGGTGTCCAAGGAAGCGGCATGCATACCCATCAGTCCCTTTGGGATGATAAGGGACAAAACCTCTTCTACGATCCTAAGGATTCCTACAGGCTTTCAAAGCTCGCCTACTACTTCATGGGGGGACAACTGAGCCATATCAGGGAAATGGCAGCTATTCTCTGTCCCACAGTTAACAGTTACAAACGCCTAGTGAAGGGTTATGAGGCGCCCGTCTATATATGCTGGGGCCAGAGAAACCGCTCAGCCCTCATAAGGGTTCCAAGGTATAGCCTTGGAAGGGAAAGATCCACTAGGCTTGAGCTTCGATGTCCGGATCCGAGCTGTAACCCCTACCTAGCTCTGGCTGCCATGCTCATGGCAGGGCTTAAGGGAATTGAGGAGAAGATCGAACCTCCGGAGCCCGTTGAGGAAGATGTCTATGGTTTTGACGACAGGAAGCTGGCGAAGTTCTACATAAGGACCCTTCCTTCGAACCTTGGGGAAGCCCTAGAAGAATTGAAGAAAAGCCGCCTTATGAGGGAGACCTTAGGAGAGCATGCCTTTTCGAAGTACATTGAAGTGAAGGAGAAGGAGTGGTTGGAATTCCAAAGGTATGTGACGGACTGGGAGCTCAAAAGATATGAGAGTCTTTAGGCGATAAGGAACCTAATGTATATGCCCTCCTCGCTTTGAATCGTCAGGAAGGGAGTTGGCTAGAACATTGGAAGGGATGGAGGACCCTAAGGCGAGGGCTGAAAAGATTCTAAGGATTCTAAAGGAAGAATATAAGGATGCGAAGGTAGCCCTCCGATTCGGTAATCCCTTGGAGCTCCTCATAGCGACCATCCTAAGCGCCCAGTGTACAGATGAGAGGGTGAATACCGTAACGAAAAGCCTTTTCCAAAAGTATAGGAAGCCTGAAGACTATCTAAATGTAAGCCTGGAAGAACTCGAGCGCGATATAAAGCCCACAGGTTTCTACAAGAATAAGGCCAGAAATATTCAAAGGGCCTGTAAGGTCCTCGTCGAAAAATTCGGCTCCCAGGTCCCTAAGAAAATGGAAGAATTGCTATCGCTCCCCGGAGTCGGAAGAAAGACTGCCAACATAGTCCTTTCGAATGCATATGGCATCCACGAGGGAATCGCCGTTGATACCCATGTCAGGAGGCTCGCTTATAGGCTAGGGTTCACTAAGGAAAGGTCTCCTGAGAAGGTCGAGAAGGACTTAATGGCCCTCTTCCCTAAAGAAGATTGGCTGAAGGTTACCGATGTTCTCATATTCCATGGTCGAAGGATATGCTCAGCCAAGAAACCAGCCTGCGACATCTGCATAGTTTCGAGATTATGTCCATCAGCCTTTACCTTTCCCCATTTTAAGAAAGCTTTGTGAATTACGATCTGGGCTTTCCCTTAGGTTAACGAAGGGGCGGGAGGATGCGCCTAAAGGTTTATGAACTCGGCATGACGCCTTTTTCCTTGTTGCGGGGGTTGCCGAGCCAGGACAAAGGCGCAGGACTTAAGATCATGGGAAACTGGGCTAGAGAAGTCATCCTGTGGCGTAGGCCTCCGCGGGTTCAAAATCGCCTCCAAGCGATGGAAATCCCGCCCCCCGCACTAGTCAGGCTAAAAAATCCTTCAAAGGTTTTGTGTCCTATCAAGCCCATCGAAGGGTAAGAAATTCTAAAATTGAGAAGTCAGGGATCCTTGCTTTCATCTTCGCTTTCACTTTCGTTTTATTTTCCCTAGAACCTAAGGAGCTCAACACGCCCTTAGTCAAATCATCAAGCTCCCTAACTATACGCATCCCGCTCCTTGGGAGAATTTGATTTTAATATCTCCTGCCTTATGCCTTCAAGGCATGCCTCGATATGGGATAGGCGCTCTTCTATACAGTCGAGCCTTTCCTTCAGGCTAAGATGGGCAAGCAGATTCTTGGCTTGCATCCTTAGTCCTTCATAGCCCCTCATCGATTTAAGGAAACCCTTTTTTCGTAAATTCCTTAGAATGTCTGAGATCGCCCCCTCATTTAGACCGAGGATCTGACAGGCTTCTTCAAAGCTTTTCGTCGAGACAATGGCTTTAAGGATTCTAACCTCCTCGGGCGACAAGTCTTCGGAAGAAAGGATAGGCAAAAGCCCATACTCTTCGAGAACGCTCCTGAAGGCTTCCCTTACGATGGATTCGAGCTCCTCGGGGCTCAGGATATGATAGAACTCAGGTAGCTCGAGGACCTTAACCCCGAGCTCCTTGGAAACAACCTCGGCCGCCCTATCTGCAAATCCCTTACAGATAAGAAGGGGCTGAAGTTTCAGGAGGGCTGCATTTCCATGAGCTTGTCGTACATCGTTAACTCCCACCTTTCCCGCCTTCACCTCAACACAGTACAGCGTACCCTCTGGGGACTCGACTATCATGTCGACTTCAGCCACCTGCGCCTCCCCAATTTGGATACGTTTATGGGATTCGATGATACGGAATCCCATGCGCTTTAAGAGCCCTTGGGCAATCCTTTCGCTACTTAATCCCCTTCTCATCCTCTCCTATCCCAAGTTTCTTAGGCAATAAGTGGCTCTTAACCTTCAAAGTTTCGAAGCCTTCCGAGTCTTCCTCGAAACTGCAATCCATATATCGGAGATGCCAAAACTTTCTCTGATCTATGTGAACCGTTTTGTCCTGCGCGGAAAAGAAACGAAGGTACTTCTGAAAAAGCTAAAGGAGAGCCTCGGTTTAAGCCTAGAACCATCAAAGGTCAAAGTCGAAGTGGTAAAGTCTGAAGATCTTATCTTGTATCTTCTTAATGGCTCTCCAGCCATTATGGAAAAGGATGGGCGCCTTCTTCCAACCCTTTTCTTCAAAGAACTGGTTCAGAAGCTTCCAACAGTTTGTGTGGATATGGGAGCCATACCTGCCATCTGCCGAGGGGCTGATGTCATGGCCCCCGGGGTTCGCCGAGTTGAAGGGGACTTTGGTGTAGGCTCCTACGTAAAGGTCGTGGACGAAGTTCATGGAAAGGCTATAGCCCTAGGGATAAGCCTCCTATCCTCCATAGCCATCAAAGGCCAAAGGACTGGTAAGGTTGTAGAAATATTCCACTTCGTAGGAGATAAGGTCTGGGATCTAGGGAAGACCGTGAAGCCTATATCCTGAAAAGTACAAATGTTTAAAGGCATAGATCAAAAATAATAGGAAGCGAGGGCCCTCTTGGAACCTTCAAATCCTTCTGAAGCTCCTTCTACAGCCGAAAAGATTCAAGGGGAAGTCGTTAGCCCCCCTAGAATCACATACCTCAAGGCCCTTCCCCTCAGGGACCTTTCTGATGTAGCCTTAATAAAGGAAGAGGTCGAGGCTGGTAACATTCTCATTGTGCGCATCGCTCCCTTGGCTATGAAAAGTGTAGAGGATGTGAAGAAGGCTATAAACGAACTCCGCGAATACATCGCCTCGATTCATGGCGATATAGCTCGCCTTGGAGAGGAGAGGATTGTCCTGACCCCAGCATCCATAAGGATTTGGAAGGGGAGGGAAAAAAGCATTTCCTAGGATATACGGGCTATGCCATCCTATGAGGGAAAAGATATAGGGCTAATGGAAAGCTAGTTACAGCTCAGGTGAAGAAAGGAAAGAGAAAGATAATAAGGCAGCCTCGTAACGCTAGACTATTCCAAAGGATTCCTAAGCAAGGAGGCGAGGTAAACGGCCCTCTTTATTACCGATATCCTTCTCATTCCACTAGCCTTTGCTATAGGAATTCTCTCTTCCATGATGGGGGTGGGAGGAGGCTTTCTCGCCGTCCCTGCCCTCGTTATACTGTTCAGCGTCCCCTTCCAGCAAGCTGCTGGGACAAGTCTTCTTATGATTGTTTTCACAGCCATATCCTCAACTTTCGCCTATTTCCGTCAGAAGAGAATCGATCCTGGTCTAGGAATTCTCTTGGCTTTGGGAAGTGTCCCTGGAAGCTCCATAGGAGCCTATACCACGGAATTCTTTGGAGGAAAGGAGCTTTCAGCGGCCTTTGGCATCTTCATAGCCCTTGCCTCCCTTCGCATGATTCTAAACCCAAGGAATCCTTCCTCCGAGGCAAGGGTTCTTTCGGAAAGGTGGAGAAGGCGCCTTGTAGATGCTACCAAGAAAACCTTCGAGTACAATGCCAACCCCCTTTCGTGCTTGGGTTTGGGTTTCTTCGGGGGCTTCGCCTCAGGTCTTTTCGGTGTAGGCGGAGGGATTGTCATGGTTCCGGCTATGAGACTTCTCCTCGGAGTACCTATGCATATAGCCGTAGCCACCTCCATGTTCACGATGATCTTTACTTCGATCTTCGGCGTACTAACGCATCTATACTTGGGAAATGTAATCCCCCACTATGCCCTTCTTCTTGCCTTAGGCGTCATAATGGGAGCCCAGATTGGAGCCCTGATAGCCAAGCAACTTAAGGAAAGGCGTCTTCAAATGTTCTTCGGCGTCCTCATGATCTTCGTGGGTATAAGAATGGTGATGGAGTATCTCCTATAAGAAAGGGCTTCATGGAACTTATGAAAAATTCGATTCAAGTGGGCTTAAAATAAGACCAGATCTCAAAAGAAAAGCCTTAGTCTACCGATAGGCACACCAAACAATTCAAATGAGGGAATAAAATAGGCTTCTTATCTTAAAAATGATTTCTATTAAGATATCTAACCAAAGCTCCCCAAATTATTCTCTATATGATAAAAATTTCTCCATCCCCCCAAATCCATTAGAAAAAATGACCCTAAAGAGCCGATGTGGTGATGTGTTGATATGAATAGGTTTAGCGCTTCCTTACTTTGATTGCCTTCCTTTGTTAAATCAGAAGCTTCTATGGAATATCATATTCATATCTTCAGGTCTTCAGCTGTTAAGGAGACCGTCTGACGCTTCTCTATGCGTTCGATTTGACCATCCCGAATCCAAGCGATTCGATCGGACACATCAATCATTTTCAGATCGTGGGTTGCGCATATGACAGTCGTCGTCCTCTCCGTTTTAAGCCTATAGAGGAGCTGTACGATTCGGAAGCCCGTGTTGAGGTCGAGGTTTCCCGTAGGTTCATCCGCGAGGATGATGGCTGGGTCGTTTGCCAAAGCTCGTGCGATGGCTACCCTTTGTTGCTGACCACCTGAAAGCTCGGTGGGTCTGTGGTTAATACGATCTCCCAATCCTACGATTTCCAATAACTCAGTAGCCTTCTTCGTCCTCTCCTCCTTGCTCAAACCAGCGAAAATCATTGGAAGGGCAACATTATCTAGGGCTGATAGAACAGGTATAAGGTTAAAAGTTTGGAAGATGTAGCCAACTCTATGGCATCGCAAAGCCGCCTTCTGCTTTCCTGACATTTTCGCAATATCAATATTCTCGATTAAGACAGATCCAGATGTAGGATCGTCAAGTCCTCCGATCATATTGAAAAGGGTTGTCTTGCCGCTCCCACTTGGACCCATGATGGAGACGTATTCGCCCCGCTCTATCGAAATATCTACTCCCCGAAGGGCATGGACCGTTTCACCCTTCAGCTGATAAACCTTCGTCAGACCTTTAGTCTCAACCACCGTGACCAATTGCTACAACCCCATTGTTATTTTAAAAGCAATGGAATTAGGACTTAAATCTTTCTCTAAAAAACAGGTACTTCTGAAAGTTCAACCTAGCTTCTTGGGACGCTTTCTGGTAGACTCTGGAGCCATGCTGTCAGGCTCCTGACCTTCAGGAGGGACTTTTTCTGAGGTTCTTCTTAACTTCCTTGCCAAGGGAAGATCTGCCAGTTGCCAGACGTTGTAATGATGGAAGGCAACGAAGGAAAGTTAAGTTAACATTCCTTTGTCCTAAAGGGAGAGGCCCTTGCTAAACAATTGAGGATGCCGTTTTCTTCTTCGCTTCCTCCTCAGCCATCCTCTTCTTCTCGCTCATCTCCATCTCATACCAAGCCTTCGTAATGTCACGATCGTACCTGAGGAGCTGAAAGCCTATGCTGATAAGGTTCCTGACGATGTCCTTTAGCGTCTCCTCTTCCATTTTATCCATAATGTAAAAGTTGGTAAACCATCCATCGAAGCCCCTGAGGCTTTCTTCATAGGTTGCCACGAGGGATCTGCCTAGGCTTACTAGTTCAGCCTTGCTCATAGTGTTAACTTTTTCTTCCAAGTTTTTTTGCTCTCGGAGCAGGTATTCTATATATCGATAAAAGGCGGAGCTCACGTAAATCCCTTCTCAATCTGGTGTTCCTACATACAAAAGCCTAATACTTAAGGCTTCACTAACCTTATAAGATCCTTAAAACCTTGGAAAGAGCTCGTATTTAAGCCCCTCAAGGCTCAGACGCCCTTCGAAGGCCTTCAAGGCATCCTTCAGAAGGTATCTGTGAGTTACGATGTCCTTGAGTTCAACCCTATGGGTTTCCATGATGGTTAGAGCCCTCTTGAATTGGGTAAGGGTCGAGTTTTGGCTTGCCGTTATCGTCACGAGACCATAGTGGATTAGATTCGGATCTAAGGCGATAACAGTGGCTGGAGGGAAGCCCGCAAAGAAGTTTATACGCCCTCCTTTTCGGACGGCCCTTAAGGCATCGAGGGCTGCCGCCGGGGAGCCTATCGAAACGAGGGCTGCATCAGCTCCCAAGCCATCAGTTTCTCCTTTAACTCTGGATGCCAAATCTTCATCCTTGGGATTCACAACCACATCTGCTCCCATTGCCCTAGCTGCCTCAAGTCTATCCTTCCTCAATTCACTAACGATGATCCTTCCAGCCCCTGAAGCCTTGGCGACCTTCATTGCCAAAAGACCCATAGGTCCAGCCCCTACGATGAGAAGGGTTTCCCCAACCTGAAGCCTTAGGGTTTCGATACCATTTATGCTACAGGCCAGGGGCTCCGTTAAAGCGGCTTCCTCATTCGATATGGTTTCGGGAACCTTAAGCACGTTCCCCCTTCCAACAACTTCTCTCGGAATTCTCATATAATCTGCAAAGGCCCCGTCATACTCAAAGCCGAAAAGCCTCTTATCTGGGCATATGCTCGGATAACCTTCACGGCAAAAGAAGCAGAGGCCGCAGGATACGACAGGATACAACGTAACCCTTTCCCCCTCATGAAAACCATCGGCTCCCAATCCCACCTCAGCTATGGTCCCGACGACCTCATGACCCAAAATGATTCCTTCCTTAGCTGATCTCTCACCCTTGAAGACTCGGAGATCCGATGCGCATACGCCCGCTGCCTTTACTTCGATGATGATTTCTCCAGCCTTAGCTTTGGGTTTCTCCACATCATCGAGTTTTAGATTTCCCGGGCCATGAAAGACCAGGGCCTGCATCTTTTCGCCCAAGGCATATTCACAGCTTCCTTAGCTATGCCTAGATTTAAAATTAAAAGCCCTAATGAGTTTGATGGCGGGCGAAGGTTGTCACCATTCTTCTTTTTCTAATCCTTTAGCTTATAGGAGTAGATAAAAGTAAAAATTCAGCGCTTTCTAAAGCGAGGGAGGCAGGGGATTCGATTTTTCGTAAGACTTCTTAGCTAAAGCGGGTTGAAGAGGAAGAGGTGAGGGGGCAAAATAGGATTGTCGAGAAGTATCAGAAATTCTTTCCTTGACCTAATCTAAAACCTTCCGCCTTCGCTTTTGATATCTGCTTGTATAGATGAGTTTTCTATCGATGCTTAATAGCAGAGCTCCATAGGAATTTCCTTGCGTTTAAGTTTAAATAATTCAGGCTTCTCCTCTTTTGTGCACCTACAATGGATCCCCAAAGCCTTCCTGAGAAAATCTCATCCTTGAAAAGGGAGAAAAAGGCTATCATCCTAGCCCATAATTACCAAAGGGAAGAAGTCCAAGATCTGGCAGACTATGTAGGTGATAGCGTCGAACTTAGCAGAAGGGCAATGGAAGAAAAGGATGCGAGGATCATCCTTTTCTCTGCCGTTGACTTCATGGCCGAAACTGCAGCCATCTTAAACCCCGATAAGAAAGTTCTCCTTCCAAGCCTAGGGGCAAGATGCCCTATGGCGCAGATGCTGCCCCTCGAAACTCTAAAGACCTGGAAGGCTCGCTATCCAGGGGTTCCTACTGTCCTTTACGTGAATACCTTGGCTGAGGCCAAGGCCGAATGCGACGTTACCTGTACGTCGGCAAACGCCCTCCAGGTCGTGAAGAATCTAGATGCCGATACAGTCCTCTTCGGGCCTGATCGTAACCTTGCGGAATACGTGAAGCGAAGGGTTGAAAAGACGATAATTCCAATCCCAGAAAGGGGCTTTTGCCCAACCCACCAGCTTTTCTTGAAAGAGGATATAAGATTGGCTAAGGAACTCGATCCCTCGGCTGTCGTCATGGTCCATCCTGAATGTACGCCAGATGTACAAGAAATAGCGGACTTCATAGGAAGCACATCCCAAATGTGTCGCTACGCGGCAACCTGTAGGGCAAAATCCTTCATCGTAGCCACGGAGGTTGGACTTCTCCATCGTCTTCGTAAGGAGAATCCCGAAAAAACCTTCTTACCGGCTTATGATGCGGCCCTATGCCCAAACATGAAGCGGAATACCCTTGAGCTCATCTACCGTAGCCTTTTAGAAGAAGAGTATGCCATAACCATTCCGAGGGCTGTTGCTGAGAAGGCCCGCAAGGCCATCCAAAGAATGTTTGAGCTTACTAATGCAAAATAGCCTTGGATTTCTGAGAAAATTATTAAGGTAGAATTAAGGTTTAGCGAACCCTTCTGCCGCATTCGGGACAATAAAGGGCTTCAGAGGGTAGGTCTGTATGGCAATAGGGACACTTTTTCATACCCATGGGTGATGGCATCCTAGGAATTTCTGGGTATGGAGGTGGGCTAGGAGGATGTGGCGTTGTCCATCTTCCCAAGAGGGAGCCAAAATAGGCACCAAGGGCGCCCGATGCGGCGGATAGGATTATCCACATAACCATGAGAATAAGATAAATCTCGAGGCTTATATCGGGCGGGGGCTCGTTTGGGATGAGACCAGCATCCAAAAGCATTGGGACTATGAAAAAATAGGATAAGAAGCTGAGGAGTCCTTCCGTAGCTCCCATGAGAATTGATTGACGGGTGGAATGGAATAGCATCCTTCCCACGATGATTCCACCAAGAAGGGCTCCGATTTCTACGAAGAACTCTCCACCAAGGCCCTCATAATCCACCAAGAGAAGTAAGGTTCCAATAAGTATGCTTACGACTAAACCTAGAAGGACTGCCATCAAAGATCCTTTTCTTGGAACTTCCTGAGAAAAACCTCTGGACATTCGCTTCATGCCAAAAAGGAAAGGGAAGGATTAAAGCATTATGCTCAACTTCATCAGAAGACTTTAGGGGCGAGGAGACACCACTCGAGACATAGGGTTTCCGATACAATTTGAAGTTTGGATACTTACGCAAGTTTTATATCTATTATGGGCTTAACGATACTCCTGTTGAGGTGTAAGACTGTTGCCAAGTAGAGAGGAGATTTTAGGAAAGCTTAGGGATGGCATCGTTATCTTCGACATAGATGGTGTAAAAAAGGCTGCTGAAGAAGCCATGAAAATGGGAATTTCCCCAACGGAGGCCATCATGGAGGGCCTCTCAAAGGGAATGGACATTGTTGGAGAAAAATACTCTCGAAACGAGTATTTCTTGGCTGAACTCATCATGGCAGGAGAGACTATGAAGGAAGCCATGAGTGTCCTCAAGCCCTACATGGAAAGGGAGGATGTACCAAAGATCGGGACAGTTGTCGTAGGAACCGTTCTTGGGGACCTTCATGATATAGGGAAAAACATACTGGCTACGCTCCTTACGGCGGCGGGTTTTAATGTCATCGACTTGGGAGTCGATGTCCCTCCTGAGAAGTTCATCGAGGCTGTAAAGGAGCATAAAGCAGACATCGTAGCCATGTCAGCCCTCCTAACGACAACGATGGTTAACATGAAGAGTGTCGTCGATGCCCTCGTCAGGGAGGGTATAAGGAATAAGGTTAAGGTTATTGTGGGAGGGGCGCCCCTCACCGATGAGTTTGCAAGACAGATAGGAGCCGATGCCTGCGGAAAGGATGCTGTTGAAGGTGTAAACATCTGTAGAAAGTGGATGGAGGAAAAGCACAAGATCTAAGTAACTCTTGAGTGAAAAGGGATTCTTGGCTTCGGAAATCCTTTTCCCATTTTTCTCAGCGCATTTCCCGAAGATGACCATCCCTGCCTCAGCAATTATATCGTTTCTTTTCTTTATCTTATCTTAGACTTAGAAGCTCGTTTTAATCTCCCTTATTCGATTGTATTCCCTTAACTTTAATTGGTTGGGGGAACCCATCCTATAACGAGCCCTCCTTGAACGCTCAGAGTAACTTTGCGAAAAATTCCCTAATCTTCTCCCCCTCTGGAGTTAGGGGAATAGTAGGGAAGGATTTAGGACCCGAGGAAGCCCTAAGGCTTTCCCTTTGTTTTGGTAGCATGATTCCTCAAGGAACCGTGGTCCTTGGAAGGGATACGCGTCCTAGTGGGGAGATGATTCAAAGGCTTGTCGCTATTGGTTTGATGTCTACAGGACATAACGTATCGATTCTCGGAGTCGCTCCTAGTCCTGCTATAGCCTTCGCCGTCAAAAAAACAGGGGCTGTGGGTGGCATCATCGTATCTGCCAGTCATAATCCACCCTCCTGGAATGCTCTAAAGTTCCTCGGTCAAGAGGGCATTGCCTTGAATGAAGCCCAGATTTCTGCGCTAAGGAATCTCTACATATCGGATTCCTTCAAAGAAGTCCCTTGGACAAGTTTGGGAGAAGCCCATGATCTAAACCTTCTAGATGATTACAGGAAGGCTTTGATAAGCCTAGTCGATGTTGAAGCCATAAGGAAAGCCCGTCTTTTCGCAGTTGTCGACACAGGGAATGGTGCAGGAAGTCTTGTAACTCCAAAGGCCCTCGAGGACTCGGGATGCCAAGTTTTCCCTCTAAACGTGGAACTCGACGGAAGGTTTAGAAGACCCATAGAACCCACGAGGGAAAGCCTCTCAGATCTCACCAAGAAGGTTGTAAGCCTTGGGGCAGACATAGGCTTCGCCCACGACTGCGATGCCGACAGGCTTGTATGCGTAAGCGAGAAGGGGGAAGTCCTAGGGGAGGATCTAACCCTTGCCTTGATCGTCGATCAAGTCCTTTCAAAGAGGAAGGGAGGCATTGTTGTAATAAATGTCGCTTCATCTATGGTCTTCGACGATGTCGCAGAGCGCTACGGAGCCAAAGTCCTAAGGACGAGGGTTGGCGAGGCATACGTAGTCGAGAAGATGATCGAAACAGGAGCTATCGTAGGAGGAGAGGGAAGTTGCGGAGGAGTCATCCTTCCCGACCATCTCTATACTAGGGATGGAATCCTCGCCGCCTTGAAGATAGCCGAAGCCTTAGCCCATCTAGGAAGGACCGCCTCCGAAGTTTTCGAAGCCTTCCCTAGGTACTATACGGCGAGGGGAAAGGTACCCTGCTCGGGAGGGGAGGCTAGGGAGGTTATCGAAGCCTTGAAGATCTGCCATTCGGAAGAAAAGCTGGATCTAACGGATGGCATTAAGATAATCGGAGAAAAGGAATGGGTTCTTGTACGCCCTTCAGGGACAGAGCCCATCCTTAGGGTTATGGCTGAAGCCGAGAGCCCTCGGAGGGCTGAGGAGCTTTGCAAAGACCTTTTAAAAGAAGTGCTTGAAATCCTCAGCCGTAGGCTAGGCAAGTAGATCCCTTCTTCCCCGCGAAATCTTCCTAAGCCTCTGAAAGCCTGGTGTCGTTATGGCGGAGAAGCCCACAAGGCTTCCTGATGAAATAGAAGTTGTTTATTCGTCGGAACAATGGGAACTTTTAGGGCTTCTGAGGAAGAGGGCCCTAGAAATCGTTAGGGCCCTCCATGCCATGAATTTGGATCCTGTGGTGCATGGAAGCGTGGCTAGGGGCGATGTGGATGCGAAGAGCGATGTGGACATCGTCCTTCTTAGGCCGGTACTTTCCCACATCGTTGAACTCGCCTTGAACCTTGGGGGATTCAAGTTTTTTTCTAGGCGTATAACCCAAGCAACACCGGGGCACACTCCAAAGGCGCACATATACTTAGATCCAGAAGAAAGGACTTCGGTAACCTTTCCCCTGATGAATTTCAGGCGCCTTGAAACAGAATTCTACAAGTTCGGGGGCATGGTCGGTTTAAAGGAGTTGGAAGACGGGATAAGGGTCCCAGGATGCACGAAACGCCTAACCCTTATACAGCCAACTAAGGAGGGGCATAGAGAATCTCCTGTTAAGGGAAGGGAGAAGGAAGTTGCAAAGATCGTGGGAGTTAGCGTTGATATAGTAAGACAGAGGGTTCTAGTCCTCTCTAGGCGAGATGAGGTCGGACGTACGGGAGTCTTCGTAAACCTTCTTATCGACGATGATGAAACCTTCGAGGAGGCCTTAAGTAGGCTTATGGAAACAAAGCCAGCCTTAAGGCGTCGTTTCATTTGGGGTTAAAGGTCATTCCGAAACATTATTGTATCCGTTCTTTTTTTGCTTCGCTTCCACGTGCCTATTTCTACCCAAAAAGGCTTTCAGTTTTTCTTGAGTCTATCCTCAGAGTTCAATAATCTTTTCGTAAGCTATGGAGCGAAGGGACTTTCCCTAAGACTTTCCCTAAGACTTTGCCCTGAAATCATCCCCTAGAATTTTCCTTTTTTCGTACAAGCTGAGCTTAGGCGGCGCCTTACGTCCTTATGGGCTCGGATTTTTATCCCTCAAAATCAATTTTTAGCCTGTATGGTGGAGGCTGGGGGGCAACTTCAGGCAGACGTATTTTCTCTCCTTTCGAGACCTGTTCGCATGATCGTACAGAAGAGGGGGTTTGAGAGTGCCACGGGTCCCCAGGCCGCAGCCATTCCCCTCATATCTGAAGGAAAGAATGTCCTTCTCATAGCCCCTACTGGAACGGGAAAGACCGAGGCTGCCTTCCTCCCAATCCTAGACCTCCTCCTGAAGGCTCAAGAAAAGCTTCCAGGGATCAAGGTTCTTTACATCACACCCCTAAGGGCCCTCAATAGGGATATGCTCGAACGCTTGGAGTGGTGGTGTAAGCAACTGGATGTTAGGATTGCTGTGCGCCATGGTGATACGGAAACTAGGGAAAGGGGTTTCCAAGCGAGGAGCCCTCCAGACCTCCTAATAACGACTCCTGAGACCCTCCAAGCCATCCTTCCTGGAAGGGTGATGCGGCGTCATTTGAGGAGTGTTCGCTGGGTCATCGTAGACGAATGCCATGAGCTGGCGGAGGACAAGCGTGGAAGCCAGCTCACCCTAGCTTTGGAGAGGCTTAGGTGGATTACGGGACAGGATTTTCAAGTCGTGGGGCTCTCAGCTACGATAGGAACGCCCGAAAGGGTTGCCAAGTTTCTCGTAGGGGTAAGGGGATCCGTTGAAATCGTAAGGGTTCCTGTGGCTAGAAACATGGAGTTCAAGGTCCTTTATCCAGAGCCGGCTCCGGAAGATTACGAGCTGGCTGCCAAGCTTTATACCCATCCAGAAGTTGCTGCAAGGCTCAGGATCATGAGGGATCTCATCGAAAAGCACAGTTCAGTCCTGCTTTTTACGAATACAAGGCCCATAGCCGAGGTCTTGGCTAGCCGCTTCAAAATATGGGATGTTAATTTTCCAGTTAGCATCCACCATGGAAGCCTTGCTAAGCCAGCCAGGGTGAGTGCCGAAAGGGGCTTGAAAAATGGGGAGCTAAGGGGGCTTGTATGCACCTCGAGCCTCGAACTTGGCATCGATGTTGGAAGTATAGATCTTTGCATCCAGTACATGAGTCCGAGACAAGTTACGAGGCTCCTCCAGAGAGTTGGCCGGAGCGGTCATAGGATTGGAAGGACGGCTAAGGGTATCATCATCACAATGGACTCGGACGATACGCTGGAAGCCATGGTCATAGCCAGAAGGGCAAAGAGGGAGGAGCTGGAGCCCATAAAAATACCGGAACATCCCTATGATGCCCTATGCCATCAGATTGCAGGCTTGCTTGCGCAGAAGGGGCGCTGGTATCTTGAGGAGGTCCTTCAGCTCTTCGGAAATGCCTATCCTTATGAAGGCCTGAGGAAGGAGGAGCTGGAAAAGGTCCTCCATTACATGCACTCCCGTTATCCACGCCTAGCCTGGTACTCACCCCAGGACCAAGTGATCCTTAGGCCTATGAGAACAAAGCAGCTTTACGAGTACTACTTTGAAAAGCTCAGCATGATCCCAGAGGAAAAGCAATACTTAGTTATCGATGAAACGAGCGAAACACCAGTGGGAATTTTGGATGAGGCCTTCGTAGCCGAATACGGGGAGCCTGGAACGAAGTTCATCCTTAGGGGCAGTCCTTACAAGATTCTGAATATCCTAGGGGATCGAATATACGTGAAGCCCATAGACGATCCTACGGGGGCCATTCCAAGCTGGATAGGGGAGGAAATACCGGTCCCGTATGAAGTTGCTATGGAGGTAGGGAGGATAAGGCGCTGCGTGGCTGAGCATATAAAGGGGAAGAGGGGGCTTGAGGATATCCTATCGAAGCTTGGGCGCCTATATCCCATCGATAAAGAGGACTTGGCTAGGGCCCTCAGGGAAACGGTTGCCCAAGCAGAGGCCAAGCTTCCCGTTCCGTCAGATAGGCTGATAACCATCGAAGAATGGCAGGGCTATATCATTATCCATGCCCACTTTGGAAGCCTCGTTAACAGGACGTTGGCAAGGCTTATAGGGCATGTTCTAAGCGAGAGGATCGGCTATACGATCGGAGTCCAGCAGGATCCATATAGAATCATCATCGAGGTTGGAGGAAGGGCCTCTCCCAAGGATGTGGAAAGGATCCTCAAGGAGCTTCCTTCTATGCCCATTGAAGAACTAGCGATAGCGGCGACTACCAAGACAGGCCTCTTTAAACGCCGCCTTGTTCATGTGGCAAGGAGGTTTGGGGCCTTAAAACGCTCTGCGGACTTTAGCAGGGTAAGCCTATCGCAGCTACAGAAGAGCTTCGAGGGAACCGTCATCTACGAGGAGGCCATCAAAGAAACCCTTAGGACGGATATGGACCTTGAGGCTACACTAGAAGCCTTAAAAGCTATCCAAAGGGGAAGGATCAAAATCAAGGTCATAGAGACTGGGGGGAATCCTACACCCATCGCCAATATTGGCATCGAGCGCATCGCCAGAAAATCGGACCTGATCCCCCCTGAGAAGATGAGGCGCGTTCTCATAGAATCCGCGAAGGTAAGGCTCTTGAGTGAAGTCAGAACCTTCGTCTGCATGAACTGCCTCGCCTACGTGAAGACCATGAGAATAATGGATCTTTCCCCTAAGCCCCTCTGTCCAAACTGTGGCTCCCAAGCCCTAGGCATCTTTTCTGAGACCGAAGAGGGAGCTCGGAAGATCCTAGAAAAGATGGAGAAGAACCTTTCTTCCAAGGAAAAGCGTATTTTAAGCAGAGCCCAAGAGAGCGCTAAGCTCATCGAAGCTTACGGGCTTCCAGCTGCCCTAGCCTTGGTAGGACGAAGGCTAGAGGTTTCGGAGGCTTCCGAAATCCTTAGGAAGGAACCAAGAATAAGCGATAGATTTTTCGAACTAATCATTGAGGCTGAGAAGAAGGCCATGGGAAAGAGGTTCCTTTAAAAAGATCCTAGGCTTCCCCTTCGGAAGCCTAAGGAGGAAAACTTTTCATGAAGAAGCCAGATTTGTGTATGGGCATCCTTGAATCTATCGGAAGGCATACCCTTATCAAGGGCCGATTTGGCCAAGTATCCCTTTGCGAGGGAGGCCTCTCAATATGTTGAGAGTATAGGCTTAAGTCTTGGGGATATGGATAAGCCAGAATTCGCTCCAATCCTGAATAGGGCGGAAGAAAGGATTGTTGAAGCCATAAAGTCTGGTGAATCCAAGTTCAGGGAGGATCTGGATTACGAGGTTGAGATCCTTTCCTTTCCCGTTTCTGTGGCTCTAGTTCGAGCCCTCGGAGATCCCTTCTTAAAAAGAAGGTTTGCCCTTTCGGAAGCGAGGAGGATTCAGGTCCTTCTAAGTTCCGAAGAGCCCTCCAAGATCGTCTATCTGGCTTCCACAGCCTTAAATTGGAAGGTTCTCATGAGGGCTGACCTAGGCCGATCCATGGAGTTCTTCATAGGATTCGTGGATTACTTGAAAGTAGCCCCATCCTTTCATGATGAAAAATGGAAGCTCATCAACCGTATTGTCGCCGAGGGCCTTGTCCATTTAACGAAGGAGGAACTTGTGCGAATTATGACTGAAGGCATAAGACATCGATTCGAGAGGCTCGTTGAGCCTAAGCTGGACCTTGAGCTACCTAAGTCCTTCAGGGAAAGGCTAGAGAGGATTGGAGAATTCCTAAGTCAGAGGAAGCGCATTTTAAAGGCTGAGGAGTTACCTAAGGTCGCCATCACGGGCTCCTTTCCTCCCTGCCTGAAGGTCCTTTATGAAGCCCTCCTAGCTGGTAAGTCCATATCCCATGTGGGGCGCTTCACGCTAACAAGCTTCCTTCTCGCCGTAGGAATGAGCTCCGATGAAATTGTCAGGCTTTTCACAGGTCTGGCGGATGCCGATGAGCGCATAACCCTCTACCAAGTCGAACACATAGCGGGAAGGCGGGGTTCAAGAACCAAGTATACGCCCCCCAGTTGCTCGACTCTTAAAACCCATGGTCTATGCGTTGAAAACGGCTCCCTCTGTGGAAAAGTTAGGCATCCCATCAGCGAATACAGGAGAAGATTGAGGTTGGGAATAAGGGCTAAGGAGGCAGTTGTAGAGGGGTCTGAGAAAGTCCAAGGGAAGCCTTAGGCTTCGAGCCGCTTATCGTTTCTTTTCCCTTTTTATAGGACATATTTCTCCAGAGGGGGCAAAATAATGCTGATCTAAAATAATCAATACTCTTAAAGCAATCCTTTGGTTAGAGAGGTATCAGCCAAATGATAGCTAAGGATGCCGCATATGAAATCAGGCTCGCCGGAATCAATCTTTTGTAAACCTTCTGTAATTGGGACTTATAATACTCGAGAGTTAAGATCAGGCATAGGTGCATAGGCGATATAATATAGGAGAAAACTATAGTCAAGTAAAGCGCACTAGTCAAAATGTTATCCATCTGCCCCAATATCGATATTGCCAAAGGAAAAATCATCGCTACACCAGCTGTAGGCATTGCTGTTGTGAAGCCTATCATCCAAGTGATAATGAGTAGGAGGGTGATTGAAGGGGGCCCTGAACCCTTGATGTAGGGAAGGAGTGCCTCAACGGCTCCGGATTCCCTTACCATATACCTAAAGCACATGACCCCTAAGATGGCGAAGGCTGGCTTCCAATCGAAGCCTTCCTTAAGAAGCCTTACGATTCCCTTAAAACCTATCCTCTTTAAGGCGAAAACGGAAGCAATTCCAAATATCAGAGCCATTGCCATAGGAAGCCCCAAGATGTTCAGAACGATCGAGATCAGAATTGGCGAAGCGTTTAGCAAGGCTGATCGAAGGGGCTCCCCGGCAATAGCTTTAGTTTCTACATTTTCATCCTTGTCGTACTCTACGATCTTCCGAAGAGAAAAAATGTAGCCGAGGATCAAATATACGATGAGGGGAAGGAATTGAACCTTGATTAAGGAGAAGAGGGATATGCCTGCAAGGCTTGAGGCTAAAATCAAGGTCGAAGAAAGGGGATAGATGAAGAAGTTCCAATGGCGAAACCATACATTGATATAGCTTTCATCCTCTCCAGTAAGTCTCAACCTCCTCCCCTCTTCCTCTATTAAAGGAGCTGATAGGAGGGCACCGCCCGGCATTGGCAAAGCCCCCATTAGGGCTGGAAGGATCGATACTGTGGCACGGCCAGGAAGGGAGCCCTTCATACTCCTTACAAGCCCATCGACCATCCCAGTCCCCTTCATACAATAGGCCAGGATTGGGATTAGGGTTGTTATGAGGGCGAGATCCCATGTCGAAGGGTCTGTAAGGGCTTCTAAAAGGATCTTGAAGAACTCTTCGGGCGTTGGTAATGAGAAGATGGCAAGGGTTAAAGTACCAACGAGGAGGGCCGCACCGTAGTTAATGCGTTTCATCACAAGAACTACGATAAGGATCAAAGAGATGAAAAGTCCCATAGGCCCGAGCAAGTTTATCGCCCCATAGGATGAGGGCTTAGCTTCCCGATCTCCTCAAATCTAACGCCTTTAAGAGATAAGCCTTCTAACTTGGAAGACTTAAAAGCTTCCGAATGGGAGGGATCATAGAGCTGTTCTCAACTTGAAGACCGGGCAATTAGGGGATAGGGATTCAGAAAATAGGAATGGGGAAGCGAAGAAAGGGAGGGTCATGGTCCTTCGAGAATTCTTAAAGGAGTTGGAAGATACCTACCCCAATATGGCTGAGGCGGCCGCCATATTTTCAGATTACTCTAGGCGCTATCCTGAACTTCTCCAAGACTTAAAGTTTGCCTTGAAAGAATGGCTTGATAAGATCTCGATGAGCGATTAGACGTAAATTTTATAAAAATTTAGGGAAGAGCTTGAAAGGTTTTTCTTTTTAAATAGAGGGCTGAGGGGCAAACATTATTTCAGTATTTTTCCTGTCTCGAAATACCATAAATATAAATCTAATTGGGCTAAATTTATTCCAGCCTTTTTGGCAACATCTTTGAGTAGTTTCTCAATCTCCAAATAGTTTCTTTTGGTTAAAATCTTTGGCTTATCTATTAATCGATAATTTACAAGGCAATCGATGATGTGGAAGTCTAAAATAGCAAAATTAAAATAACCGATATTTCTAAGGAAATGACTTGCTTCCTTATAGCCAATTCCCTTAATATTTTTTACTAGCCAGTCTCTTAATTTAATTTCTTCCTTGAAGGAATTAATGATCATTTTCAATGAATCCTTATATTTTCTAGCTAGAACTATATATCTTGCCCTTGTATTAGGATAACGATGCCCAAGCTCTTTGAGCCTCTCAGCCAATTGGCTTTCTGAAAGATTTAGGAATCCATCACCTATCTTTTCCTGAATTTTTATGCTTTTTTCTGCATTGAAATTTGCTGTTAGTATGCAAAAACAAAGTTCTTTAAAAATATCCGTCGATTCCTTTTTTCTCATTTCCGAGAATTCCATTAATCTTTTTTCTACCAAAATTTTTATTTTATTATCTTTTTTAAGTTCTTCAATTCTTGTTAATAATTCTTCCATTCTAATTTCACAACCAGCCCTTGAATTTTGAATCCATTTCTGCACCCTTCCATAAAGAATTTTTCTATCTGAATTTTGTTTTCCTGCCCCATCATCCTAGTGTCCATGATCCTTGAAATTTGAGCCGGTGCCTTCGATAAGTTTAAGGCGCGATGATTGAAGGTATTCATTCTTGGTTATAAAACTGAAAAGCCAAAAGCAAAATTCCTTTTAGTCTTCAAGAATTTTGGAAGCGATCTAGTAAGGGTGGGCTCCAGAGAGGAACTTAGATCTTGAACTCCTAAAGGATATTATGACCGAATCTAGGCTTAGGAACTATGCTGGAGAGAGTAAAAAGAATGGAAGACCTTCAGGCCGTGAGAAGTATAGGCTATGCGAAGCCATCGCAGCAACCTCCCTATACGATGGATGCCTTAAGGTCGAAGAGCCTAAAGAGCATGGGTTTATGGAACCATAGGGTCGAAGTTTTTAATATCTAGGCTTCGAGGTAGACTTGGATTGAAAGAATCCCAAGGATTAATCGAAGGCATCTTTGTAGAGCGACCCAACAGGTTCCTTGCCCTAGTAGAGATAGGCTCTGATCGCCTTCCTTGCTTCCTTTCTAATCCTGGAAGGATGGAGGATCTCCTCATACCAGGAAAACCTGTTCTTCTCAGGAGAGCCTTGAAGGCTAGTAAAATCAGGAAGACAAGCTATGACCTTATAGGGGTTCGGCTAGATAATCAGATAGTTTCCTTAGATTCGAGGCTTCCCAACCAGCTCATTTGGAAATTGCTTAAAGCCCGAGATTTAGAGGCTTTCTCGAAGTTTACCGATATAGAGCCAGAGTATAGCTATGGGGATAGCCGAATGGACTTCCTATTAAAGAGCAGGGATGGAGAGCTATGCCTCCTTGAAGTGAAGTCTTGTACGCTTGTAAAAAATCATAGGGGACTCTTTCCCGATGCCCCTACTGAGAGGGGAAGAAGGCACCTGGAAGCCCTTATAAAAGCGAGAAAAGGGGGTTACAGGGCTTCTGTCATATTCATCATCCAGAGGGTGGATGCAGAAGCCTTTTCACCCAACGATGAGGTTGACCCTAGGTTTGGGAAGAGCCTAAGAAAGGCTGTTTCCGAGGGGGTCGAAGCCTACGCTTACACTGCTAGTTTTGATGGCTTCAGCCTTTCCTTGGTAAAGAGGATTCCCGTCGAACTTTAGCCTAATAATGCGGCTATAGGCCTAGGCTCCGTCTGGATTTTTATGCCTCTATTAGGGTTTCGGTGCTCCTCACACCCTCAAGTTGATTGATGTCGGCTGAAATCCTCGCGACATCTTCGTTTCCTACCCCTTCCACGAAGGCCACTATGTCGAACCTTCCATAAGTTACATAGACCTTCCTCACGTCTTTCATCGCCCTTATCGCTTCAAGAAGTTCATTGAACCTTACCGGACTCGCCTTTATCAATATGCATGCACGAACCAATACCATAGCCTCCTAGGTCTGGAGTTCAACAAGGGTCTCTGTGAAGACGATGCCTCCAAGGGTTCCGATTTTCATTATGAGACGACCAAGACCTTGAAAGCTCTGGGTCTCAATGTCGGCGACAACATCCCATCTCCCCAAGACTGGGAAGGCCATCTTTACTTCCTTAAACTGCTTTAGCCTTTCAAGGACTTCTTGATATCTTCCCCGACTCGTTCTGATAAGGACACACGCGGATACCATGCCATTTAAAAATGCTTAGGAGACTAATAATCCTTATCATTCTGCCAGTATGACCTCTTTTCCGTGCTAAGGAGCGGCAAAAGGGTTCATGAAAGCCTTAAACCATCGAGGGTCTTCGCCTTTCCTTAAGGCTGGGGAATCTTATCGTAAAATCCGTAGCTTTTAGCGGTTTTGAGCATCGTAAGAAAGTTTTCCGGAACGACGTTAGGATGGATTGTGTTAGAAGAGCCAAGTATGTAACCGCCTCCGGGAGCCCCTTCCTCTATGCATCGCCTCGTCTCGAGTTCCACTTCAGACTTCGATCCTAGGACCAAAGTCTTTGCACAGTCAACATTGCCCCAGAGGATGAGATGCGGAAGCCTTTCCTTTATATCGGAAAGCCTCATTCCAGCCTGGTAATCGATTTCTCCATAGCCATCAACCCCAGATTCCACGAAAAGTTCCTTGGCTAAAGGCCAGACGTATCCATCGGTTCTATAGATGTAGGGAAGACCTAGGCTATGACAGAAGTCCGTGAGTTCCTTGAGCCTTGGAAGGAAGATGAGCCTATAAAGGGAGGGAGCGAAGGCAGGACCATGGTTATCGGCCAGATCGCCTCCTCCTAGGATGAGGTCGGCTCCATGATGCCTCTGGACCTTTATCGAAACCTTCAAGGTATCGAGCATTCGATCAAGATAGGCTTCGATCAGATCGGGCCGTTGGTAAAGGACCTTCAGCCATGGTGGGTCCATACTTATGGCTAGGTTTCCCCCTCCCGCAAAGAGCTTTTCTTCTCCAAGGGCATCAAAAAGGCGATCCCAGACATCAAAGGAATCTTCATCTATTTCTACGGGCTTATCTAGGCTTTTTTCTATGTATCGCTCGATGGCCTGAAGCCCTTCCCTTCTAAAGCTTGAATCGATGGTCATGAACATCTTCGAAGCTTCATCAAAGCGTTGGACTCTCCATGTTTTCGTATCATCATCCTTATAGTAGTAAGTGTTCGCGTCCAGCTTTTTTATAGGTCCTCCAGATTCCGAGGGAATAAGGGGCGGTCTTACCATATCCAAATCCAAGGTTGAATAGAGATCCCTCAAATCCCTTGAAGCCCTTTCGACCAAGAAATCCCGCTTTCCTTCGAAGAGCAGCTCAGCTATCTCGCACCATCCGATGCCCCCACCACAGGTGTAGGCATGCCTACCAAGGATTGCGGAGGCGACATTAGAGGCGATTTCTTGTTCGAAGAGGGGAATCCTATCTGGTATTTCGTGGAAGATAGCCGCCCGAACTCTTTCCCTTCCAGTCATCCACGAAAGGCTTCCCATCGCTTCTCCATTTCCCCCCGAATTTTCTTAAGCTCCGCTTTCCTTTATCAAGGTTTAATTAACTTTTTAACGCATCTTTAGGCAACAAGCTCAATAATCCGTGGGAGTATGAAGCATTGAGCCATATATGGCTAAGAAATAGGGCGCCAAAAGCTTCATTAAGGGATAGGGGTTTAGATGGAGGCTTTCGGTCTTATAGGCTGTGAAAAGCCTCAGGCTCCTATAAACTAAGGAAGAGGCTTAAGGGCCTCTATAAGGATCCCTATATTGGAATCAAACTATAGCCGAAAGTATAATAATCGAATAATTTATAGGACCTTTATCTCCCTAGAATTATCTATCAAGGTTATTCCATAATGCGAGGTATTCCATCGAGAAAAGGTTTTATTATGAAGGGTTCCTTAAAAATCCTGAAAGGAATTATTATTTTTATATTCACTATAGCTCTTTTAGGCATATATATCTATTCTTCCCATCTAAGCTCTGAAAAGTCTATCGTTATTTTAGCTACGACTACAAGCACTTATGATTCCGGTTTGCTTGATTATTTAATGCCAATATTCAATAGTAAATACAATTATGAAGTTCACATTATTCCAGTTGGTACTGGTCAGGCAATAGAAATTGCTAAGAGAGGAGATGCGGATCTCATCCTCGTCCATTCGAGACAGATGGAACTTGAGTTTGTGAATAGCACTTATGGAATTCATAGAATTGGCGTCATGTATAACGATTTCGTTGTAATTGGCCCTGTGGAAGATCCGGCAGGTATAAAGGATTTGATGAATGTTACTGAAGCCTTCCAAAGAATAGCTAAAAAAGGAGCTGAGGGGAAAACCCTATTCATCTCCCGGGCAGACAAATCTGGTACAAATATCCTCGAGTTAAGCATATGGAGAAGGCTTGGAACAATGCCTTCAAACAAAACTCAGGCATGGTACTTAGAGGTTGGAGGTGGCATGGGGACTATTCTACGCATGGCTAACGAGAAGGGAGCTTATACAATTACGGACAGGGCAACCTGGCTCTCGTTTAAAAATCAGTTGAAGAATTTAGCAGTTCTCGTACAAGGTGATGTAACATTACTGAATCCTTATGCAATCATTCTTGTTAATCCTGAGAGGTATCCTCAAAGAAATTATAAGGGAGCCCTCATCCTGACGAAATGGTTGATTTCTGAAGAAGGTCAAAATCTCATAGCAAACTTCACGAAAGAAGGGGAAACCTTATTCAAACCTATCGCCCGAGATATCGAATTAGCCCGCTCGTTAGGCTTCCCAAACCAGGATTGGGAGCTTTCATGGTATGATACACAGAAAACCTAAAGCCTCTGGATGAGAGAATATCTTAGGCATCTTAGGGAGCGCTGTTTATCTTAGGAATTCTTTTTAAATTAAGCTGGTGAAAACCTTTGGTTGGGAATGCTTTCCTTGAAGAAATTTGGAATATTACATCATTATCCTTGACCGTTTCTGGAACGGCAGTACTTATAGGAGCTTTAATAGGCATACCTATTGGAACTCTTTTGGGGTTTAGGGAGTTTAGAGGAAAACGAATGTTGATACGCTTTATGAACGTTATGTTAAAAAGCATTATCAACACTTTTATGGGCTTGCCTCCTGTTCTAGTTGGTCTCGTCGTTTATCTTCTGCTCACGGCTTCGGGGCCCCTAGGATGGTTAAGGCTCCTATACACCCCCGCCGCCATGATAATCACTCAGCTCATTATGGTTATACCCATAATCGTCGGTGTAACCATGTCAGCTATAGGAAGTGTTGAGAAGGCGATAAGGGATAAGGCCTTGTCCCTTGGAGCTACGGAGGCCCAGGCTGCTTGGCTTATATTAAGGGAGGCTCGAAAAGGAGTTCTAACATCGATCATCGTAGCCTTCGGAGCCGCTATATCAGAGGTTGGAGGCATAATGATTACTGGTGGAAACATCAGGTGGGTGACGCGAACTTTAACAACTGCCATAGTTGTTGAAACTGAGCTTGGCAACTTTAACATGTCCCTTGTCCTTGGAGCCATCTTGTTGTCGATCGCTTTTATAATAAATCTAGCTCTAACGATTCTTCAGATAAAAGGTGAAAAAATTTAATGCCAATAATAGAGGTGCAAAAACTTTTTAAAGAATACTCCGGAAGATATGTTTTAAAAGATATAAATTTCAGAGTTCAAAATGGTGAGCTTTTTGTTCTAGTAGGTCCTAATGGAGCTGGAAAAACAACCCTTCTCAGGATACTAGACCTCCTTGATGAGCCCACAATGGGAAGAGTAATATTTGATACCGAACCGATAGACTACTCTGCTAAGGATAAGATTCTCATGCTTAGAAGAAGGATAGGAATGGTATTTCAGCGCACAGTGCTTTTCAACATGAAAGTTTTTGATAATGTTGCATATCCCTTGAAGGTTAGAGGTGAAGATAAAAAAGAAAGAATTGAGGGAAGGGTTATTTCGGCACTGAAACAGGTGCAGTTACAAGGTTATGAAGAGAAAAATGCGCTGACTTTGTCTGGTGGTGAGGCCCAAAGAGTCGCTTTGGCCCAAGCCTTGGTTACTGATCCAGAGCTTTTACTTCTTGACGAGCCTACAGCAAACCTCGATCCAAAGAATGTTTCAATAATAGAGGGGGTTCTTTCGCAAATCAATAGGGAAAATAAAACTACGATAATCATGACGACCCACAACATGTTTCATGCGGAAAACTTAGCGCAAAGAGTTGCCGTCCTTAATGAAGGGAAAATAGAGGCCATGGGGACTTTCCAAGAAGTTTTTGGAAGTCCATCCAGGATGAAGAACTTTGCTAGACTTGAAAATGTTTTTCATGGAGTTTCAACAATCTCCCCTGAGGGTACATCAGTCATTGATCTTGGTGATGGATTAAGAATCGAGGCTGCTTTCAAAAAAGTTGGACCTATGATCCTTCATGTGCCTCCTGAAGACATCATTGTTTCGAAAAATCCAATTTATTCAAGTGCAAGAAATATGTTTGAGGGAAAAATCGTTCAAATTACGGATTTGGGATCCCTTGTCAAGCTTAAGATTCGATTAGGAAAGGATTTTACTGTACAGATAACCAAAAGATCCTTCGACGAAATGAAGTTAAACATAGATTCAAAGGTTTATATAGCCTTCAAAGCATCTTCAGTACAAACTGCATTCTAGAAAAAAAGAAGTAGATAAGAAAAGAATTTCACTGTTCATTTGTACAAAAATACTAGATCCGAATACCCTACGTAAACAAAGCAGCCAAAGCTTCCAAGCCGAGGGATCCTTTCTAGGCTAGGGGCTATCAAAGCCTATTACGCCTTATGCCTATTCAAAAACTTATTACAAACCAAGGGGAAGAAATTCTATGGAATTGAAAGATCTTCTAGAAAAAGCCGTTCAAGATGGATTGAAGGCTGGGGCAAGCTTCTGCGAAGCCCGTTTCTTCGAAGGAAGGAGCCATACCATATCTATCGAGAATGGCGTGGCAAGGTCCCTTAGCTTTGGTATACAAAGGGGCATAGGGATTCGTGTAATCTTAAAAGGAAGGTGGGGATTCGCCTCCACGAACAATCTTTCGGAAGGGAGTATCGAAAAGACCCTTCATGATGCCATAGGTGGGGCTAAGGCCCTTCTCTCCTTTAAGGGCGAGGAGGCCGATTTGTTCGAGGTTAAGCCCTCGAAGGATACAGTTCTGCATCGAGCGAAAATCAGTCCTGAGGATGTCGATCCCAAGGAAAAGGTTCAGAGAATGCTCGAGCTAGAAAGGGTAGCGAGGACCTTTAGCGATAGAGTGAAGGATACCTTCCTTAGCTATAGGGACTACCTCACAAGGATTATCGTTTGTAACTCCTTCGGAACCTTGGTGGAGGAAGTAAGCCCAAGGACCTATGCCTACTGTAGCGTTATCTCTAGGGAGGCTGAAAACATGCAGATAGGCTTCGAGTATGTTGGAAACGTAGGAGGTTACGAAATTATAGAAGCAATACATCCCGATAACTTCTCGAAAAGGGCGGCGGAGAAGGCCGTAAGCCTCCTTAAGGCCCATTCCCCACCAAGGGGGACCTTCACGGTTGTCTTGGATCAAAAGGTTGGAGGGCTCTTCGTCCATGAGGCCTTCGGACATAATAGCGAGGGGGATCTCGTCTTCGGGGGGCAATCCATCGTTTCAGATAAGCTTGGACAGATGGTTGCGAGCGAGCTAGTCACCATCATCGATGATCCTACGATGCCAAGGAACGGACATTTTATCTACGACCACGAGGGCACGAGGGCGAAGCCCCATATTATCGTTGATAGAGGCATCCTTAAAGGCTTCCTCCATTCCCTTGAATCGGCTGCCAAGTTGAAGGCTGAGCCCCAAGGAAGCGCCAGAGCCCAATCCCACCAGTTTCCGCCCATTGTTCGCATGTCTAATACATACTTCGCTCCTGGAGACTTCAGCCTTGAAGAGATCCTAGAGGATATAGACCTTGGCGTCTACCTTTCCGGAAGCCAATACGGCTATGTGGAGACTGAGAAGGGTCAGTTCACATGTAAAGTTGAGGAAGGTTGGTTAATAAAGGACGGTGAGCTCACGGAGCATCTTAGGGATGTCGCAATAAGTGGAATTACGCTAGATGCCCTTAAGAATGTGACAGCCGTCGGCAAGGACCTGAAGGTAGAGGCCCCTGGAACTTGCGGAAAGGATAACCAGGCAGCCCCTGTAGATTCTGGTTCCCCTCACATAAGGATCGAGGGAATCGTTGTGGGAGGAAGGCGCTGAGGAGGTGAGAGAAACGATGTCGAAGGAGGAGCAAAGATTACCAGACTTGGCTAAGCCAGCTGAGGAGGCCTTCAAGCTCCTTTCTAAGGAAACCCTAGATGCCTTCGATATCTTCGTCCTTTACTCCCGATCCTTGAGCATCGAAATCCTAGGTAGGGGCATCAAGGAGGCTACTTCCCGGCTGGACCTTGGATTGGGTATCAGGGTTTTTAAGAATAAAGGCTTAGGGTTTGCCTTCACCCAGAGTCTAGAGTCCCTGGATGTTGAGGCAACCATAAAGCGCGCCATAGCCTTCTCGAGGACAGCCCAACCCGATCCCTATTTTAGGGGGATCCCCGAACCATCCAAGGCATCAGAGATCCCAGGACTCTTCGATAGGGAAATCGAAGCCTTAAAACTTGAGGAGGCGGGGGAGCTTGCCAAGAGGATGATAGATGCTGTAGAGGATGTGAGAAAGGGAGCCTTCTATCGTGGAAGCCTCTTGGCAGGCCATGGTAAAAGCCTTCTCATGACCTCTACAGGCGTAAATGTCGAAAGCGAGGGGACCTTCATATCCGCTTACGTTGCTCCAACCTACCGGGATGGGGAAGATGTAGGAAGCTCCTACGAATATGATGTTTCTAGGTCCCTAGCAGACATGAACTTCGAGGAAATAGGAGCTACGGCTGCCAGAAAGGCCATTGAACAGTTCGGATCGAAGCGCATAGAGGGAGGCATCCTCCCGGTTGTTCTATCGCCCGATACGACCCAATCCCTTTGCGGTGCCCTTCTAGCGGCCTGCTCCGGTGAGGATGCCGTTAAGGCGCGAACCTTCGCATCCAATCTCCTCGGAAGGCAGATCGCCCCGGCCTCCTTCGAAATCAAAGATGATGGAACGATCCCGGGCGCCGTTTCGAGCTCCACCTATGATGGGGAGGGAGTTCCTAGCAGGCCCCTTAAGGTCATAAGCCAAGGCACAATCGTTTCCTTCCTCCATAACTCCTACTCTGCTGGAATCATGGGCGTGAAAACAACTGGTCATGCGAAGAGGGTGGGCTATGGGAGTTATGTGGGGGCTGGACCTACAAATGTTATTGTGAAGCCAGGGGATGGAACTATGGATGAGCTTATCGAGGAAATCCAGAGGGGAGTTCTCGTTTCTAGAGCTTCCTTGACACCGAACATGGTATCAGGGGAGCTTTCCTCCACTATTGACGAGGGCTTCTTTATCGAAAGGGGGGAAAAGATACATCCAGTTAAGAATCTAATGATTGGAGGCCACATCGTCGAGATCCTTAGGCGTATAGAGCTGATTTCTAAGGAAGGGCGCACGATAGGGAGGGGGCATTTCTTCCCTGCCATAAAGGTATCCGAGATAAGGCTAGCGGGAAAATAAGGGATGGGGGAGCATAGGGGCTTTAATAGGATCAAAGGTTTGGAGGATCTGGAAGCCTCTAGGGCATAGTGTCCCCTCAACGCTATAGGATAACCAAGACCGCAAGGTCGTTGACGTTCGTCTTTGTCGGACCTGTGAAGATCAGATCCTTTAGAGCCGAGAAGAAACTATAGGAATCGTTGTTCCTTAGGAATTCCATGGGATCCAAACCCATTTCGCGGGCCCTTTCCATCGTATAGCCGTCTGCTATGGCACCAGCAGCATCCGTAGGCCCATCTAGACCATCGGTTCCTATGGAGGCTATCGCTACACCCTTTAAGCCTTGGATGGCAAGGGAGGCCCCCAAGACGAGTTCCTGGTTCCTCCCCCCTTTGCCAGAGCCCCTTACTGTTACGGTAGTTTCGCCTCCAGCGACAATGACGGCAGGCCTCTGAACAGGCTTTCCAGAGGCTAGAACCTCGGCCATGATTCCAGCATAGACGGTTCCTACATGCCTTGCCTCGCCTTGGATCAGGGATGAGAGGAGGAGGGCTCTAAAGCCAAGCCCTTCGGCCTTCCTGCAAGCAGCCTCGGCTGCAAGTCGATTGTTTCCAATGATTATATTATAGACCCTTTGGAAGATCCTATCCCCCGGTTTTGGAGTTTCAGGGATTTCACCCCTTAAACCTGCCTCGATTCTTTCCTTTATGGAATCGGGGGCGGATGCCCAAACTCCGTATCTATCCAAGACTTCTTTGGCATCACGAAAGGTCGATGTGTCTGGAACGGTCGGACCAGAAGCTATGGAATCGAGGGGATCCCCCACGATGTCCGAAAGGATGAGGCTTACCAAAGTTGCTGGATAGGCTGCCTTTGCCAATTGTCCACCCTTAATGGCTGAGATATGCTTCCTGACGGCGTTAACCTCCTTAATCGTTGCTGGAGTCCTGTTCACTAGGATCTGGGTAAGGCTCTGTTTATCCTCCAGGCTTATACCGGGAGAAGGAAGGGGCATAAGGGCCGAACCTCCGCCTGAGATGAGACAGAAAACAAGGGTTCTATCATCCAAGCCCTTCATGAGTTCTAGGATCTTCCTAGAGCCCTCTAAGCCATCCTTGTCCGGTATTGGGTGGCCAGCCTCGTTCAAGGCTATGCGCTTGGTCCTAAATTCTGAGGCGGTTCCCCTAAGAACATTGACGAGACCGGTGGAAATTTGGTCGCCTAAGATTTCTTCAAGGGCCTCAGCCATGGCTCCGCTTGCCTTCCCTCCCCCGACGACTAGGATCCTATCGAAGGCCTTTAGATCGATGGTTAGGCTTCTAATCGTAACGATATCCCCACGTTTCTTTACAAAGTTGTTCACGGCAAGCCTAGGATCGACGGCTTCAACCCCAGCCTTCAAGACCTCTAAGGCGATTTTTCTGGCTTTCCTCTCCTCATCCGAGGGCGCATTATCCAAGATGGAGGCCTTGTTCAGGATTTCCATTGCCTTTACCCATCTTCCATTGAGGAATGGACTGAAAATAACGTTTTCGGATGGGATCTGGATCAAGGTTCATGCCAAGGAGTGAAGAGGTGAAGGCATGAGGGCTCTTGGGTGGAAGACCAAGGATTGATCTTCTCTCTTCCATATCTTACTAGGGGCTTTGTAAGATGTCGGTGGCATCTTGGAGGAGTAGTGTAGAGGCCTTCCGTTATTTCTCTAGCTTCTTCCTTCAAAAGCTTCTTCGCCTCCCTATCCTTAAAGCCACATGTATCGCATCGAAAGCCCTTTTCCCTCCCCATCGACTTCATGCGTTTTCCGCAGGAGGGGCATAGGGGATTTTCAAAGAAATATTTCGGAACGAGCTTAAGGATGCGGAGCTTCTCAAGGTTGATCGTAATGGCATGGTTCCTAGAGGCGGGCCTTACGCCCCCATATACTTCCACAAGGTCCCCCTCAATCAGTTTCTCGACGATCCTTCTAAAGTCGCCAGTGGGCTCGTAGGCTGCGCAATCGATGGAACGCTCTCCGTCAGTTATGGAGAATAGGACATGTCTTCCTTCTATTCTTCTTGGAGCCCGAGAAACCCTTCCTAGGGCTATGATGGGCATGTAGGGCTTTACCGATGAAAGCCCCTTTTTTGGTCCTAAGTGGGAATCAGTTCCATGATTTGTCTTGAAGATGACCCATCGTTCAATTTCCTCGTAAACCTTCACTATCCTATGGGCCCTGTAAACGGCCTCTGGACTTTCCCCCCTTATCCCATAAAGGACAGGATCAGGGCCCCTAGGGGTCACGAGGATTCTTCCTGTTTCGGCATCTAGATTGTTAAAGGTCTCAGGATATGTTTCCCGATCCATAGTTCTGATCGAATCCTCATCAACTCTTCTCGGAAGGTCTCTGTTCTCTTTTTTTCGATAGGCGATGAGTTCGTAGGTATGATCGCCTTGAAGCCTTTCCCCTATGGCTGCTAGGGCTCCGATGATTCCCCTACCTCTATTATAGCCTATCGCCTCACCTCCAAAACGCTTTATGAGATCGATGGCTTCCTTCATGGTTACGAGGCTCTGGATCGCCCTTTTGCTAAAGGAGGCGAGCTCTTGGGGCAATTCTCCATAGATGAAAACCAAGCCTGGATCCGTCCCATTCCATTCGAAATCAGATTCCTCTTCGACAATGGTTATGGTAACCTCCTTAGCCTTCTCTATGGCTTCTTGGTTTCCAAAGACTCTCAAGGAAACGGCTCCGTTCCCCCTCGTTTTCCAAGGGACGTTTGGATTAAGCCTTACAAGGTTTGGGTAATCGATGAACTTCAGACCAAGCTTGGAGAGGCGCTCAACAAGGAGGGCGCCTATGTAAGTTGTGCATCCACCCCTTGGTGAATCGGTATCATCAATACCAATGTGGAGAAAATCGGGCTTCATTCCAATTTCCTTCCAATCTCCTTTAGCTTTCATCATTGCTACAAGCCATGCCCTTTCGAAGCCCAAACTCTTTCTCATTTTTGGAGAAAGCCCAAATCCTTCTCGAAAAGATTCGAGACCTGAAGACCCTTCTTTTTCTTTTTCTTTTTCTTTTCATATAGCTACCAAGGAAGGTCTTATGGTTGAAAAACGAGGGCTTGCTAGAACTAGAATAATGTGGCTTGGCCACTAGGGACCTTGCCTTTTAGGGAGGGCACCTCCGAAACCACGAGGTCCTCTTCCTTTACACCAAACTGTTCAAGGACCCTTAGGGCAGCTGGTATGATTTGCCTCTCGGCATAGTATCGAAGGTCTATATCCTTTAGGGATGCCAGAATGTAGGGCTCCGCCTTATCGTAGAGACTTCCTGGCTTCGAGGTTATGACATACCCCACCTTATCCCCTAGTGAAAGCTTCCAGCCCCTTTGTATGAGCTTCTTGGCAGCCTCTACATGGGGTGCCCTAACCTTGTATTCCCTCAGATCCTTAGTAATGGTTTTCCAGAGGATCAGATCCTTATATGAGACCTTACCCATGAAAAGATCCTTGAGAAAGCTCCTCACGTATTCGACAGCCTTTTTGGGAGATTGTTCCTTCAGGATGATCTCAAGAACCCCTTCTTGGACCTTTCTCGCGGCCTCTGTCCAGTCTCCTCTAGCAACCTCCAGACCGACGATATCGAGGCGCCCATCTTGGAGGAGACCTGCATATCTTTTCTTTGCCTCTGTGAAGAGAATGCGTACGTAAATCTCATCGGGCTTTAGGGTTAGACCAAGCTTTTCCTGCATATGCTTCGAAAGGATCTCTATCTTCCTAGGATCGTTCTCCACGAAAAGGGAATCTGTATCGCTGTAAAAAACTTCTAAGCCTAGGTTTTTCGCCTCCTTAAGGGCATCTAATATTGTAGCCCTACCCCAAGCCGTGACGGCTTCCGCCACAGGCTTCACATACCACCTAGCCCCTACCCATCCCGCATAGCCATAACAGGCATTCGTAACGGTCTTAATGGCTTTCTGTCTCGCATCGAGAAGCCTGTACTCGTAGCTGCTTTTTGGCAAGCCCTCCAAGCGTTTTCTCAGGGTCTCCCTGGCTTCCATCAGGCTTTTCAGGGCTCTGCGATAGAAGCCATCAGGCTCCTTAAGGAATCGATGACCGACCTCCGGCGCTACATAGACTCCTTGGGGGGGCTCAGGCTCATCGGGTTCAAGGTAAGTGTCTGGGGAGATGTTGAAGGCGACCATGAGGCTTGGATAAAGAGCCTTAAAGTCTAAGACCGCCACATTCTCATGGATGCCTTTTTTTGGCTCGAGAACCACGGCTCCTTGATATGGAACGTATGGTTTCTCAACCCTCCTAGGTATGAGTTCATTAAATCTGTATGCCTGTCTGATGAGGTGGCTTTCAACCCGAAATCCTGTGGCAGCTGCCCCTACTTGATCCAAAGGTAGCCCTACGAGATTAGAGAGCTGAAAAGCGAAGTCCCTGAGGGCTTCGAAGATGCCTAGGATGGCCTCGGTATTCTCAACGCTCCATCTAAGAATTATCTGGCGGCCAGAGGACGTATTCCAAAGCTCAGGAATGTCTACCTCCTCCAGAACTGTTCTTTTCTGAGGACTTCCAATGCCCAAGTATTCGGCGATGTTATCGAGGGTCTTGACCTTCACCTCGGGGATGTCCTCGACAAAATCGAAAAGGTCTAGGTTCGCCCTTCCCGTAACGGAGATATGCCCATAAAGGCTTCCATGGGGCTCAGAGCCTATCCTATCGATTGAAAGCCTCATACCTAAGGTATGGCATCTTTCCAGAAGATAGGGCCAGTCCCTTCTGTTGCAACCATATCCTACGATGATGTCTGGATCGGACTCATGGATGAGGCTTATGAAATTTTCAAGAACCTTTCTATCATCCCTATCATAGGCTGAGAGCTGCCTTATGTTTCCATCGTTAGTCTTTACAGAAATGATTGCCACAGGATCTTTTGACGGATTTGGGGATCCCGTCTCACTATAGCATACGATGGAGAAAGCGAGAATTCTGAGGCTTGGTTCCTTGGGCAATTCTATCGTTCTCGGAGGGCTTTCGGCCTCAAAAACCTCATCGACCCTGATGCCCTCCTTATGTCCAAGGGGCTTCGCCTCGACCTCAAGCCAGCCACATGGATTCAAGTCATAATCGATAAGGTATCGTGAAGAGTAGCGGATGTCCTCCTCAAGGCATTCCCTGATTCCCTCTTCCTTCGAGAGTAAAGATGCGTAGTTCGCCATAAGATTCGGGTTTTTAAGGGAAATCTTCAAGACCTTCACGGGCTTTCCAAAGTAGCGCTTCTCTTCTATCTGAGCCTCCATATCTAAGGAAAGGTTAGCCTCAGCAGCCCGCCTTTTGATACCCTCCAAGGCATCTTCAGGTCTGCAATTCCCATCTAAAAGTAGGTAAAAGTAGGGCTTGAGGCTTCTATCTATAACGAGAACTCGCCGATCGTCTTCGCTAACTCCCCAAAGCCTTACCTCAGGTCTTCCATCCGTTACTTCGTAATTAATGTCGAGAAGGAAGAATCGAAGGATCATGGCAATCGCTTTTTCAAAAGCTATTCGAGGCCCTGTAAAATAAACTTTGATGAATACATTTTCTTATTGAATCGATGAGAAGTGCGTAAGATGTCAATATAGAGTAGAGGATTTATAGTCAGGGCATGAAAGATCTAATAGTTCGGGATTTAGGTTCTAGGTCTAATTCCAAGGGACCTTCCATGAAATTATTCGGATATTTTTCACTTTCACTATACATGTAAATTGTGCCCAAATAAAAATGGGGATTAATAGCGCTATAGCTTTCGAAAGATTCGCTCAATCTGGCGCTTGCAGAGGAAGAGATCTATGGCACCATAGCCCGAGAAGATCTCTATAACCATAGGGACATCCCTTCCTTTAAAAAGTTTTAAGATGGAGGGGAAGTCTAGGTCCCCGAGACCCACGATGATATTCTTGAATCTGAGGTCCTCTGTAATATCGTTCACATGAAGTATGAGGATATGGTCCAAAATCTTACTGGCATAGCGGGCCACATTGAAGTCATATGTAGCCGCGGCTGCAAGGTCTAGGCATATGCCTAGGTTTTTATGGTTTACCTTGCTGATAATTGTAAGGAGTTCCTCAGGGCTTTTGAGAAGTTTTGGCGAACCTCTCTCCCCATTTTCCAAGGCTAATTTTATCCCTATGTTTTCACCATATTCGCAAAGTTTTGTGCATAGTTCAACCATTTCCTCCATCTTAGATGCCCTTTTGCTCATTGAGAAGGGCGTGAAGCTAACCGTCGGCCCTCCCAACTCCCTGGCCAGATTAATGGCATTCTTCACCCGCTTTTCGGATTCCTCCAACGTTCTTTGTCCATCGAGGAATAGGGCTCCTGCTTCGATCCCAACAACCCTCATCATATCCCGCTCCACAAACTCCTTGACAACCCTCAGTTCCTTAGATCCAAAACCGAAGGGGCGTTGGATGCCTTTGTCTTCGGCCCCCTCAGGAACTTTAAAGAACTCTAGATCAAGGTATTTGAACCCGAGACTTACTAGGTCCCTCAACCAAACTTCAAAGGGCTCCTTGACATTGTGGGTTGAAGCTGCCAGTATCACATGAAACGCCTTTCCTAAAAAGGAGCCCCAAGGTTATTAAATCTTCCAATCCCCCACTCAAATCGACTTTTGTTCTATTCGACGGAATATGGATTAAATCGATAGGCTGAGGCTATGGCATCGATTCCAAACAAAGGGGTTATATCATACATCTTTAGCTTGTTTAATGAGGAGGACCCAATTTTGCCTGAGAAGACTGGTTCTATAACCTCGCGCTTAGCAGGCTTCTACAAGCTAAACCCTCAAGAAAGGCTTAGGATCGTAAAGGAATTTGCCGGGCTGACGGATGAGGAGGCAAGGCTTCTTCAATCAACTGGTGGCATCGAGCTGAGCTTAGCGGACAGAATGATCGAGAATGTCATAGGAGCCATGCCTGTACCCCTTGGCATAGCCACCAACTTCCTCATCAATGGAAGGGATTATTTGGTCCCCATGGCGATAGAGGAACCATCCGTTGTGGCTGCTGCCAGTAACGCGGCGAAAATGGCTAGGGAGAAGGGAGGCTTTACTGCCTTCTCTACGGATCCCATCATGATTGGTCAGGTCCAATCCATCGGAATCTCAGATCCATACGATGCAAGGCTTCGCATCCTAATGGAGAAGGATCGAATATTGAAAAGGGCTAATGAACAGGATCCTGTCCTCCTTTCCGTTGGCGGTGGTGCCAAGGATCTGGACGCAAAGGTTCTGCAATCTCCCATCGGTCCCATGGTAGTAACGGAACTCTATGTGGATGTGAGGGATGCCATGGGAGCCAATGCCGTGAACACGATGTGCGAGGCAGTGGCACCCTTGATCGAAGAAATCACAGGGGGGAAGGTCTATCTTCGCATTATCTCAAATTTAGCAACTAGGAGACTCGCAAGGGCAAGGGCCGTATTCTCGAGGGAAGCCCTTGGAGGAGAGGATGTAGTCGATGCGATTCTGACGGCCTACGCCTTTGCTTTGGCAGATCCCTATCGATGCGCAACCCATAACAAGGGGATCATGAATGGCATTATAGCCGTTGCCCTGGCTACGAGTAACGATACGAGGGCCCTAGAAGCCGGTGCCCACGCCTACGCGGCACGGTCAGGAAGCTACATGCCCCTCTCGACTTGGGAGAAAAATCAAGATGGGGACCTTGTAGGAACCCTTGAGATGCCAATGGCTGTAGGCATCGTAGGAGGCGCCACAAGGACCCATCCAATAGCCAGGATTTCCCTTAAGATCCTTGGAGTGAAATCGGCCAGAGAACTTGCGGAAGTGATGGTATCCGTGGGCTTGGCTCAAAACCTGGCTGCCCTGAAAGCCCTTTCTACGGTTGGGATACAGAAGGGGCATATGAAGCTCCATGCCCGTAATATAGCCATCATGGCAGGAGCCCAAGGGGACCTCATAGATAAGGTGGCATCGAGGTTGGCGGAAGAGGGAAAGGTAAGGCTTGACAGGGCTAAGGAGATCCTCGAGGAGCTTAGGAAGGAGAATAACCCCTGAGTTAGGCTATTCTTTTTATAGTTTCGTAATCTTCTATAGAAGAATTTGCATGGCTGCCTCGTCCTTTTCCCTAATTGCGTTTCTCTGCCGATTCCCCTATTCCGCCTTTCGTCAGAGTTGTACCGAAGGGGGAAGGCTCAGGTTTCTGCTGGCCAGGGAAACGGAACCAATTGACTCGTCGAGATCGTATGATCACTAAATAAACTTACTCAGGTGCCTACGGCTTTTTGCATCAATCTTCCTATAATCCGTGATCTGATAGATGTTATCGTCCTTGTCGATAACAACGATCTTGAATCCTAAGACGGCAATGCTTCTTCTTCCTTGGGTTAGGAAGCTTCTAGGACCTTTGCTCGTAATGACTTCCCAACGAAACTCATCACCACTTGTTTCGAGTCTTTCGACCTTTATGATTTCAGGGATGAAATAGTTTTTCTCGAGGAGTTCTTCGAGAACCCTTCTGGATTCCTCATCCAATAACCTATAATCCTTTATCATACAAAGCTCGTTCCAAGAACCATCTCCCACCCTTTGGGCTAATATGACGAACTCTGGTTTCGAAAGGGGCATAGGAAGCCTTGGAACGACATCCTCGAATACTTTATCATCGATTTGAGCCTTGAGCCTGTTTAGCCTTACATCCTTCGATATGCGTAACCTTTTAGGATCAACGATGTTCAGCCTTTCTAGAAACTCTGAGAAGGGCATTTTACGTTTCCTCCTCCGCCACTGCCTCCTTACTTCATTTTGCCCTCGTCTAATCTTCTCTTCGCTTCTCTTCTCTTCGCTTCTTATCTCATCGTACTGCTATGGCAGTTTGGGAAATCGTCTCTTGGGCCGACTGGATTGCATAAAGCTGGCTATAGAGCCCTCCCTTTGTAAGGAGCTCTTCGTGGCTTCCGACTTCGACGACATGTCCCTTTTCAATCACGATGATGCGATTGGCCCTTTGAAGGGTGCTTAGCCTATGGGCTATGATGATGGTCGTCCTATCCCTGATAAGGTTTTCAAGGGCCGCTTGGATGTGCTTTTCCGTTATGCTATCTACAGAGCTTGTCGCCTCGTCCAATATGAGGATTCGAGGATCAGTTATTAAGGCCCTAGCGATGGCAATGCGCTGCCTTTCGCCTCCAGAAAGCCTCGAACCCCTCTCCCCTACGACCGTATCGTAGGCTAGAGGGAAGTTCATGATGAAATCATGGGCATGGGCAGCCTTGGCTGAGGCTATGATCTCCTCAGGCTTTGCCTCACGTTTTCCATAGGCTATGTTATAGGCTATCGTATCGTTGAAAAGAATAGGGTCCTGAAGGACTAGGCCTATCTGCTCCCTTAGGCACTGGAGCTTGATTTTCCGAAGATCGACGCCATCTATGGTTATCCGTCCTTCCGTAGGATCGTAGAACCTAAGAAGAAGCTTCGTGAGGGTCGTCTTTCCAGATCCGCTAGGACCTACGACGCCTATGACCTCCCCTGGCTTTATTTCGAGGTTTATGTTCCGAACGACTGGAATGAAGGGCTCATAGCCGAAGCTTACATTCTCGAACCTGATGGCTCCTTTTATGTCAAAGGCAATGGCATCAGGAGCATCTTCGATATCGGGCTCCACCTCTATTACTTCCTCAACCCTTTCACCAGAAGTAATTGCCTGCTGCATGGGCTGAACGAGGTTGCTGAGTTGCTGAACGGGGCCATAGAACATCCACATATAGCTAACAAAGGCTACAAGGGTTCCAGTTGTAAGGGTTCCTGTGAAGACCTGGAGACCACCAATCCACCAGACGAATACAACGCTTGCAGAAGTAGCGAAGCCAAGGAGAGGGAAGAATTGAAGGTGTAGCTTCGTACTTTCCATATTCGCTTCTACGACTTCCGCGAGGCGCTCCCTCAACCTTTTCACCTCAAACTTCTCTTGGCTGAAGGACTTCACGACGATGGCTCCGGGAATCGTATCGACCAAAAGGCTGCTTACGTCGGCCCATTTCCTCCAAGCCTTATGGTAGACCCCCCTGGCTTTTTGTCTGAAGAGGGGTAGCCCTACGGCAATAATCGGAACTGGAAGAAGGGAGAAGAGGGCTAGTTGCCAATTTAAAGTGAATATGATAAGCCCTACGCCTAGAAGGGCGAGGAGGTTTGAAATGAAGGTCTGGGTACCCCATACGAGGAACCATTGCACCCTTCCAACATCGTCCATAACCCTCGAGAGGAGACGCCCTGAGCTGATTCTATCATAGAAGCCCAAGGAAAGTCTCTGAAGATGCTCGTAGACGCGGCTCCTCATATCATAAATAACTTTTTGCCCAAGGAGGGCAAGGGAGTAGTTTAAGCCTATGTTCAGAAGGGCATTGATGGCATAAACACCAACCAATCCGAGGGTCAAGGTTATGAGGAGCCCTACGTCCCTCGATGGGAAAACCTGATCGATCAAGAGACGTATAAGATAGGGCGGGACAAGACCTAATCCTGTAGTTGCTAGGGAGATTAGGAGAGCAGCTACAGCCCAGTACCAGTGGGGCTTCAGGTAACTGACTAGCCACCTTAGGGTAGCGCTCTTACTTTTTCTTCCTTCCTTCCTCGAACTGTTGAGATAATCCCAATGGGGACGCCCCTTGAGAAGACTACTCGGCTCCACAAGCTCGCTTATGAGAAGGGCGGCCTTTCTGAACTCCTCAACCTTTGATCTGCTAAATCGGATCAAATCCTCCCGTCCATCCCTTGTCGAAACCTCTACCTCACCATTGCCAAGGTAATCATGAACTTCGACTGATGTTATACGATCTAAAGGGATCTCCCTGAGCTCTCGGCCAGGAGTGAGGGTTATCACCCGTTTGTTCGTTATGAAAAGCCAACGATTTCCATAGCATCCTGATGCTTCGATGTCGCTCAGGGCATAGTATAGTACGTCCTCCCCCTCAGAAAGCATATGCCTTATGGATGTCTCGACTTCTGGTGGAAGTTTTAGCGAGTCTTCATCCCCCTTCAGCATTGGGTTCAGAGCACCTTCTTCAGAAGGTTTGAGCTTCTAAGACCATGATATAAGGTTTGCGTGGCTTTATCTACTTCGGATAGGCGGTTTGGAAAGGATGAATAACTATAATGATAATGATAATGAATGGACATCCCTCCGGTCTGGTGTTATTTACCTTTCCTCTAGCTTAGACTTTGATACTTTTAGGAAGGAACGAAGGGCCTTTGATCGAATTTCTGGTTTCTAAAAGCTTCGATCTACATGGTAAAGAAAGAAATTTGGGAGGCAACATCCTCTAGCTTTTTCATGGAAACCATATGTGGATCCCTTAGGCTAGCTTAATGGACTTTTGAATTTCCAACAACTTAGATTTTTTAATATGTGCCTTTAAGCTCCTCAAGGGGTCTCTGGGCATCTGCATTTGGGTAGATGGCAACCCTGGCTCTCTCCCCATGCCTATTTTTCAGCTCCTCAAGAACCTCTTTCCAATGCCGAATCCATATCATCTCCTCAGGATCTGCTATGGGGAGGAAGGGATCCTTAAGGGGGTATTCCGAAAAGATAATAAGCTTCCCTACTTTTTCCAAGGAAGTAGGTGGAGGTCTCACATAGCCCCATTTTCTCTTTCCGAATTTACCATAGAGATAATGTGTAACTTGTCCGTCTGGCGCATTGGCTATAAGGACAACGGACCCTCCCTTCCTCACGTTTTCCACAGCCATGGAAAGGGCAAGGGTTGCCTCATTTGCCTTGAAGTATGTATTCGCCACTACGATGTCGGGCTCCGGAAGCATCCTTGTCCCATAGATCCTCCTCGCCTTCTCCACAGCCTTCATAAAGGCTTCACGAAAGTCGCCTACGAAGATCCCAGTAGTTTCCCCTAAACCATTCACTGTGATGTCTACTTTCACATCTAGCCCAACCATCTGGGCTACCTCGTCCATATCTTGGCGAATAACGTTTCCGGAAACCTTGGACCAGCCTATGGATGGATGAAGGCTCGATTGCTGGCTCCCCGCTTCCGAGGCATAGCCTCCAACCTTCCAGTGATTGAAGGCAATGGTTTCGAGGGATGAAATGCCTGGAAGGACGATCTTCGATCCTCCTCCAAAGCCAGCTTGTGGATGGGGCACGACAAGACCTACGCCAATCTTAAGATCACAGTCTATTACTTCTCCATTGACTTTCACAGGAGTTCCTCGGCTTGTGAAGCCAAGATCCTCGAGATTGCCGAAGGCATTATGATTATAAACTGGATAGTGGGCAACGATGTCTTCACCCAGTTTCTTAACAAAGTCAAGACGGTTCATGGAACCATGGGCACCTAGGGCAGCCACAAGCCTCACATGATCCCTTCCTATCCCTCCTAGGGCAAGCTCTTCTAGAATAAGATCGACTATTTCTTTTGCCCTCGTCGGCCTCGTAACATCATCAAAAAGAATTACTGCTTCTCGACGCCCCTCCGCAAGCTTTCTAATCGTTCGGGAGGCTATCGGTTGCGAGAAGGCTTCCCGGAGCTCTTGAATTTTAAGGGCTGGATCTCTATAACCCTCCATAGGACATAGGTTTACATCCCAGGTATCGGGAAAGAGAAGTTCCAATTCCTTTCTTCCCTCCCAGAGGAGGCTAGGGACCTTCACAGTGTTGAAATTCATGGGCATCCCAGCACCCTTTTCCTGAAGCTTGAGCTCGCTTTATAGCTTACGTCTTATTTTACCGTTTATCTTGAGATCGGTAATTAGCCTAAGTACTGGCTAATAACGAAGAAATAAGGTAGAGTAGGGAATTGGCATTAGATTTTTGTATCGTTTCTCAAAATGGCCTATCTGAATTTTTATGAAAATTCCTTTGTTCACTTGACTAAGGCTAAGTTTTTTAGCCTTAACATGACGGAGATCGCAAGGGCTATATTTATAAGGGAGGCAAGGAATCTAATTCCAGAAGGGTAGGAAGTAGCTATAGGTACTGTAATGAGCCGATGAGGCTTCGGTACTAAAGCTCCTTCTTATTCTTCAGAAATACAAGGAGGTAAAAAAATGGAAAGATCTGGATATGGGCGGTCCCGAAGATTCGGTCGATCCGAGTTCAGGCCGTCGCGACCTGTGCCAGTCGAAGAAGGAAAGGAGTACGATGTTAAGGTCGAAAGCGTTGGTAGCCGCGGAGATGGAATAGCGAAGGTCGAAGGCTTCATCGTCTTCGTACCTGGTGCCAAGGTCGGCGACAACCTTAGGGTTCGGATCACCGCAGTTAGGGGACGTTTCGCCATAGCCTCACCCGTAACGGGTTCTGAGGAAGGAAGGGAGGGTTAAAGTAAAACTTCTCAAGCCTTGGCACTTCAGCAAGAAGGGGCAGGCTTTCTAAGGCTTTCTATAACGTCTTTTAACGTCGTTTCGAAACTAGGGGAAATCCTTTACATAATCTAAACTAAAGGCCTGCCAACCCATCTTGACAGATCTCTTAAATCATATTTCTTTTTTCTTTTTTCTTCCAATTGATTTATTCTGAAACCTTTTTAATCAATGATGGGATAAGAATTAGTAATTCGGGGAATTAAGAATATTTTTAGATCCTTATCATTCATCCCTTATTGAAAACCTTCCAGTAACCAGTTTGGCAGCGAGCTGAATGGCTTCTAGGAGACTTCCAGGATCGGCAGTTCCTTCCCGTCTACCCGCTTTACCATAGGCAGTTCCATGGTCAACGGATGTCCTCACGAAGGGGAGACCTAGGGTAACGTTAACGCCTGATATCCTCGTCCATCCCTTCTTTTCCTCGTCCCACTGGAAGCCCAAAAGCTTAACCGCGATATGTCCTTGATCATGATACATGGCTATAACAGCATCGAAACCTCCACCCGCTGCCCTTGCGAAAATGGTGTCCGGCGGGAATGGCCCAGAAACCTCCAAGCCCAGCCTGCGGCCCTCTTCTATGGCTGGTTCTATTTCCTCGATTTCCTCTCTACCAAAAATTCCCCCCTCCCCTGCATGGGGGTTTAAGCCTGCTACTGCTATCCTAGGTTTTTGAATCCCTAGGGCTTTCATAGCCTCATCCGTAAGCATTATTACTTCGAGAACCCTCTGCTTTTTTATTCGAGCTGGTACCTGGCTTAAAGGAACATGGGTCGTAACATGGACGACCCTCAAGGAATCCGTAACGAGCATCATGGCAACAGACTTGACTCCCGCCAATTGAGCCAAAAGCTCCGTATGTCCCGTATATGGAAGTCCAGCCATTCTTATCGCTTCCTTGCTTATCGGTGCTGTGACTATGGCTTGGACCTTCCCTTCCATCGCCAGTTCCACAGCCTTAGTCACGTATTCGACGCTTGCCTTGCCACCCATGGCTTGGGGTTTCCCAAGAACAAGGCTTGCTACATCCACATTATGAAGATCTAAGACATCCATCGTCCCGAAAAGAAATCGAGCTTCTTCTAATCTTTCTATCGAATGAATCCTAAGCCCTAGCTTAGCAACTCCAATCCCCATTTTCATAACATTCGAATCTCCGATTACGAGGGGGCGGCATATCTCGTAAACGATGGGTTGAGAAAGTGCTTTGGCAACGATCTCAGGACCTATTCCAGCGGGGTCGCCCATCGTAATACCGATAATGGGTTTCATGCCATCAAGTCCCCCTCCTCTAAGCGCCTTGCAGCTTCCATTAGGCTTTCCGACCGCCCGAAGCCCCCAGCCTTTACGATGACCTTTAGCCCCTCGTATCTCCCTCCTAAAACCTTTCCTATCGGAATTCCTGTCTCAACCTCTCCATCTAGGATGAGGGCTGAAGCCCCAAGGGCCTTTAGGACTTGGAAGGCCGTTTCACCGCCAGATAGGATGAGACCAGAAGGTTTTTGGTGCCTTAGGATTTCCTCGACTATCAATCCTAGGTATTTCGTGATAATGCGCCCTTTACACCTTTCCGTATCTAAGGAATTAGGAGCTACCCCAGAACCATCCAAAGATCCATCGCTTGAAGTCGTCGTTACGATGAGGTGATGGTTCCTCCTTAAAGCTTCGACCCCTTCCTTCACAAGAAGCTTTTGTTCTGCCCTTCGAAGGTCTCCGATGAAAAGAACCTCTAAAACCTCAGTCCTCGGTTGTTCCTTCAGATGTCTGATCTGCTTCAAGGATACAGGGTTAAGGCTTCCCGATACGATCAAAGCTGGCTTTGGTTTAGCGAGACCAAAGGCATAGGGTATTTCCGCCGCAAGCCCAGCTGATCCACAAAGGAGCCTTACTTTCAAGGAGCTAGATGCAAGGGCGATGGTTTCTAGGTCCCTCTGGGTTATGGCGTCCAAAACGACTATTCTTTCGCCTTGATGCTCCCTAGCCTTAAGCTCGTCTGCTAAAGCCCCTGGTCCACCTCTTACCACTTCTAGGCTAACGTATCCAATCCTTTGTTTTGCTTGTTGGCTTATTAATGTCGGAACATGGGATTCTCGAACTGGACTAAGAGGATCTTTGGAAAAGTTAGTTTTATCGACTGGAACGCCCTCTACAAGCTGGAAACCCCTTAGGGTCGTCCTTCCTTTCGCCGGAAAGGCTGGTGCTACTATGCATAGGCTGTAAGAGCCCTCTTCCAAAATGGCATCGAGTTCTGCGCCAATATTGCCTCTTATGGTCGAATCAATCTTTTTATACATTATGCCAATCTCAGCTCCATTCTTTTTCGTGAGTTTAAGAACCTCCCTAACCTTCCTTCTCGCCTCCCTTTCAGAGGCATTTCTGGTCTCTGTATTGAAAGATACGACCTGAAACTTTCTTAAGGCATCATCCAATTTCGAAGGATCCGTAATGACGGCAGTCGAAAGGCCATGTCTGCTGAACTGGGCACCTGTATCGCAGGCTCCTGTGTAATCGTCTGCTATGATAAGGACCTCTTTTCCTTGGTTTATAACCAAGATGGGTATCCTCCATAGGATACTCATAAGATAGGCTAACTACAAGCTTGTTGTTTGGATGAAACTAAAACCTTTATCTTTCCAGTACCATGAAGAAGGTCGGAAGCCTTATATCCCTATAGCCTCCGTAAAACCGAGGAAAAGGAAACGTTAAACTACAGCCGCTCTGATTCATGTATTGTAAAAAGGGGTCTTGAAAATGTCGAAGCTCGATGAACTCATACCGAAGCCAAAAAGCCGCTTTCTTCGCGTCAAGTGCAACTCTTGTGGGAATGAGCAAATAATCTTCGATAGGGCAGCCATGGTGGTGAAATGCCGTATATGCGATAGCGTCCTAGCCGAACCTCAAGGGGGAAAGGCTGACATCAAGGCTGAAGTTTTGGAGGTTCTTGACTAAAGGAAAAGGAGTTTGGATGAAAATGGCTGCGGAGGATAAGGCAAAGGGTCAGGATGTAAGTGAAGGTTGGCCAGAAGAGGGAGAGCTAGTCGTTGCCACAGTCAAGGAAATAAGCCCCTATGGAGCCTATGTTACCCTTGACGAGTATGGCAACAAAGAGGGTTTCCTTCACCTATCTGAGGTTTCAACAAGCTGGGTTAGGAATATACGGGACTTCGTCCGTGAGGGACGGAAAGTCGTCTTGAAGGTTTTGAGGGTAGACCTCAAGAGGGGGCAAGTGGACCTATCCCTGAAGAGGGTTACGGATAGGGAGCGAAGGGAGGCCCTCCTTGAGTGGAGGCAAAGGAGGAGGGGGCGATTCCTCCTAAACCTCCTTAGCCAAAGGCTGAAGCAACCTTATGCGAAGGTTTATGAGGAATTCGGGAAGAAGCTGGAGGAATTCTTTGGAGGCCTCTACGAAGCCTTTGAGGAAGCTTGCGAGAAGGGCGAGGAGAAGCTTCTCAAAGCCGGTATTCCTCCGGAAGTTGCTAGGGAGATCGTTACCATAGCCATTGAAAGGATTAAGGTGCCAACCGTCAAGATAAGTGGAACCTTGGAGCTGAGCTGTATGAAGCCTAAGGGAGTTGAAGTCATTCGAAGAACCCTTATGGACCTCGAAACTCTAGGAAAGAAGGGTAATGCTACTGTAAACATCTACGTCATAGGTTCCCCCAAATACAGAGTCGAAGTAACGGCGAAAGATTACAAAGTTGCTGAGAAGCTTTTGCAGGAAGTAGTCGATAGGGCTTCCCAAGAAATGAAGAAGGCCGGAGGGACCTTTGCCTTCAAAAGGGAAGTCTGACACTTGACTTGATTCGATGGATGGGAATCCATGGTTAACCTACTCAGGCGATGCACCAAATGTGGGGAGTATACCCTTGAAAGGGAGAAATGCCCAAAATGTGGAGCCCCAGTCAGGATCCCCCACCCTCCGAAGCTTTCAGTAAACGATAGGTTCAGGCCCTATAGACGAAGGCTTAGGGAGATGGTCGCTAGTGAGAAGGACCATGATTAAGGATATAGGCGAAAAAGTTGAGTTAAGGAAGCCCATCCTTATTGAGGGCTTTCCAGGACTGGGGATGGTCGGAGAAATAGCTGTCCAGTATATGATCGAGGAGTTAAAGGCTTCTCCAATGGCTGAGCTCTACTCCCCCTTCTTTCCATTCCATGTTCTCGTGAACGATGAGGGGGAATTACGTCTATTAAGGGCAGAGTTCTACTACTGGAAGAATCCTGAAGAAAACCTTCCTGATCTTGTTTTACTCAAGGGCGATGCCCAACCCCAGACCCTCGAGGGACAGTATGAGGTTTCCAGCGTAATCCTTTCTTATGCGAAATCCAAGGGAGTGAGACGTCTCATAGCCCTTGGAGGGTATGAGGCATATCCTGAGGGGGAGCCAAAGGTCATAGCGGCTTCCACGGACCAAGATTTCCTTAAGGAGGCATTGTTAAAGGGATGCATCTTGGGCCAGGTTGGAAATCCTATACTGGGCTTAGCCGGTGTCATTCTTGGTATCGCCCCCTTCTATGGAATTCAAGGCTTAGCCCTCCTTGCCGAGACTCCAGGGTATGCTCCAGATCCAAAGGGCTCTAAAGGGCTTCTAAAGGTCCTAGAAGGACTTCTTCGAATACGATTTAGCTATGAGCGCATGGATAAGGAAATAGCAAAGGCAGGAATCGCCATTAATCGGGCAGAGGAAGTCTATGAAAGGACAAAAGCCATAGAGAAAAGCCTTTCCTTAAAGAGAGAGGAGAGGATTACATATATATCATGATTGCGAATTTGCTACTGTATATTAATCAGTTTATAAGATCAGGCCTTTGGAATAGGTAGCTTTCCTTAAGATTCTGCAAAGTCTTTCTGTACATACAGTGCATAGTCGATAGGATGATAGGAAGGCGAAAAGAGATTAAGTAGGATCAGACCTGCCTAGATCGAATCGGATAAATGGATCGCTTGGAGCTTCTACTACCAGTCAGCTAGCGATCCATCATCCTCATGGAAAAGGATTGGAGTATGCCATGCTCCATCAAAAATTTTATCCCTAAGGGCATCCTCATCGATCTCTATTCCTAGGCCGGGCTTGGTGGGTATATCGATGTAGCCATTCCTTAGCTTGAAGGGCTCCTTTAAGTATCCTTCACCGAGGGTTACGTGCTCTTGGATGAGAAAGTTTGGTATGCAGGCATCCAACTGAATGCAGGCCGCTAAGGCTATAGGCCCCAAAGGGCAATGGGGAGCTACAGCTGCGTAGTAGGTTTCCGCCATAGCGGCAATTTTACGGCATTCAAAGATTCCTCCTGCATGGCTCAAATCTGGCTGGACAATCGATGCAGCCTGCTTTTCAAGGACTTCCCTGAAGCCCCACTTCGTGAAAAGGCGTTCTCCTGTGGCGATGGGAATGCTCGTAGACCTAGCAATGGTTACCATCGTATCGACATTCTCCGGAAGACAGGGCTCCTCCAGAAACATCGGATGGTAGGGCTCTAGGGCTTTCGCCATTCTAATCGCCATGGCTGGGCTGAGCCTTCCATGACAATCAATGGCTATGTCAACCTTATCTCCTACTGCTTCCCTCATAGCCTTTATCCTTGCCTCAGCCTTCTTTACGGCTTCAGGCGTATCGACGATGCGAGTAGCTCCGAAGGGAGTAGTCTTCACAGCCGTAAAACCCTCTTTCACCCTCCTCAAGGCACTTTCTGCACATTCTTCAGGAGTAGTGCCTCCGGCATGGGCATATAGGCGTATGCGCTCTCGACAGGGACCTCCTAAAAGCTGGTATACTGGAACGCCTAGGTGCTTACCGAGGATGTCCCAAAGGGCCTCCTCAATTCCACTTATCGCGCTCACGAGAATGGGACCGCCCCTATAAAAGGCACCCCTGTACATTTTCTGCCATAGATACTCGATTCTGAGGGGGTCCTCACCTAGCAGTTGCTCGCTCAGCTCTTTGACCGCCATTTCGACCGTTCGGGCCTTACCCTCTAGGATGGGCTCCCCATAGCCCACAATCCCCTCATCTGTATAGAGCTTCAGAAAGAGCCACCTAGGCTTTACGTGGAAGGTTTCAAGTCTTGTAATTTTCATATGACCCACCTAAAGCAGCATTTGCCAAAGATTTCTTTTAAGCCTTAACCTCAAAGAATCTTAAGCATTGCCTTCTTTTCTTATAACGAGGACGCGAATTCTTCGGTTCTATAAGACTAGCTTGAATACTTTCTGCTCGTAAGTATCGCGAGAAACTAATGGCAGCTTATAAGCCTTTAACATTACGGAATCTGCGAAGAGCCTACCAAAAAGTCCAAAGGACTTTGAAAGGTTAAAAAATGTAAGCTCTGTTCTAGTTCGTTTCAAGCCATGAAAACTACCGGCGTCCATCCTCGGCTTAGATCCGGAGGAATTAGGCAGGCAATGTCTATATATAACCAAGCAAGGAATATTAAATAAAGGAGTTGCCAACTCATTGTCGCAGACTGAGCCTTCGATACGTATAGAGAATGTTGTCGCCTCTGTTATCTTAGGCCATAATCTAGATCTCCCCTCCATATCGAGGGCCTTGCCTGAAGATATTGAGTACAATCCAGAACGATTTCCAGGAGCCCTCTTTCGCTTAAAAAGACCAAAAACAGCCATCCTAATCTTCAGCTCTGGTAAAATGATCTGTGTAGGAGCAAAGTCCGAAAGGCTTGCAAAACTAGCCGTCAGGAAAGTCATGAGGAGGCTTAGGGAGAGTGGCATCGTCATTACATCGAAGGCTGAGATAACGATAGAGAACATTGTAGCCTCAGCAAGCCTGGGCGGAAAGATAGATTTAGAGAAGACCTCCTTTACCTTGAGAAGGACGATGTACGAACCCGAGCAGTTTCCTGGTCTCATATATCGGATGGATGATCCGAAGGTTGTCATCCTTATCTTTGCAAGCGGAAAACTTGTGATCGTAGGGGCTAGGGAAGAGGGGGATGTTAGAGGGGCCGTAGAGAAGCTCAAGGGTCAACTCGAGGAGCAGGGGCTTATTTTCTACTGATTTTTTTTGATCTTAATCATCCAGTTCGTTTTACGAGACGGTTAAAAAATTAGGAAAGGGAAGATCTAGAGAAGTTTATCATCGAATTATAAGGAATATGTAGACTGTAATGTGGCGATATGAAAATAAAATTGTTGATATCTTATGTGCTCTGTATAGAATGACCTTTTCATATCGAGAAAAATAAAGATCAGGGATGAAGAAGAATTTATAATTTATATTGCCTTGAGGAAAGAGGCAGATAGAACTAGGAAGGTCTAATCCCTTGGGCTGATCGCCATGATATTCCTTCAGATACCTGTCGGTAATTATAGAAATTTTGCCTACCTTTTGGCAGATGAGGCTACTCGACTCTGCGTAATCGTAGATCCAGGCTTTGGTTTTGATAAGATCCTCCGTTTTCTTGAAGACCATAGATTGAAGGTTAAGTACATCATTGGAACCCACTCCCATCCTGATCATATCTTCAGTTGTCAGAAACTTGCTTCAAGAACAGGTGCGAAGGTCATAATGCATAAGGAATCGAGGGCATATAAAGATCAGACGGTAGAGGATGGGGATGTTCTAAGGGTTGGGGCACTCAAGATACGAGTCCTTCATACCCCAGGACATACACCCGATAGCATCTGCCTTCTTATAGAAGATGGTAAAAGGAAACTTCTCACAGGTGACACGCTTTTCGTAGGCGGATGTGGAAGGACAGACCTTCAAGGCGGAAATCCTGAAGAACTCTATGATAGTCTTTTCGAGAAGATCCTCAAGCTAGAGGATGATGTCGAGATCTATCCTGGTCATGACTATGGAGATAAACCAAGTTCGACGATCGGAATGGAAAGGTACCACAACAAAATTTTAAACCTTAGGTCCAAGGGAGAATTCTTAGCTTTTCTTGGAGGAAGAATATAGCCCTTTCTTCAATACTCCTAGCCCAATAACTAGTTCCCATGTCGAGAAATTTCCGGCTCATAAGCCAAGGAAATAAGAAATCCAGGATTAAGCCATAAGGCTAATTTTCTTTATTCTCTTCATTCTTAGAAAGCGTTTCCCGAGTATCTTCTCCTATGGTAGGCTTCTTCCCTTCTTTGGGCACCTCTTCCCAAATCCACCAAGCAAGGAAAGCGAAGAATACGACAAGAATAAGAACTTTTATCTCGTAAGGTTCAGTCCAAATCCATAGGTATCCGAGTAAGGGTATGCGAAAGATGCATTTTCCTATTAGGCGTTCTTCAGCATCGAAGTGCCTCTCGAAGTACTGTGGATAGCCAACATTATCACCCTGGGTTGTGAAGTAGAGCTTCCCACTCTCGTTCGAAATCTCGACGACTCGATGGATGACCCGATCTGTAGGGGGCTGAAGTCCCGTCTTGAATACGATGATATCGCCAACCTGAACCTCAGAAGGTTTTACGCCTTTTATCACAACGAGGTCTCCAACCTGGATGTTCGGTTCCATGCTTCGAGTAGGGACATACATGAGGGGAGTACTGATCGAAAGGGAGGCTTGGAGGGCAAGCTGGAAGGCTTGTAAAGCCATATAGCTCCCAAGGACCGTAACCAGAACCTCTACGACTCCCTTCCACTTTCCGAGTTTTAGCTTCATGATGAGCCTCCATCGAGTTGAGGAAGTAGAAGTCAAAAGCTAGGGAAAAAGTTTATCGATCTTTATCGGAGGTTCCCATTACCTAAAAATATTCGGCGAAGCACAAGGAAGCGGTTTCAGAGGGCTTTAGTTCGAGGCTCTTGGAAATTAATCTACTGTATTCAGCCTATTCAGCCATCCTTTTGCAGCCTTACTCCGAGACCGAGGTTTTATCCTTTAAAAGCCATTGGATAGGAATGTCCTGATAGCTTCCATCTGGGAGCCTCCTCCTAACCGTTATCGGAAGAATCCCGAGGGATAGCTCGTAGCACGCAATATCTATCGGGTTCGTTAGTCCCTTTGGAAGCTTTACGAAGACTGGAGCGCCCATGGCGATTTGTAATGCCCTAGCCCCGACGATTCTTGCCCTCTCAAACCTCGTCAAGCGAGGTGGCCCTATCATTTGGATCTCCGGGCTCTTAGGGGCCCTTTTCGAATCAACCTCCTTTTTGGCCAAGTAGGCAGGCTCCCCCTAGTCGGAACCATAGTAGCTTAGGTGGCGAATACATGAAAAAGCATGACAGAAGATGCACAATAATCCCTTTTAATAAACATATCGCTTTGGGGAATTTTTCAGGGTTAGAAACAAGGATTTCCTTTCTAAATTTTCTAATTATAAGGCTATTGGCCCTCGAGTTCCAAGGCGTTTATCATTAAAGGCATGGAGGGATGAGGCAGGTCCAAGAGCTCCGCGCGCATTAACCCTTTTTACAGATCTTGGCGTTACCTACGTAACCCTAATATATGAGAGGTGCATCCTAAGCCAAGTGGCATTTGGGAGGAGATATTTCCTTGGCGACTTCCAAAGAAACCGTGGAAGTTTTACTGACGGAATCTAGGGTCTTCATGCCCCCGAAGGAGCTCGTAGAGCGATCGAATGTGAAGCGATGGATGGAGGCCCATGGCATCAGGAACCTCGATGAACTCCTGAAAAGGAGCGAGGATCTTGAGTGGTTCTGGGGCGAGATGGCGAAGGAGTTCGTTGAGTTCTACAGTCCTTATAAGAAGGTTCTTGAATGGAATCCGCCCCATGCCAAGTGGTTCGTAGGAGCCCAGTATAACATCGTCCACGATGCCCTCGACAAGCATCAGAATACTTGGAGACGTAACAAAGTCGCCTACATATACGAGGGGGAGCCTGGGGAAGTCGAGAAGCTCACCTACAGGGACCTGTACGTAGAGGTCTGCAAGCTCGCAAATGCCCTGAAGTCTCTAGGGGTTAAGAAGGGCGATAGAGTTGGGCTATACCTTCCCATGATACCCCAACTTCCCATTGCCATGTTGGCCTGCGCCAAGATAGGAGCCATCCATAGCGTCGTCTTTTCAGGCTTTAGCGCCATCGCCCTTGCGGAAAGGATGGCTGATGCCGAGGCGAAAGTCATCATCACATGCGATAGCTTCTACAGGCGAGGCTCAAAGATACCCTTAAAGAGCCAGGTAGACGAAGCTTTGAAGATGGCCCCAAGCATCGAGAAATGCATCGTATACAGGCGTACTGGGGATCAAATTCCTTGGGATGGGAATCGGGATCTGTGGTGGCACGAAATCGTAAAGGATCAACCCAAGTTCTGCGAAACGGAGCGAATGGACGCCAACGATATTCTCTACCTTCTGTACACATCCGGAACCACCGGAAGGCCTAAGGGAGTCATCCATTGCCATGGTGGCTATGCCGTCGGAACAGCAATGACGCTAAGCTGGGTCTTCGACTTGAAGGATGAAGACATATGGTGGTGCACAGCCGACATTGGCTGGGTGACGGGGCACAGCTATACTGTCTATGCACCCTTAATCCTCGGAGCCACATCAATCCTCTACGAGGGTGCTCCTGACTGGCCTGAGCCGGATAGATGGTGGGATATCATCGAAAGACATGGAGTAACGGTCTTTTACACGTCCCCTACCGCCATACGCATGCACATGCGTTTCGGCGAGCGCTGGGCCCAGAAGCACGACCTTAGTTCCTTGAGGCTTTTAGGGAGCGTAGGGGAGCCCATCAACCCAGAAGCATGGATATGGTTCTACAGATACATCGGAGGTGAGCGATGCCCGATCATGGATACTTGGTGGCAAACTGAGACGGGCTCCTTCGTCATATCGCCGCTTCCTATAACGCCCCTCAAACCAGGATCAGCTACGAAGCCTCTCCCAGGATTCTCGGCGGATGTTTTCGATGAATATGGAAAGCCTGTCGTTAACGCTGGAGGAAACCTCGTCCTCTTGACACCTTGGCCTTCGATGCTCATGGGCCTTTACAAGGCTGAGGAAAGATATCGATCCACCTACTGGGAAAAGTATCCGAATGTTTACCTGGCAGGTGATATATCTAGGAAGGATTCTGATGGATACTTCTGGATACAAGGTCGAGCAGACGACATAATCAAAGTATCAGGCCATAGAATCGGAAATGCTGAAATCGAATCTGCCTGCGTCAGCCATCCTGCCGTCGCTGAAGCAGTAGCCATAGGAAAGCCCCATCAAATCAAGGGCGAATCTATCGTCGTCTTCGTGGTCCTAAAAGAAGGAATTAAAGAGAGTGAGGATCTTAGGAAGGACATCCGATTACATGTGAGGAAGGAAATAGGTCCCGTTGCCCAGCCCGACGAGGTATGGTTCGTGGATGCCCTGCCGAAGACGAGAAGCGGAAAGATTATGCGAAGGGTCGTTCGTGCTAAGATTTTAGGTATGCCTGTTGGGGATATCTCAACCCTTAGCAATCCAGAGGCTGTCGATGAGCTGACAAAAGCTAGGTAAAGAGCGCCGCTCCATCCTTTTCCCCATATTTTTAGTTTTTTATTTTTTCTTCGAAAAGCCATTTTTGATACAATCCATCCCATCCTATTCTATCCCTTCTGTTTTCCTTTATCCCCTTATTCCCCATTAGCTAGGATTTCTTGGCTCTAAACCTAGCCCTTGGAGGGTGTATCAAGACTTTTTCATCTTTTCTTCCTTTATTTATTTTATCTGAGTCCCAAGTTTCCTCGTTTATAGGCTAATCTCATGAACTATTCTTTAGGCAGGTAGGATTCCCTATGGAAGCTAAGCCTCGCTTTAGAGTCGAAAGGGATAGCATGGGAGAGGTTAAGGTGCCCTTTGAGGCCTACTATGGAGCTCAGACGCAGAGGGCTCTAGAGAACTTCCAAGTCTCTGGGATACGCTTTCCCAAAGGCTTCATAAGGGCTCTGGCCATCGTCAAGCTGGCGGCCTGCAAGGCGAATTGGAAACTAGGTCTCCTAGATGAAAGGAAGGCAAACGCCATAGCTCAAGCTGCTAGGGAGGTCGTTGAGGGACGCTTCGATGATATGTTTCCCCTAGACATCTTCCAAACAGGATCGGGAACCTCTACGAACATGAACATGAACGAAGTAATCGCTAACCGTGCGGCCGAAATCCTAGGCGGACAAAGGGGCGATTCAAGCCTCGTCCATCCGAACGATGATGTAAACATGTCCCAATCAACCAACGATGTTTTTCCAACAGCCATTCACATAGCTTCCCTGCAAGCCATTAGAAAAAACCTCCTTCCAAGCCTTAAGGCCCTTGCCTTAACCCTGAGACGGAAAGCTAGAGAATTCGAGGAAATCGTGAAGCCTGGGAGAACGCATCTTCAGGATGCCGTTCCCGTTACTCTAGGCCAGGAATTCGGTGCCTATGCAACGATGATGGAGAAGGGAATTCGAAGGATTAGAAGGGTCGAGGATTCCTTGGCAGAGCTACCCTTGGGTGCCACCGCCGTCGGAACTGGCTTAAATGCTGATCCTAGTTTTGCGCAACTCGCCATCGAAGAGATCAACCGTATAACGGGGCTTAAGTTTAGGCAGGCGAAGGATAGGTTTGAGGCCCTTATGGCTAGGGATGCCTGCGTCGAGCTTAGCGGGGCTCTTCGGGACATCGCCATAAGCCTCATGAAAATCGCCAACGATCTACGTCTTATGGCGTCCGGTCCTAGGACAGGCTTAGCCGAGATCGAACTTCCAGCCCTTCAGCCTGGCTCAAGCATCATGCCAGGAAAGGTGAATCCTGTCGTTCCAGAGGTTGTTTGCATGGTGGCAGCCCAGGTCCTTGGAAAGGACCTCACCATAGCCATAGCTGGTCAGAGTGGGCTCCTTGAGCTTAACGTCATGATGCCCATCATAGCCTTGAACCTTCTCCAATCCATAGAGCTTTTAGCCAACGCCGTGAGGCTACTGGATACAAAATGCATTGCGGGTATAAAGGCTAACCAGAAGCGATGCCTAGAAATGGCAGAGAAAAGCCTAGCCCTTGTAACGGTCCTAACACCCATCATAGGCTATGATAAGGCAGCTATCATAGTCCGTAAGGCGATTGAGGGGGAGAAATCCCTCCGAGAGGTTGTCGTCGAAGAAGGCTTTCTCACGGAGGAGGAGGCCCGAGAGATCCTCGACCCGAGGAAGCTTGTAAGGGGAGGAAGGCTTCATAAAGAAAGAGAAAGATGGGAGACCCAGGCGTAAAAAGGATGGGAGGGAAAGGAAGGGAAACGTAGGGAACTGGCTTAATCGGTTCGTAAGGCGGCCTTCAGTTCTCCTTGGACGAGGTTTTGAATCTCGGACAGCCCTTTAGGATCCTTGGCTTCGAAGCGCATCACCAAGGCCGGCTCCGTGTTAGATGCCCTTACGATTCCCCACCCCTGGGGAAGTTCGACCCTGACACCATCGAGGTCGATGATCGGAAGCCCACGATTCCTTAGGCGTTCCTTTAAGGTCTCCACGACCCTGAACTTCCTCTCATCGGAGCATGGAACCCTCAACTCAGGGGTTGTCTCATATCTAGGAATCGTTCCTACGATTTCTGAAAGCGTCTTAGACTCCTTGGAGAGGATTTCAGCCATTTTAAGGGCTGCTAGGATTCCATCATCATAGCCATAATATCCTTCCGCGAAGTAGAAATGGCCGCTGAGCTCTCCGGCCAACGGAGCTTCCTCCCTTAGAAGGAGTTCCTGAACATAAGAATGCCCTGTCTTCGACATTTTAGGAATTCCCCCGTGAGCTTCGATGTCCTCTACGAGGGCCTTGGAGCAAAGGACGTTAAAGACGATTTTCGAACCCGGCCGCCTCCTAAGTACATCCCTTGCGAAGATGGCCAAGACCTGATCGCCCCTTATCGATCTACCCTCCTCATCCACAAAGCCCACCCTATCGCCATCGCCGTCGAAGGCTATTCCGACATCGGCCTTCCTCTCACGAACCTTTTTCTTCAGCTCCCTAAGCGTTTCTTCCCTTAGGGGGTCTGGAAGATGATTTGGGAATCTCCCATCAGGTTCTGCGTAAAGAGAATCGACCTGGCATCCAAGTTCTTCAAAAAGACGCTTCGTGAAACCGCAAACACCATTCCCCACATCTAAAACAACCTTCATTTCCCTTTCCATATCGATCATTCTTAGAAGGCGTTCTGCATAGTCTGGAAAGGCATCGAATTTCTCTACTCTACCGAAGGCATCCCCCTTGGCTAGCTTGTAGCTTCCTTGACGAACGATCTCCTCGATTTTTCCGATGCAGGTCTCGTAGGAATAGGCGATCCCAGCTCGGCAGAGCTTCATGCCATTCTGATCTGGAGGGTTATGGGAAGCCGTTATTATACTCCCAGCCTTCGGACCGAAGTTTATGGAGGCAAAGTAAAGGACTGGGGTCGCAGTCATTCCAAGATCTATGCAATGACAACCCGTGGCCATCAAGCCGGATATAAAGGCTTCCTTCAGGACGGGGCTACTAAGCCTTGCATCTCTAGCGACGACGACATCCTCCCCACCTCCCAAGAAGGAGCCGAAGGCCATTCCTATCCTCAGGGCTGTTCTAGGTGTGATGTCGGACCCGTAGGTCCCCCTGATGTCATAGGCTCTGAAGATTCCAGGCAAAGGATTTCGAACCCAAAAATCGATTGTCTTATGTGTTCAAAAAGTTTCTTGTGCAAGTCAAAGGAAAGCTGTTAGGACGATAAGATATAAGGGATATATAAAGAATCGATGGGATGGGAAGTATGGATGGTATATAAAAGGAACTCGATTTTGAATCCGTCGTTTCATGGATAATCTGGTCTAGAGAGATCCTGAGAATATCTGGATGACTTCCTTTAGTCGCAAAGCCCTTTCCCTAATCTCTTCGGCATCAACCTCTAAGAGATCGAAAAGCCTCCTAAAGTCTTTCAAGATCTCAAGACGCAAATTCATCGGAAGGTAACGAGTTGATTCCTCTACAAGATCGAGGCATCTGGCCCCAAGGGACATACAGCAGAAGATAGCTGCGGCATGTTTACCTATGAGCGATAATTCCATGGCTCCTGCCTTTACGTAATCAAGGGTCTTCCGGTCGAGCCAGTTAATTCCCTTATGATAAATGGGCTCGCAGAACTTGAATAGGGCATAGAATGTCTTCTTGTGTAGCTCTTCAAGGATTGATGGAGCCTCCGAAGCCCATGTTTCGGAGACCTTTTCCAGCCCGAGGATCTGGAGAATCTTCCTATAGAGGGGAAGCTCATCTAGAACCTCACATGCTTCCTCAAGTCTAAGGAGGAACCTCCTCTGACTTGGTGGAACCTCCGCCTTCATAAGGACCGCCGGACCGATTCCGTATAGAACAGCGTAGAGAAGGGATGTAACCCCCCTTTCCTCAGAGATCCCGTGTCCTAGGTATTCGAGAACCTGTCTTCCCCTTTCCTCGGCAAAAACTAGACAACGCTTAATCTTTTCCTTGAAAAGGTGATTATCCTTGGAGAAAACCTCAAGCCTTTGCTTCAACCTTAATAAAATATTCTCCGGATCGTAGAGGCGTATGGATTCCAAAATCTGGAAGGGAAGGATTGGATCCTCCAGCCATATGCGCCTAATATCTAAAAGCCTCATCCTCGGGATAAGCCTGCATGAGACCTGGACTCCCTTAATAATAAGGGGAGGCTTAAGCACCTCGGAGTTCTCCCATTGACTTATTATGGCTCCGAGGTCTATGTCGCTCGTTGGCGTGGCATCTCCTCTGGCGACAGACCCAGCGAGATATAGGGCCATTACGTCCCCCCTAAGCTCTAGAATGCGCTGGGTAGCCTCCCTCGCTATTTGCATTAGATCCATTGGCTTACCATCAACTAAGGATGGATAGCTAAGGACCATCTATTCCCAGAAAAATAAAGATGGGTCTTCCTTAAGTTTTTTTCAATCTTCTAATAATTAGAATCATTACAGAAATGAGTCGATTCAAAATCGAATCGATAGAACGAGCAGCCTATATTTTGCCATCGCCCCTATTCAATGAAGGATGGCTAATCCTCCCTTCCATTGATTCCTTCGCATCCTTGAAAACTAAGACTTTAAGGGTTACATGAACGAAGCTTAGCCATAAGCCTAGGTGTCAACCTTGCTAAGAGGCCTCCTAAGAGCGCTTGGAGTCTACAAGCTCTACGAATGGTGGCTTGAAAGCCAAGTAAAGAGCATGGAGCCTCCTAAGCACATAGCCCTTATACTGGATGGCAATCGTCGCTGGGCAAGTCGTCATAACCTTGCCTTTTGGGAGGGACATAGGGCCGGGATGAAAAAGGCGGAGGAAGTCCTGCGCTGGTCCCTTGACCTTGGTATTAAGATCATGACTTTCTATGTCTTCTCTACCGAAAACTTTCAAAGATCCAAGGAGGAAGTGGAGAAGCTTATGGAGCTTTGTGAGGAGAAGTTCAAGGAAATCCTTGAGAACGAGGATATCCACAGATACCGGGTTCGCATAAAGGTTTTAGGAGACCTTGGGCTTCTTCCCGAGGAACTTAGAAAACTCATTCTGAAAGTCGAGGCCTCCACAGCCGGATACGACTCCTATTGGCTCAATATCGCTTTGGCCTACGGAGGAAGGAGGGAAATCGTTAGCGCTGCCAGAATAATAGGGGAAGAGATCCTTAAGGGAAAGCTTGCGCCGGAAGAGATCGATGAGGGGCTCTTCATGAAATATCTATATACATCCCACTTGCCCAACCCTGAGCCAGACCTTATCATCCGAACGAGCGGAGAGGAGAGACTAAGTGGCTTCCTTCTCTGGCAGAGCGCTTACAGTGAGCTTTGCTTCCTAGACGTTTATTGGCCAGAGTTTCGGAGGATCGATCTCCTTCGGGCCATCAGAACCTTCCAGAAAAGGAAGCGAAGATTTGGAAGGTAGGCTTTGCAAAGGCAAACATAGCCTTTTGATCTGGCTTCTAGGGTTTTTCTAAGCGTAAGGGAGCCTTGTATCCGAGTTCATGAAGTTTATATGGCATCGATTCGATATGGTTCCAGATTAAGATCGGGATTCCTAACTAAAGGAGGCATTTTCCATGGGAGAAGAAGGTGCGCCCAGAGGTCATTCGAGGAATGTTCCCCTTAAACAAATCGACCGCTTCATATGGGAGATACCCCAGTCCTATAAACCAGGCATGAGGGTCCCTGGAAGGATCTATTCGAATGAGGCGCTTCTTGAGAAAATGAGGCTGGATCTAACCCTAGAACAATGCGCTAACGTAGCGCACCTTCCAGGCATATACAAATGGAGCATAACCCTTCCTGATGGTCATGAAGGCTACGGATTTCCCATTGGTGGAGTAGCCGCCATGGACTACGATGAGGGAGTCCTTAGCCCAGGAGGTGTCGGTTATGACATCAACTGTGGCGTCAGGCTTCTGAGAACTTCTTTAGACGATAGGGACGTCATTCCTTTCATGACGAAGCTCTTGGATCTTCTTTTCGAATATATTCCATCGGGCTTAGGAAGCAAGGGTAGAATACGGGTAACGACCTCCGAACTCGATCGGGTAGCGGAAGAGGGAGTGGGCTGGGCAATAAAAAATGGATACGGCTGGGACGAGGATGCCGAGCATTGCGAAGAGAACGGTTGTATGGAGAATGCCGACGCATCGAAGGTTTCTGGAACAGCCAAGAGCCGAGGGCTTTCCCAGATTGGAAGCCTTGGGAGTGGAAACCATTTCCTCGAGATCGAGCGAGTCGATAGGATCGTTGATGCTGAGGCTGCTAAACGCCTTGGCATAACGAGGGTTGGCCAGGTCCTAGTCCTCATCCATACGGGAAGTAGGGGCTTTGGACACCAGATCTGCAGCGATTACCTAAGGGTTATGGAACGTGCCGTCCATAAGTATGGAATAAAGCTTCCAGATAGGGAGCTTGCGTGTGCACCTGCCAAAAGTCCTGAGGCTGAAGAATACTTCAAGGCTATGGCTGCAGCCTGTAACTACGCTTGGGCAAATCGTCAGCTCATAACCCATTGGACGAGGCAGGTCTTTGAAAAGGTCTTAGGACGATCGGCGGAGGATCTGGATATGCACCTCATCTACGATGTGGCGCATAATATAGCCAAGGTCGAGGAACACAAGGTGAACGGACAGAGGCGAAAGGTCTTCGTCCATAGGAAGGGGGCTACGAGGGCTTATCCACCAGGGCATTCTGATGTGCCTAAGGATTACCAAGACCTCGGTCAGCCAGTCCTCATCCCTGGAAGCATGGGTACGAGCTCTTGGATCCTCCTAGGAAACCCGAAGGCCATGGAGCTAAGCTTTGGCTCTACAGCCCATGGAGCCGGCCGCTTCCTGAGCCGGGCTGCCGCCAAGAAGCGGTTCTGGGGCGGAGATGTGAAGAAGACCCTCGAGCAGGGAGGAATCCTCGTCAAGGCGGCTAGTATGGTGGTCATAAGCGAGGAGGCTCCCGGCGCCTATAAGGATGTAGATCAGGTCGCTCAAACAAGCCATGAGGTTGGCATAGCCACCCAAGTCTGCAGGCTCGTTCCCATGGGAGTTACGAAGGGATAGCCTTATATGCTCTAACGAGCAATACTACGTTTCGAAGATGTTTTAGTGGTAGAAACGAAAGAGAAGCCATAAATTGAATTACTGCAATCGACAGGTCTTTACACAGTCGAGCTGTGTAACCCCGTTAAGGATCAGTTAAATCGGATAGAGGTTTGCAAGCCAAACATTGTTTTTACGCCATGCAACCCAATCGAAAGGATAAAATGCATCCCAGATCTGCAATGCCTTCCGATAATCGGACCCTGCCTGCCGAACATATGCATACCTAGTATCTGGTGCCAGCCGATCATATGGTGCAGGCCCACAATTATATGTCCTCCGATTATCGGGGGTGGAATCTGCTCGCCATCAGTTGAGATTCCAATTCCACGGTTGGATGAGATTGCCGCTCGCTTTGAGCAGATAGCGAATGAAGTCGAGGCCCTCAAGAGGAGGGTGGAAAAGAAATAATTGATTCCACCTATTTTTTCCTATCTGAGGGTAAGGTTCTAGTCCAAGGGGCAAGGAATTCAATCGTAATAGATTTCAAGGATGGTAAGATCTACCGTTTAAACGCCCCGGCGAAGCGGATCGTACAGCTTGGCGAGGAAGGATTTGATGTAGCGGAGGCTCTCGAGAAGCTCCTTCCTGAGCTTGATGCTTCTGATGCTCGCTCCTTTATGAAGGAGCTTGTCGAGCAGGGGCTGGTCATCCTCTCTGAAAAGCCAAAAGCCCCAAGCGCAGAGGAACCACCATCGCCCAGATTGGACTTCCTCTGGGTTGAGATTACCTCCCGATGTAATCTCCATTGCATTCACTGCTATGCAGGGGCTGGGGATAAGGTCGAGGCTAATGAAGAAGTTATCGATTTTAAGACAAAAAAAGAAGGGACTATCAGGCATACGGAGCTCTCTGTTGAAGAGTTGAGAAAGATCCTCGATGAAGCTGCCGATATAGGTTGCCGGAAGATTCAATTCACAGGAGGAGAACCAACCCTTAGGGATGACCTTACGGAACTCCTAGAGTATGCCAAGGCAAGGGGCTTTGAGTA
>JAWCLV010000006.1:0-55902 GCA_038850515.1 Bathyarchaeia archaeon
AAGGACCTCAGGTTCCCCAGGAAGTCCAACATGGGCTTCGATGAAGGCATTCACGGACTCGGCAACACTCCTTAGCTCCTCTAAGAGGCCTTTATTAGCCATGGAAATCAACTCGCTGACCTATTCCCTCCTTGAGGATTGATAGGGAAGCTCCAACGGATTCCCTTCTTTAAGCCTTAAGTCCCTTTGCCTTTTCCACTCAGCCATAAAACCCGTCAGAATAAAGGGCTTTTTGGCAGCTTCCTCTACCTTTGAAGCTCCTATGAGGATTAAGCCGATCCTAATCTCCGCTATTATATTCTTTAAGAGGCTTGATAGTCTATCCGGTCCCTCCATGGCCGGTCTCAGAAGGGGAAGGGCTATGCCTCCCAGCCTTGCACCTAGGACCAAAGCCTTTAGAACATCAAGCCCGCTTCGAATTCCTCCGGAGGCGATGATCGGAAGCCCTGATCCACTTCTGGCTTCAAGAATAGCCGCGACGGTAGGTATTCCCCAGTCCCAGAAGGTCTTGGCTACTTTCGCTAAATCCATCTTTCCCATCCTCAGGTTTCGATAGTACTCAACAGCTGACCAGCTCGTTCCCCCGAGGCCAGCGATTTCTAAAGCCTTAACTCCGATTTTCTCAAAGAAGGAGGCATCCTCCGAGGATATGCCGCAACCTGTTTCCTTTACTATAACGGGAATATCTAAGCTCCCTACAAGGGATTCTAGGCGATTTCTCAGGGACTTGAAGCTTGGCTTGGCATCGTACTGAAGCATCTCCTGAAGGGCGTTTAGGTGGATCGTCAGGGCATCAGCTTTGACCATATCGATGAGAAGCCTGACATTCTTTTCATCGAGCCTAGGAAGCTCCATGAAGCCTATGTTAGCGGAAATGAAGGCCTTCGGAGCCCTTTCCCTAACGATTGAAAAGGTATCCTCTAAGCCAGAGTTCTCGAGGGCTGCCCTCTGGCTTCCGACGCTCATGCCAAGGCCTAAGGCTTCAGCCACTTCGGCTAGATTGGCGTTTATAACCTTCGCCTCTGGCGTCCCGCCGGTCATGGCTGAAATAAAAAGGGGAGCCTTGAAGGTATGTCCTAAGAATTCGACCTTGAGATCTATCTCCTCCGGATCTGTTTCCGGAAGGCATCTATGGATAAGGTGAACATCTTCAAAGCCTGTCGAAGCCTTGGATTCCACATCCTCCTCAAGGCTTATGCGAAGATGATGAACCTTCCTCTCCTCAGTGCTTCGAAAGCCCATATCCCCTAGCCGCCTGGTAGAAGGTTTGTGCCTAAGACTTCCTCTCCTATTAGGGCCATATATAGGCGATTTGGCTTAAGGGCATTCACAAGCTTGACTTCGATTCCCGCCTCGAGGGCTTTGATGATTTCCTGAAGCTTTCCTAACATTCCCCCTGTCACATCCATAGGAGAGCCTTTGTTAGGGGTTGAGATCGAAGTTTTTAATAGGAAGGACCTGAGCTCCTTTGCGGTTGCCTTTTGGATGAGCTGGGCCTGGGGATTGAGCCTTGGATCGTCTGTGTAGAGCCCGTCCACATCGACTCCAACGATGATCCTCGAAGCCTGAAGCTCTAGGGCTAGCTTGACCATGAGTTGATCGCCCGATAAAATGCTAAAACCTGAGGTTTCGTCGTAGACTACATCTCCAAACAAAACGGGAGTAATGCCTAGGTTGAGGGCCCTCCCTATGGGTTCTAGGGAAAGAAGGGCAATACGTCCCTCCTTTGTAAGGGCTAAAGAGGATGGTGGCATGGAAAAGGCCGCTATACCCGTGAGTATCAATTCCCTTACTATGAGGTTGTTAAGCTCCATAACTGACCTATGGGTTTCGGCAAGCCCTGTAAGCTGGGAAGGATCCCGGAAGCCCTCCATCAAACGATGCTTGAAGGCAAGCTGATGACCGAAACTTCCAGCTCCATGGACGATGACTAAGGGAAAGACCTTTGCTTTTCGAATTTCCTTAGCCAATCTCCTAATAGCCATGAAATTCGGTTTCGGTCCTGCAAACTCGGCCTTCCTCGTGACTACGCTTCCTCCAAGCTTTATGACCGTAGCCCGTTCTTCGATTCTAAGATTTTCAGGCTTCAAGTATGACGCCTTCCTTGGAGGGAACCGCTATGAAGGCTTCCCCTCCCGCTTCCCTTATGGCTTGGACGACTTGGCTTAAACGCTCATCCTTGGCCAAGGCGATCATGCAGCCACCGCCGCCGCCTCCTGTGAGCTTTGCTCCCAAGGCTCCAGCAGCCCTAGCAGCATAAACTAGCCTCTCCAAAGATATGTCTGAAACTCCTACTGCTGATAGGAGACCATGATTCACATTGAAAAGTCTTCCAAGACCTTCGAGATCCGAAGCCCTAAGGGCTTCTAAAACGAGGCGATGGGCCGCCTCAAGGATGGATGCAAAAATTTCTGGATGGTAACGCTGGAGGAGCCCTACTTTAGCAACCATTTCCCCCGTTGACCTAGCAATCCCCGTATTTCCGATGACGAGTCGAAAATCTAGGTCTAATTTCGCAGGTTCTGGAGGTTTGCCCTTTTCGAAGAGAAGGATTCCTCCATATGTAGCGATGGTTGGATCGATGCCTGAAGGATTCTTATGGACAAGTCTTTCGGCCTCCAAAGCCAGACGACATAAGTCTTCCTTTGTAAGGCTTACTCCGAAGAGCCCTCCTACGGCAGCTATAGTTGCCACAGAAACAGCCGCGGAGGAGCCAAGCCCAGCGGAAATGGGAATTTCGGAAGCCACTGTTATTTCCAAGCCTCGCTTCCCCTCCAATCCTAAGAATTCCATGGCCTTTATAGCAGCTTCCTTTATAGGCTGAAGCTCTGCGGGGCTGGCATTAGGGATGTTTAGGGAATGTACCTTGATGTCGCAAGCCCTGAGGTCTAATACCTTCACCCTGACCCTAGCTCGCTTATCCAAGGCCATAACTAGAGCTGGCTTTCCAAAAACAACGAAGTGCTCCCCTAGGAGAATGACCTTTCCTGGAGCTGATGCTTCGCAGGAGCTTTTGGTCATAGCTAACCTTAATCCTACAGGCTCTTTGTGCTTTCCTCACTAGCGTCTCAATTCCGCGGCAAGGTAGCCCACGACGCTAGAGTAGTCTTCAGTCACATCGCCGCTTGTCCTATAGCTTAGGATGTTTGCCCTTTTTGCCCCAAGGGACTTCGATGCTGTTATGGCGGCAGCCACAGGAGCAGGGCCGCACATAGTTATGCCATATCGTTCAACAACTTCGAAAAGGAGGGCTTCATCAAGGGCTTTTATGGCTTCTATGATAAACCCATCCTTCTTCTGGGCTGATTTCTGGGATTCGTAGTGGGTAAGGTCTGTTGAGGCTATGATGATGGCATTTTTGTCTCTTAAGGTATCTGCCAAGGCTTTTCCAACATCCCTAGCCGTCGCTAAGTCCTGAAGCATGAAGCTTATAGGGACGATCTTTATGGTTCCATATATATACTGGAGGAAGGGGATCTGAACCTCTAGTGAATGCTCCAGTCTATGACCCTCCTCGTCTGAATCGATGATGTCGCATGCTCCCAGAATTTTATCGGCAAGCTGGGCATCGATAGCCGCATCCCCTAAAGGAGTTCTCCAGATACCTCTTGTCATGATGGAAACTCCGCTTCCGATACCATGGTGATTTGGACCTAAGAGCACGAAAGTCTCAGGTCTTCCATCCTTTGCTAAGCTGGCATAGGCATGGGATGCCACAGGACCAGAATACATGTAGCCTGCATGGGGACAAACTAAGGCTATGATATCCCTAGGACCTGAAAGGCTCGCTTCCGGAGGTGATCCTGCACCAAGGGGATGGGTGAAGCATCTTGTAATCTGGTCCTTCAGGGCTTCCTTAGAGGCTTCATAAAAGGTGCCTGCGACAACAGGTCTTCGAATTCTGTAGGATGGACCTAGGTTCACCAAGGTTTTTCACGCTTCTTTCTTTTTTTTATTCTCGTACCCTTTCTTTTATTTACATCAGACCTCTTTTTAGATTTCCCCTATTTTCTTTAGAAGCCCTTTCCTTACTTTACTCTACTCTACTTTCTCTTATCTTCCTTTCCCTTCATCTATCCTCTACATTTTTCCTCCTAGCTTTCTTGCCAAAGCCTTTGAATTTTTTCTTTGCTAAACCTCAAGTATTCTCTTTCGGGAGAATGGATTTCTAGAGTAATCGTACCATCATAGCCAATCTCCTTTAATCCTTTCACGACCTTCTCCCAATCGATTCTTCCCGCTCCGATGGGGAGATGAAGGTCCTCTTCCCCGCATCTGTTATCGCTCATGTGGACGTGGACTAAACGATCCTTGAAGACCTTCATGAACTTCAATGCCCTTTTTTCCCCACCTCCTTCTAGGGCTGCATGGGCGACATCCAAATGAAACATGGCATCTGGGACCTCGAGAAAAAGGTGCTTGAACTCCTCGAGCCTCATGGACCTATCCGTAATGTTCTCGACACACAGGGTTATCCCAAGGCTCTTAGCCTCTTTAGCAAGATGGGCCACAGAGCTTATCTGAACATCTATGAACCTTCTCCGAAACCCAGTTGGCCATAGGCTTGGATGACTTTCCACATGGACTGTCGCCTTCGAGGCATTTAGCTTGGCGCATGTCCTGAGGACCTTTACCCCTTCCCTTAAAAAGGCTCTACGAATCGAATCGTAAGGATGACTTATCTCAAAGAACCAGGGCATATGGCCGACTATCCCCATTCCATAAACTGAGAGAAGATCGAGGATGGCAGTTCTCTTCGCCAACAAAGTCTCAGGCTTTGCCTTGGGAGCCTCAATGGTTAGATCGAGGAATTCAAATCCCATTTTTCCAAATAGGCTTATTTCCGCAAGAATGTCCAAAAAGGGTGCATTCATGGCTCCTAGTTTCAAGGCTTCTCCCACCTTTAGGCATCTTCCTTTTATTTTTAATGCATAAATCTGCTTCTACCTACCAATAAAATAAAAGATCCCCTGAAGGCTCTGGAAGATTTTTTATGCTAGTTTTGGAAAAGAAAAATTTCCCCAAGTTTGGAGGTATGAACCTTGAAGAATGAGCTAAAGTGGAGGTTACATAGGGGCGAGCAAACCGTCGGCATGTGGATAACGATTCCCCATCCCGACGTTTCTGAGGCCCTCTCTACTCTACCCTTTGATTGGTTCGTCTTCGATCAAGAGCATTCGCCTTTGGATGAACAACTTACTCAAGAGCTTATGCAGGCTATGAAAGGAAACAGAATCGTTCCCCTCATCCGAGTAGCTTGGAATGACCCTGTTCTGATAAAGAAGGCATTGGATACAGGCGCCTATGGTGTCATCGTGCCATGGATTAATAGCCGAGATGATGCCATAAGGGCTGTGAGAGCATGTAGATACGCCCCAGAAGGAATAAGGGGCTGTGGTCCTCGAAGGACGATTCTTCTCGATCCGGATTATCTAAAAACCGCCAATAGGGAAGTCCTAGTAATAGTTCAGATAGAGACCGAGGAGGCTGTAGAGAGGGCTGAGGAAATCCTATCGACCGAGGGAGTGGATGCCTTTTTCATCGGACCTTTCGACCTTTCGACTTCCATGGGCCTTATGGGACAAGTTACCCATCCCAAGGTTCAGAGGGCGATAAATAGGGTCTTCGAAATCGGAAAGAAGCTTGGAGTGGCATCGGGAATTTGGTGCGGAGCTGGAATGACTCTGAAGGAAAGACTCGAGCAAGGATGGCAATTCTTAGCCCTAGGCATGGATCTGGACTTCCTCCTCAATGGGGCTCGGATGGCCCTTGAGGAGGCTGGCGTTTCAGTGAAAAAAGAATAAGGAATATTCTTATTTACGTGTCGCGCATAATAAAATTTTTTGGCGTCCATAAAACGAAGAGAGTCTCTCCGTCATTGACAGATTACTTGATCAAGAGCCTTTGTGTCTTTCGAAGGTAGTAGACCTGGACGATGCCAGCCAAAAGGCTTAGGGCTAGGCATATAATATAAGGGCATGAAACATAAAGGTTAGCAGCAGCTCCCCCGATGATAGGCCCTAAGAAATAACCGAGACCTATCATGCTCTCGAAGGATCCTGCCTTTCCTCCTCTCCTTCCCTCGTCCTCTAGTAAGGTAGCCAAGGAAGTGGCATAAGTGATTCCAGATGCCAAGCCTACAAGGAGGAAGGTTATGTAGAAGAGGTGGGGTTCAAAGCCTATGGATAAGGGAAAGAAGGCGATGGAATGAAAAAAGATCCCTATAGTCAAGAGAGGGGGCCTTCCAAAGATCGGCTTAAGGATAGGAATTAGGTAGAAGGCAAGAATCCTTGTTATTCCTGAAAGGAGGGTTGCGAGTCCAATCTCCCAAGGTGAGACGTTGGCTGCCACAGCTTGGGCTGGAAAAATTGATAGGAGAATACCTGTAAAGAAGCCTTGTAGCGCAGCAATGCCAAGGGCTATAAGATGACTTGAGCTCGTGGAATCCTTGATTTTCTTTTTTTCTTCTTCTTGTACTCGTACTTGTACCCGCTCCTTCTTGAACTCGTACTTGTACTCGCGCTCATAATCATGCCCGCCATTTCCATCCTGAATTGGGATCCGAATCCTTGGCTCCTTAAGAACCAAAGTAACTAAGAGAGCTGTAGGGAAGGATATCGTTGCGACGAAGAGGAAGGGGGCTTCAATTCCGAGAAGGCTAATCAAACCTCCGGCAATGGAGGGCCCGAGGATAACGCCAAGCCCCCATGAGAGATTGTAATTCCTTAGGGCTCCCTCCAAATCCCCTCCAACTTCAACGGTAAGGGCTTCGAGGGATGGCCATAGAAGGGAATTCGAAAGGCCTGTAAGGACTCCGAGGATGAGCAACTCTAAGATGTTCCTAGAGAGGGGAAAGAGGATACCGAGGCATGAATAAACTAGGAGAGCTGCCACGACGAGGCTTTTCCTTCCTAGGGAATCAGAGGTTCTTCCAAAAATAGCTGGTGCAAAACAATATAGGAAACCCATGGATCCTCCGACGAGGCCAACTTCAAAGGGAGAGGATTTAAGTTCATAGGCTAAAATGGGGATGCTAAGGCTAAAGACACTCAAAGCTGTTTGGCTTATGAAAGCTACCGGATATATGAGGTTCTTTGATAGACCCCTAGCCCCTTGATTTTCCATTGTGGTCGAAAATAGAGAGACCAGTTCCTTATGAAGATTTAGCCTTATGGTTTAATGCCTTTAAGTTTGAATTGGAATTGGCTTTAGCATCATCAAAATTGGCTCTAGGGATGAGAAGCTTCCATGGAATTCGAAAATAAAATATGCCTTGTTACAGGAGGAGCCCAGGGAATCGGGGCTGCAATAGTTGGGACTTTGGCTAGCCATGGAGCAGATGTTGCGATATTGGATCAAGAAATTGAAAAAGCTAGGAAGTTGGCTGATTCCGTACAGAAAGCAACAGGGAGAAGGGTTCTAGCCCTTCCTGGGAACGTTTCGAAGCGAGAGGATGTAGAGTATGCTGTCCAAAGGATCCTTATGGAATTCGGGAGGATTCATATTCTCATCAACAATGCAGGTATCTGGAGGGGAGGCCTCATCGTAGAAATGGATGAAGACGAATGGGATGCAGTCTTTAATGTTAATGTGAAGGGAGTCTTTCTTTGCTCCCAATCTGTGGCAAAGGTTATGATAGGGCAGGGGGGAGGAAGGATCCTGAACATAGCCTCGTCTGCTGGAAAGGGTGGGGGAACGGAAGGTTGGGGGGCTTACTGTGCTTCTAAGGCAGCCGTCATCATGTTGACGAAGGTCATGGCTTTGGAGCTAAAGCCCTATGGCATTTGGGTGAACTCACTAAGCCCTGGCGCCACCAAAACGGGCCTTCTTAGGGAGATCGTAGAAAGGGAGGGTGGCGATTATAGGCATGCGGCAAGGCCTGAAGATGTAGCCAAGGTTGCTGCCTTTTTAGTATCCGAGGAGGCCTGTAATGTAACTGGAATGGACTTTGATGGTCCTCCTTGGGGAGATATTGAATCCATTAGACGCATCCTGAAAAAAGAAGGGGAGGAGAGTAAGGATGATCATGGATGTTGAGGTCGAACTCTCTCATTTCTTTTTTCTCTTCAGTTTATAAGATCGAGTTCTTCATTTTTCCATGATGGTATCGAATGCAGGAGGAAGGGATCCAAAAGCTTCATTACGATACCTTAATCCTACGCTTTAGCGGGGAGATTGGCATAAAGAGCCGACCAGTAAGGCTCAGGCTTGAGAAGAGAATAGAGGGAATCGTTGAACGGGAGCTTAACCGGCAAGGAATAAAGGTTTTAGAGGTTTCTAAATTTCTGGGAAGGCTTATTATAAACACTCCGGAGCCCCTTGCAGCGATCCAGAGGCTTACGAAGGTTTTTGGAATATCCTCCCTTTCCCCAGCCCTCCGGACATCTTCGAACCTCCAAGATATCGCTGAGGCTTCCCTTGTGATCGCTAAAGGACTTTTAAAGCAAGGCTCAACCTTTGCTGTGAAATGCAGGCGGGTAGGTAGTCATCCCTATAGTAGCCTGGAGGTCTGTAGGAAGGTTGGCGAGGCGATCCTGAATGGGATTGGAAGGGATGTAAAGGTTGATCTCGATGAACCCGATACTACGATAGCTATAGAGGTTCGAGGTGCTGATGCCTATATATACGTAGAAACTATAAAGGGCCCTGGAGGTTTTCCCTTAGGTTCCCAAGGGAAGATCCTTTGCCTCCTCAGTGGAGGTGTAGACTCGGCCGTAGCCATTTGGCTTGCAATGAAAAGGGGATGTTACCCAATACTGGTTTATTTCGATAATGAGCCCTATACAGATGATACAACGAGGCAAAGGGCCGTAGAGGTTGCAAGAAAGCTTTCTGAATGGACTCAGGGACTTTGTAATCGTCTATACTTGGTTCCTCACGGACACAACCTTATGGAAATTTTGGACCGATGCCCTAGGCGCCTAACCTGCATTCTATGCAAGCGCATGATGTACCGAGCAGCCGAAGCACTGGCCGATCGCGTGGGGGCTGAGGGTTTATTGACAGGGGAAGTTTTGGGAGAACAAGCTAGCCAAACGCTTCGTAATCTTCGCATCCTGGGACAGGGTACGGTTAAATATCCAATTCATAGGCCCCTTCTTGGCTTCGACAAGGATGAAACCTTTATGATTGCTAGATTAATTGGTGTGTACGAGCTAACCGCCAAAAGGGTTAAGGATTGTACAGCCGCTCCAGAAAAACCTGCAACTAAGGCGTCCATAGAAGAGGTTCAAGAGGCCGAAGGAAGGCTTGATATTAATACGATGATCAGTAAAACTTTCGAAGGAATTGTGATTAAGCGTCTCTAATCACAATTTTTCTGGAAGGTAAATTATTTGAGACTAATCATACCACACTCATTAAATGGGCCAGAAGTTCGCTATCAATTTTATCTTATCCATCTTCTCATCTTACGACCTTTCGGTTCACTTCACGATGCTGTAGGCAGAAAGCTTCCTTGAATCCTGGGCTTGAAAGGCTTCTACAAGTTGGTTCGATACCATAGAATAGAAGCTGAAGGCTTCGCCATGCGGCTACAGGGGATCGGAGCCATTAGGCATACTTGGGCTTATAAGGGGTGGTGCCATGAGCTAAAGCTTAAGAGGATGCCTAGGAAGGTCTTACATTAGGATAGGCTCCTACGCATACGAAGCCGGTAGAGAGCCTAGACGCTTTTCATGGATCACTGCACCAGGGATTTGAAGAAAACCTTTAAGTTAAGGAGGGTAAAGGAGCTCAAAGATAGGAACTGAAAGAAAGGGTTATATCCGTTGCGCTTTCACTGGGAAGCTTGTTAAGGTGGGGGACAGAGCAGTTGTGGGAGATCGTGGCGACACTTCTTTTACCATTACTTATCGCAATAATCATCTACTTGATTGGCGGTAAGGTAGCCCCAAAGGCTCCGAAGAGCGGCGATAAGCTAGAACCTTATGCATGCGGCGAGACGTGGCTTCCCGTAAGGCTTAGGATCAACCTTGAGGATTTCTTCCTTTACGCCCTCTACTTCATGGTCTTCGATATCCTTGCCCTCCTCCTCGCCACTTCTATGGGAGCCTCTTCGTGGCTTCCACTTCTATACCTTCTCATCATGTTCGCTAGCCTCCTTTACATAATGAGGGGGGATTAGCTGAATGGGTATTATAACTTGGGCAAGGACCAAAAGCCCTTGGATCGTACACCTGAATACTGGCGCATGCAATGCGTGTGATATTGAGGTCCTAGCCGCCCTTACTCCCCGCTTTGATGTTGAGCGCTTCGGAGTCCTTCTAGAGGGAAGTCCAAGGCATGCAGATGTCCTCATCGTAACGGGTTCTGTGACCCGTCAGATTAGGAGCCGCCTTCGAAGAATCTATGATCAAATGCCTGAGCCCAAGTTCGTCGTCTCCGTAGGGAACTGTGCTAATACAGCCGGCGCCTTTCACAACTGCTACAATGTTCTAGGAGGCGTTGATAAGGTCGTACCAGTAAGCGCTTACATCCCAGGATGCCCTGCGAAGCCAGAAGCCATCCTGGACGGCGTTGTCAAGCTCCTTGGAAAGATTAAAGGAGGCTGAAGGATGTCGAAGGAAAATGGAGACCTCCAGGCTATTGAAGTCCTAAAGGCAGAACTTGGAAAGGCTGTTCTGGAAGTTCGCAAGCCTAGGGATGGTCGAATCTTCGTTAAAATAGAAAGGGATTCCCTTAGAGAGGCCGTAAATGTCCTCGTTAAAGATGGCTTCACCCATCTAACAACTATAACGGGTGTGGACTTAGGTACAGAGCTTGAAATCCTCTACCACCTAAATCGTGAAGGGAAGCTATTATCGCTCTCGATAAAGGTTCCAGAAGATAAGCCCATCGTCCCCACGATCACGGACATCATCCCCGGTGCCACCCTTTACGAGCGTGAGGTCCATGACCTCTTTGGGGTTATCTTCGAAGGGCATCCTAACCTCTCCCGCCTAGTTCTTCCGGAGGATTGGCCAGAAGGTCTTCATCCCCTTAGGAAGAGGTACTCCGTGGAGGATATAAGGAAGGCTGTGGAGGGTAGTGGTAGGTCATGACCGAGGGTGAAACGGAAGCGACAACAACCTTTCAGATACCTTTAGGACCCCAGCATCCCGCTTTGGCTGAATCGGAAAGCTTCACGATCACGGTTGATGGAGAAAGGGTTGTTGATGCAAACCTTCGTTTAGGCTATGTCCATAGGGGCATAGAGAAGGCCCTCGAAGCAGGTAGCTATATACAGAATCTATACCTTATTGAAAGGATATGCGGAATCTGTTCCCATGCCCATACGTTCTGCTATAGCCAGAACATTGATGAAGCCTTGGGCATTGAAACGCCCCCAAGGGCCCGATTTTTAAGGACGATCCTTATGGAGCTTGGAAGGATCCATAGCCACCTCCTCTGGCTTGGACTGGCAGGGCATGAGATAGGCTTCGACACCCTATTCATGTATACCTGGAGGGATCGAGAAGCCATCATGGACTTGCAGGAGCTCATTACTGGAAACCGTGTAAACTTTGCCTTCTATACGATTGGAGGGGTCCGAAGGGATATTTCGGATACGACAGCCGAGCACATAAGGAAGGTTCTAAAGGTTATCAGGGAGCGAGCTCGTTACTATAAGTGGGTGGTCCTTAATGAGAGGACCTTGCTAAAGCGTACCGTAGGAGTCGGAATATTAAAGACAACAGATGCCCTTAGATACTGCGCCGTAGGACCGACGGCAAGGGCTAGTAACATTAAGCGAGACGTAAGGAAGGACGATCCCCATGGAGCCTACGATGAGATTCCCTTTAACCTCATAACATACGATGGTTGCGATGTGGCAAGCCGTGTCCTCGTAAGGATCGATGAGATCTTGGAATCCGCTAATATAATCGAATATGCCCTCGACCACATGCCTTCAGGACCTATAAGGGTCAAGGTTCCTAGGGTTGTTCCGCCAAACGAGACCATAAGTCGGGTGGAGGCTCCTAGGGGCGAACTTTTCCATTACCTAAGATCGAACGGGACAGAAAGGCCTGAACGATATAAGGTTCGAACCCCAACCCTCGCGAACCTAGCCTCGATACGAATAATGCTTGTTGGAGGCTATTTGGCTGATGTACCCATAGCCGTTGCAAGCATCGATCCTTGCTTCTGCTGTACGGATCGGGTAACCGTTGTGGAAGAAGGCCGCGGAAAGAAGGAGGTTTGGACCTTGGATAGGCTTAGGCAATATGCTTTAAAATGGTATCGGAGGGCTTAGCCTTGGAAATCGATCCCCTTCAGACGATCATCCAGATGATGGTCTTTCCCGGAATCGCCTTCGTGATGGCTCTATCGCTCTTCCTACAATGGTTGAATAGGAAGTTATATGCCCGACTCCAGAATCGATATGGTCCCCTCCACACAGGCTTTGCTGGCATCCTTCAACCCCTGGCGGACTTCATAAAGCTTCTAGCCAAGGAGGACATAGAGATGCGGGCCGTCTACAAGGCGCCCTTCCGGATCCTTCCGATCCTTCTCCTCACTATTCCCTTAACGGCGACCATGTATATCCCTATGGCAGATCCATTCAGCGGCATCGTGGGCTTTGAAGGGGATCTTGTCTTCGTCCTGTTCCTTCTAACCCTCTACGCAATCCTCGTTTTCTTGGCAGCCTGGAGCTCTGGAAACCCCTATAGCATTCTAGGAGGCGTCCGAACGGCCGTCCAGCTACTGGGCTATGAGATCCCTCTAGCCATAGTCCTCCTTGCTCCAGGGATAAAGGCTAAGACCTTATCGATAAGAGGCATTGTTGAATGGCAAGGATTGAACCTTCCCTTCATCATCATCCAGCCCCTAGGCTTTGTTGTAGCCATCGTAGGGTTTATGGCAGAGCTGGAGATCGTTCCCTTCGACATACCTGAAGCCAAAACCGAGCTCATTGCTGGATGGCAGACTGAGTTTAGCGGAAGGAAGCTCGCCCTGATTAGGCTTTCGAGGGATGTGGAATTAGCCTTAGCCTCAAGCCTCATAGTAGCCCTTTTCTTGGGAGGGCCCTCGGGTCCTCTCCCCTTCCCTCCGATAGTCTGGTTTTTAGCTAAGATAGTTGCCATCGTTTTCATCATATCGAATCTTAGAGCCCTTTTTGCAAGGTTCAGGATCGATCAGATGATCAGGGGTAGTTGGAAGCTCTTGCTCCCTATCGCCCTCCTTCAGGTGGCTCTACTCCTTCTTATCCCATAGGTGAGAAGAATGGCTATGGAGGTTGAGCTTTTAAAGTCCATAACGAAGAAGCCTATAACGCTAAGGTATCCCTTTGAGAAGGTAAAGCCCACGGAGGGCTTAAGGGGAAAGCCCATTTGGAATATCGAGAAGTGTATAGGTTGTGGGCTATGTCAAAGGGATTGTCCAACAAAAGCAATAGAAATGATGGGACGAGGAAGGCAGGCCGAGTTTAGGATATACTATGATCGTTGCGCCTTCTGCGCCCAATGTGTTGAAAGCTGTCCAGTAGGCGCCATAACGATGACTCAAGAGTACGAGCTAGCAGCCTTTGAGCACGGACAGCTGATGCAAGAATATAAGCGGCCTAGAGCCCCCTCTTCCTCGGAATCAGGATCAGAATCAGTCAAAGCCTAATCATATATCCAATCCTTGGAATGGAAGGGCTAAAGGTTGTAAGGGGAAAACTTTAAAATTCTAGGTGAAATGAAGCCTATATCCCAAAGCTAAGGAAGGATGTGCCTTGGATTTGTTACCTATGGTCCTAACGGCATCCACCGCTGTCTTTGCCCTCCTCGCCGTGGAATTTGAGGATCTTATGAAGGCCATCTGGTCCTTCTTCTTCATGTGCGTTTCAATCGCAGTAATCTTCTGGACCCTTGGAGCACCTTATGTAGCCATCTTCCAGCTCCTCATCTATGCAGGAGCCATAGTGATCCTCTTTCTTGCGACTATTATGCTAACGGGGAGGGGTAGTTATGAGAAAATCGAGGGTAGGGATATACTCGCTATTATAGCATCCATAGCCCTAGGAGCGATCGTCCTTCTCCTCCTCGGGAGAATGGGCTTTCCACCCAGAGTATCCGTTGTTGAGCCAGTTTTAGTCGAGGAGGGTTCTGAAACCATAGGGCAAGCCATGTCAGCCTTCCTTTGGAACCAAAGGGGTTTCGACATCATCCTTCAAGGAACCATCCTTTTTGCATCGGCCCTTTGCTGCCTTGCCCTCATGCGCCGTAAGAAGGAGGAATGAGAGCCCTAATGGAAAACCTTGTGACTTATCTATCCTGTGCCCTTGTCCTTTTCGTTATTGGCCTATATTGCCTCGTTGCTAAGCGGAATATGGTTAGGCTGGTAATTGGCTTAGAGATCCTCATCAACGCGGCAAACTTATCCTTCATAGCCTTCTCTACCTATAGGCAATCTGGCTATGTAGACCTCCTATCCCAATCCGTTGTTGTAATATCGATGGCCATGGCTGGCTCCGTAACAGCCTTAGCCCTCGTAATCCTTCTGAACGCCTACAAACACTATAAGACCCTCGACATTAGGGAGCTGAGACGTTTGAGGAGGTAGGAGGTATGTTTACCCCGGCCATCGACATTCTTCTCTTCGGAGCCTTCCTAATCCCTCCGATTGGGTATATTGAGCAAAAGACGGGGATGCCAAGACTAAAGGCCCTTTATACGACTTCCCTTCTTCTAGCTTCCCTTGCCTTCGCTTTTTCGCTCCATAACGATGCTATGAGGGGAATCCTAACAGTTCCGAAAGATCCAAAGCCCCTTGCCTTCAGCCTAGGAATCGATAGGCTAGGAATCCTCATGGCGATTCTTGCCATATTCATTGGGCTTATGGCATGTATCTTTTCAATGGAGTATATGAAGAAGGATGCTAGCCTCACTGAATACTATACCGCCCTAGCCCTTATGGTGGCAGGAATGATGGGGGTTGCCTTCTCCGCCGATCTCCTCACATTCTTCATCTTCTGGGAGCTTATGTGTCTAACAAGCTATGCCTTAGTAGCCTTTAGAAAAGAAACATGGGAGGCAGTCGAGGCTGGGTTCAAGTACCTCCTCATGAGCGGTGCCGGAAGCGCCCTTCTTCTCATGGGATTCAGCCTCCTCTATGCTATAGCTGGAAGCCTTAATCTTGGAGCCCTAGCTATCGCCATCCGGCAAGCTTCCTTAATCGATAAGCCTTGGCTTTTAGTCATCTTCGCCCTTCTTTTAGTAGGCTTTGGAATCAAGGCTGCCATAGCGCCTTTCCACACTTGGCTTCCTGATGCCCATCCTGCTGCCCCAAGTCCCATAAGCGCCCTTCTTTCAGGAGTTATGATAAAAATGGGCGTATACGGACTCATGAGGCTTTCGATCCTGCTCTTCTTACCAATTGTTTCTACCTGGCAAGGATGGCTCATGGTTCTTTCGATCATCACCATGTTTATCGGGAACCTTTCCGCCCTCCTCCAATCAGACATAAAGAGGCTCCTGGCCTTCAGCAGCATAGCCCAGATAGGCTATATTTTATTCGGTCTAGCCCTTGGTACCCTCGAGGGCATTACAGGTAGCCTCTTCCATATAGTAAACCATGCATTGATGAAGGGGCTCCTCTTTCTTTCAGCTGGAGCCTTCTTCCATTCCACTGGAACGAGGGATCTGAAGCTTCTAGAGGGAGTTGGGAGACGGATGCCTATTACTGGTATGACTTTTGCCCTTGGAGCCCTAGCCATCGCCGGCCTCCCATCCCTGAATGGGTTCATGAGTGAACTCTACCTCATCAATGCTGGAATCCAGGCCGGTCAAGTTTTAGGCATAGCTCTGATGATCATTAACATCGTCATATCCGTCGCCTATTACCTTCGCATCATCCAAATCATCCTTCTAAGAAGGCCGACGGAATCCCTTCAGAAGGTTCATGAGGCCCCATTATCCATGGTGGCTCCTATGGTTCTATTGTCGATCCTTTGCGTCATTATAGGCATCTATCCAGAGCCCATTCTAGAGGAGTCGAGGGCTGCAGCATCTAGCCTCCTAGATTGGATGCTCTATGCAAAGGCCTTTGTTCCTTAAGACCCATTGAAACGCATGGAAAAAAGGAATTTGAATGTCCTCCTTCGAGAGACTAAGGGATCGGCTTAGCGATGCTGAGAGGGTTGTTATATTAGGAATAGGGAATGAGCTTAGAGGGGACGATATTGTAGGACCTTTATTTGCTAGAAAGTTCAAGCGCTTTGAGGGAGAAAGAGTCCTTGTTCTGGATTGCGGATTAGCCCCAGAAAACTTTGCAAATAAAATCGCTTCCTTCAACCCAACCCATCTTATAGTCGTGGATGCCGTGGACATGTCTGCTCCGCCAGGCACGATAGGGGTTTTTGATGAAAACTCCCTTCCCTCCGCTTCCTTCTCCACCCATAAACCTAGCCTTCTCCATCTTTTAGCCTACCTTAGAAGCCTTCAGGTAAACCCGGAGCTCATCCTACTGGGTATCCAGCCCCATGATCTAAGCCTTCTGGCACCAGTTTCAAAGGATGTGAAATACTCTCTGGAATCGCTTCTAAAAGTCCTTAGAAAGGCCCTCCATCCAATCCTTAAAGGCGGATATGAGAAAGGAGGAAGGGCGTACTAGGCTTTTATCCATTTTGGTTAAAATGTATATGATAAAGAAGGATTTTAAGAAAGGATAAGAAGAGATCCTTTCCTAGAAGAATTCTTTAACCAGTCATTTTCCAAAGATGGCGGCATGGATATGAATGTAAAAACGAAGGGCGTAATAAAGCTAGAGCACGGCGGGGGAGGGAGGCTCATGCGTCAACTCATAGAGGAAATTATCGTTCCGAAATATAGGCTGAACAGAGTTGAGGGAGGAATCGGCCTTCCAGAGATGGATGATGGGGCTTCAATCCCCTTAAACGGAAGGGAAATAATCTTTACTACGGATGCTTATACCGTTAAGCCACCCTTCTTCCCTGGCGGGGATATCGGAAGGCTTGCCGTTTGTGGTACCGTAAACGACCTTGCCATGATGGGCGCCAAGCCCATTGCTATGGCAACATCCCTTATACTAGAAGAAGGGCTTCATGTAGAGGTTCTTGAGAAGATAGTTAATTCCATCAACGAAGCTCTGGAAGAGGTCGGAATACCCCTTATAGCTGGAGATACGAAGGTTGTTGAACGAGGCTCTTTGGATGGCTTAATCGTAGGGGCTAGCGGACTGGGAATCGCCTCAAGGGTCATAACCGACTACGGCCTTAAGCCCGGAGATAGAATCATTATATCAGCGCCTATAGGAAACCATGAGCTAGCCCTCCTATCGATCCGCGAGGGCCTTAACTTCGAGACGCCTATAAGATCTGATGTAGCCCCTCTTTGGAAAATTGTGGAGAAAGCCCTTAACGCAGGACACATAACGGCGATGAAGGATCCGACAAGGGGAGGAGTCGCAGGAGCCTTAAACGAGATGGCTAGGAAGTCGAAGGTGGACATTATCATAAGGGAGGAATCGATTCCGATGAGGGAAGAAGTGCGGGAGGCTGCCGAGATTTTGGGTCTAGATCCCCTCGAGCTTGCGAATGAGGGAGTAGCGATAATGGGCGTCGACGCGAAAGATGCCAATAAAGTTCTTGAGGCAATTAAGGTCGATCCTTATGGAAAGGATGCAGCCATCGTAGGGGAGGTTTTGGAAGGCAGAGGAAGGGTGATCCTCGAAACCATTATCGGAGGAAAGAGAATCGTAAGGGAGCCCCTAGGCTCTCCTTTGCCTCGCATATGCTGACATGCGAGGGGATTTATCGCCTAAGAAGGTCCGAGGGATTCCTTTGAAGGGATCAGGAAATGGAAAGAAAGCGAGGGCGATCGCCAAAATTTCAGGGCTTGTACAAGGAATTGGCTTTAGACCCTTTGTTTACAGGATCGCCTTGGAAAAGGGCTTGAAGGGCTATGTTAAGAACCTTGGAGATGCAGGCGTTGAGGTTCTTATCGAAGGCGAGGATGCGGATATCAAAGCTTTCCTCAGAGATTTAAAGGATAAGGGACCTCCTCAAGCCATCTATACGAATATCGATGTTGAATGGCTCACTTACATAGGCGACTATAATGCCTTCACTATAGACGAAAGCGATGTTGCTAGGAAGAACGTAAATTTATCGATAATCCCTCCCGACGTATCTGTGTGCGAAGATTGCCTTAAGGATATTTTCAATCCTCAAGATAGGCACTTCCTCTATCCCTTCACGTGCTGCGCTATTTGCGGCCCACGTTTCACCGTCATAAAGAACCTTCCCTACGACCGGGATAGGACGACCATGTCTGAATTTCCAATGTGCAAGGAATGTGGCCATGAGTACGCTAATCCTTTAGATCGTCGCTTCAACGCCCAGACGATATGCTGTCCAAGATGCGGTCCCAAGATGGCGCTCTACGATCGTAAGGGAAGAATAGAAGATGAGAAGGATCCAATCGAAGCGGCTGCAAGGCTTTTAGAAGAAGGCTTTATACTGGCGATAAAAGGGATAGGGGGCATCCATATAGCCGCTGGGACTGTAGAGGATGAGCCCCTTATGAGGTTACGAAGGAGAAGGAGGAAGCCCAATAAGCCCTTCGCCATCATGAGCCCCAGCCTTGAGGAAGTAAGGAAGTATGCCATTGTTTCGAAGGACGAGGAGGAACTTCTAACCTCCTTCGCGAGACCCATTGTTGTCTTAAGGAAGCGGGATCCTTTTCCCCTTTCAGACCTTATCTCCCCTGGTCTCCATACAGTCGGTGTAATGCTTCCTTATTCAGGGATCCATTATCTTTTGTTTCACTATATGTCGCAAAAACAGCCAGCCTTGGTCATGACCTCCGCAAATTTCCCAGGAGAGCCCATGGTTATATCGAACAACGAAGCCTTTGAAAGGCTCGGAGGCATCGCGGACTACTTTCTCCTCCACGATAGGGATATATGGACCCGCTGCGATGACTCAGTCCTAAGGGTTATCGATGGTCGAAGGATTTTTTTGAGAAGATCGAGGGGTTATGTTCCAATGCCCATAGCCCTTCCATTTTCCTCGAATTTTGTCATTGGGGCTATGGGAGCCGAGCTTTCTTCGACGGCAGCCATCTTGAAGAACGATAGGGCGTATCTAACCCAGCACATAGGGGACCTTGAAGGCCCCGATTCCTTGGAATTCCTTAGAGGGACCTTGAAACACTTCATGGGACTATTGGGGCTAAGTCGACTAGACGCCCTAGCCTGCGATATGCATCCTGCCTTCCTCTCAAGAACCGTAGCATCGGAGCTTTCCGAAGAATTAGGGATTCCAGTCATCGATGTTCAGCACCACCATGCCCACTTAGCATCCCTTATGGCAGAGGCTGGTATGAAGCCAGGGGAGGAAATCGTCGGCATAGTCTGTGATGGCTATGGCTATGGTATGGATGGCACAGCTTGGGGGGGAGAAATCCTAGTTGGCGACTACAAGGGCTTCGAAAGGGTTGGCCACCTTGAGCCCCAACCTATGCCCGGCGGAGACCTATGTACCCAGAGGTATGGTAGGATGCTCCAAGGCATCCTCTACAAGGCGATGCCTCGGGAAGAGCTTAGAGAATTCCTTATCAAGGAATGCATAAGGGGATTCCATAGTGGAGCGATGGAGGTTGATATGGTCTTTGATCAGCTGGAGAAGGGTATCTATACGCCGAAGACCACGAGCGCTGGAAGGCTCCTCGATGCCGTTTCATGCCTTCTTGGCGTCGCCTTTAAAAGGACCTACGAAGGAGAGGGTGCCATAAAGCTAGAGGCCTTCGCAGCTAAGGGCGATGGGAATTCTTTGGAAATTCCTATCGAAATAGAGGATCAAGGAAGCGTCCTTGTCCTCAAGACCTCAAGGATGGTCAAGGCAGTTTTGGAGCTTAGAAACCTTTATCGAAGGAATGATCTTGCCTGTGCCTTTCAAAAAGCCTTAGGAATGGGTCTGGCTGAGATGGCTGTAAGAGTGGCTAGGGATAGGGGAATAGGCATAATAGGCTTCACGGGTGGCGTAGCCTATAACGAAGCCATAAACCAAGTTATAAGGAGGAGAGTAGAGGGGGAGGGTTACAGGTTCCTTCGTCATGAGTTAGTCCCTTGCGGAGATGGGGGCCTATCCCTTGGCCAGGCGGCTATAGCCTCATTCAAGGCATAACTACCAAATGCTTACTTTTTCGCCTTATCTTTCTAAGGCTACATTTGGGATGCCCATATCCTGCAAGAGCCTTCGCTACTGACCATACAGGCTCCCTTAGGCCTTTCTGGCGTGCATGCCTTCATAAAGAGGGGACAGTCCCTAGGAGTAATTTTTCCCAAGATGACCAAATGGCAGCTACATCCAGGATGTATATCCCTTCCCTCTCCAACCTTTATTTCATACCTCTTCCTCGCATCCTGGTCTGAAAAGGCATCCTTGAGCTCCAGCCTTGAGGATGGGATTGAACCGATACCCCTCCATGCTCCTTCAGAGATCTTGAAAACCTCAGACATAAGCCTTTGAGCCCTTAAGTTCCCTTCGTACTTAACGGCTCTGGAGTACTCGTTTTCCAACTTTGGCTTCCCCTCCTTCAGCTGTTTTAGAATCATATATACGGCTAGGAGGACATCGAGGGGCTCAAAGCCCGCGATGACAATTGGCATGCCGTAAACCTCAGGGAACTTCATGTAAGGTTTCATGCCAATAATGGTCGAGACATGGCCTGGGGCTATGAAGCCATCGATGGAAAGATCCTTTAAACCCATGAGGAATTCCATGGCGGGCGGGATGAGTCTATGGCTTACAAGAAAGCTAAGGTTCTTCGGACTTCTCAAAACTTCTAGGGCAGTTACAGGGGCGGTGGTTTCAAAACCTATGGCAAAGAAAACGAACTCCCGCCCCTCCTCCTTCTTCGCCATCTCATAGGCATCCTTAAGGCTGTAGACGACCCTTACATCGCCACCTAGGGACCTAGCATCCTCTAAAGAAAGCCTTGTTCCAGGGACCCTGTACATATCGCCGAAGGTTATGACTGTTACACCGTTCAGTGCCAGCCAAACCGCTTCGTCGATCTCCCTCGCAGGAACTATGCATACAGGGCAGCCGGGCCCAGCGGTTAGGTAAAGGTTCTCAGGAAGGAGGCTCCTAAGTCCCGAATGGGTTATCGTCCACTCGTGGGTTCCGCAAACATGGCAAATTCTTATAGTTTTATCGGCTACAAGGTCCCTTATCTTATCGATGATGCCCCTAGCAAGGCTTTTTTCCCTAAGTCTCGAGAAGGATTCCATAGGAACGCCCATGAAGATTAAATAGGGGATCCAAAGGCCTCTTCAAAGAGCTTAATGGTCTCTTTGGCTTCTTCCTCGTCCATGACCTGTATGGCATATCCTACATGGACTAGGACGTACTGACCTTCCTTGACGTTTACGAGTGAAACGTCTACATCCCTCAATATTCCATGGCCGAAGTCTACCTTGGCCATACGCCCCTTAACCTCAAGAACCCTTGCTGGTATTGCGAGACACATTTTATATGGAAAGAAGCACGACTTACTAAAAAGCATTAAGGGTCCTTCAATTTCATCGTTGATCCTTCGTAACTGCTTTTTGGGCAAGGAGATCTTTATTTTTAAGGATTGTTAAACGAAGTTCAGATGGATGGGTGAGAGGGCGTGAGGAAGGTGATAGTCGCTGAGGAGGGGGAAATCCTTGATGTAGAGCTCTCTGAAAACCTTCTCAAGATGAATGAGGAATTGGCGGCAAAGAATAGGGAACTTTTGAAAAAACATGGTATAAGGAGTGTAGAGATTATGGGGTCCATCGGCTCAGGAAAGACCTCCCTCATCGCTGAGATCGTAAGAAGGCTGAAGGAAAAATATAGAATTGCCTTTATAGCCGGGGATTTGACCACCACAATAGATTCGGATCGCATCTCGAAAAATGGAGTTGATGTTGTCCAGATAAACACAGGAAAAGAATGTCATCTAGATGCCAACCTTGTTAGGAAAGCCTTGAAACGATTAGACTTAGAGGCTCTGGATCTTATCTTCATAGAGAACGTAGGAAACCTCATATGCCCCGCGGAGTTCAGGCTAGGCTCTGAAAAAAGAGTTGTTGTCGTGAGCGTTACGGAGGGTCCCTTTATGGTTGTTAAACATCCCTTTATCTTTATGGAGGCCGATATGGCTGTTATCAATAAAGTCGATCTCGCGGAAGCCATGGGAACTGACGTTTCGAAGTTGGAAAGGGATGCCATTACTATAAACCCAAGGATAAAGGTTGTGAGGACTAACTGCCGAACTGGTGAGGGGATTCCCAAGGTTATAGAAGCCCTAGAACTTTAACAAGTTAAATCATCGGAAGCAAACGATGTCAAGCCGGGCGAGACATCGAAAGGAAGGTTGAATGGTAGTTAAGAATGCATGAGTATTCTATGACTGTTGGGCTTGTTAATGCCGTTTTAAGGGAGGCTAAGAAGAAGAATTCCAAAAAAGTTATTGAAGTTCATTTGTCAGTTGGAAGGCTTAGCCTTCTTGCCCATGATCAGCTCAGGTTCTGGTACAAGGTCCTTGGAAAGGGAACAATCCTCGAGGGTTCGAAGCTGCGAATAAGTGTGGAAGAGGGTGAGGTGGAGTGCGAGGACTGCGGCTATAAAGGGCCTATAAGATACGAGGAAGGTCTTTATGAGCACCTTTTCTTTCCGACGCTAAGCTGCCCTAGATGCGGTTCTATCGTGAAGGTCTTGAAGGGAAGGGAGTGTATTATAAAAAGCATAAAGATGGTTGTCTAAAGTTGGGTTGTCCGAAAAGAAAACCTAACAGAAAAAAGAGTCGATAAATATCAATAGATACTATTTCTTAATCGAGGAATATGGATAGATTATAAAATTTTAGGATTTCACTTAAAAGCTAATGAAAATTTGATATTTCAGAAGGTTCTATATCCTAATTCTTCCTAACATTATCCCATTAAGCTGTGCTTAATAAAGCTTCAAAGAAATCTATGTCATTTTGCTTAGGAATATAGGGACTAATGTCGATATTTCCTTAGGAAATATCCCCAGTCCAGCCTGAGGAGAAAATCCCTTACAGCTCTAAAAATTTCTACGCCCCTCCTTAGGAGGAAAAAGTTTAATGTAGGAATACCTAGTCCTAGAAACTGGTTCCAAATTGGAGGGAGTCCCCATTGTTGATCGTCCCCATCATCCTTCAGACCCTATTCGTACCTATAACCTATCTTCTTGGACGAAGGTTAGGCAAATATACGGGTTGGGTTGTTTCGGCGGAACTAGGCTTTTCCTTGGCTTATCTCCTCGCAGTAACGGTAAACTCCCATGAAGAATTCCTCGAGGAGACTTATGCCTGGGGAGGAAGTTTACCCTTAAAATTCCTTCTAAGGGCTGACAATATAAGTCTTCTACTCGCTATTCTTATAAACTTCCTATGTCTCCTCGCATCCATATATTCAATCGCATACATGGAGAGGGAGTCAGGACAAGAAACTTACTATTCTCTCCTTACCCTTTTTGCCTTAGGAATGACAGGGGTCGTCCTTTCTGCCAATCTCATCCAGTTCTTCTTCTTCTGGGAACTCATGGTTCTACCTTCCTTTTTCCTAATAGCGAAATGGGGCTATGGAGGGGCTTGGGATGCTGCCCTAAGATACTTCATCTACTCCCAATTTGGAGCTGCCCTCATTCTCTCTGGCATTGCCTTAACCTATGCCTCAACAGGAACCCTGAATATGTATGAGCTCCCCTCCTTATTGGAGAACATTGAGCCTGGCTTATGGCAATTTATCGTTGTATCGCTTATCTTGGGTTTCGGCATTAAAATGGCTCTTTGGCCAGTTCAGGCTTGGCTCCCACCAGCCCATGCAGATGCCCCAACTCCGATAAGTGTCCTTCTAAGCGGGATAATGATCAAATGCGGAGTATATGGCATCCTTCGAGTTCATCAACTATTCTTTCGCCATGCGATACCGATTTTTTCCATTACGCTAGGCTTCATAGCCATCGTGACGATGCTTTACGGAGGACTGATGGCTCTGATCGAAACGGATCTGAAAAAGCTTTTCGCGTACTCGAGTATAAGCCACATGGGCTATATTTTCTTTGGCCTTTCCTTCGCCCTTGATCATGGTCCTGGCTTATCGGCCGCCCTCCTCCACATCATAAACCATGCTTTAAGCAAGGGTCTCCTATTCATGTGCGCCGGAGTCTTCCTTCACTCCTTCGGAACTAGGGATATTCGAAACCTTCGAATCGGTGTAAAGAGGCCTGTTACCTTCGTAGGTTGCATCATCGGTGCGTTAGGACTCGTAGGACTTCCTCCAACCTTAGGCTTTTGGAGTAAGGATATGCTCCTAGCAGCAGCTTTGGAAACTCACATCCTTCCCTTTATCATAGCCATGGTGGGGACTTCGGCCTTGGCTGTAGCCTACAGTCTAAGGTGGATTTTCATACTTTTTCTTGGAAGGAATCTTGGATGCGATAAAGACCATGGAACCCATCCTGAGCATAAAACCCCCTTAACCATGGAGATTCCAATACTTATATTAGTCGTAGCAGCATCGGCTTCGATATTCTATTTGGGATCCTTAGGGAGCTTTTTAGAAATAGAGCACATCGAAATCGAGTTCATTCCTCTTTCTATGTCCATTATAGGGCTTCTCATAGGAGGTCTTCCAATTTACCTTGCTCATCGTAAGGGAATTCTTCTCAAGGGCGTTTTTCAAGAGAATAGCTTTGGAAAGGCATTTCTAAAGGTATTGGAATTCGCTTCATTGGAAAAGATCTATTATGGGATTTTTGCCCGTTTTCTTCTAACGCTTTCCCATGGTCTTTTTGAACGCATAGAAACTGGTATAATCGATAGATTTAACTATGCCATCGCAGGTTTAGTCCGTTCGATTAGCGAGCAAATAAGGAGAATTCAAACGGGAATATTATCCTTTAATTTTCTTGTAATGGTGGTCGCGATATCTATTATTCTTTTATACATACTTATGACTTTCTTTTGAAAATAGGAAGCTATGAAGCCTAGCCTCCAGGCTTATGGATGTGCGAGAACTTCGTTTAGATTTGAACTAGATTACTATACGATGCGTGCACCTTTAGCTAGAATAAGCTTTATAGGAGATTAGGCGATTTAATGAAGTCCTAGATCGAAGGGCGAAGCCTTATATTTTGCCTCGGATACCAAACTCGGAGAGTTGAAGTATGGAGTTGAACCTTTCTCTTGGGAAAAATCGCCGTAGTGGCTGATAAGGATACGGCTATGCTTTTCAAGCTGGGAGGCATTAGACATAGCTACGCTGCCGAGTCCCAAGAGGGAGCTGAGAAAGTAATTAAGGAAATTATGGAGGATGGGAACTTTAGCGTTATAATATTATCGGAAAAATTTGCCGAGGCAGTCCAGCCTCTCCTTACAAGAATTATGAAGACGCAAAAGTACCCCATAGCTATAACGATACCGGATAGAAAAGGGCCGATTGAGAAGGAGGTTGATCCTGTTTTTGAAATTATTAAGGAAGCCTTAGGGGTTGAGTTAAAGATCAAGAAGAAAGGATAGGTAGGGATTAAGGATGCCGGTCGTGGGTTTGATCCAGAGGATCGTTGGACCCCTCATCATTGCCAAGAATATGATAGGAGCCCGTATGCACGAGTTGGTGAGACTTGGGGAGCTTGGAATTATAGGAGAAATCATACGACTAGAAAGGGACAAGGCGGCTATTCAGGCTTATGAGGAGACGACAGGCCTAAGGCCAGGCGACAAAGTCGAGGGTACTGGAAAGCCCCTTTCCGTGACCCTCGGCCCTGGTTTGATCGGTAAAATCTACGATGGGGTTCAGAGACCCCTTCCAGGAATAGCTGATAAAAGCGGTAGCTTTATCGAAAGAGGTATGAGTATCGATCCCCTAGAAATGGATAAGAAATGGACCTTCCAGCCCCTTATAAAGGCTGGATCAAAGGTTGTTGGGGGAGATATCCTTGGCCTAGTCCAGGAAACTCCTCTCGTCCTTCATAGGGTTCTTGTCCCTCCTTTCTATGAGGGAGTTGTGAAGCATATCGTTAAGGAAGGGGATTATAGCATCAAGGAGCCCATAGCCGAGATCGAGACATCGAGGGGATCTATCCAAAAAGTCTATTTGGCCCAAACCTGGCCAGTGCGGGTTCCAAGACCTTATAAGGTAATGACACCCCCTACGATTCCCCAGTCCACGGGCCAAAGGGTAATAGATGCCTTCTTTCCCATCTGCAAAGGCGGCACAGTCATGATTCCAGGGGGTTTTGGAACTGGAAAAACTGTGATGCTCCACCAGCTCGCCAAGTTCATAGAAGCCGATATAGTGGTCTTCGTAGGCTGTGGGGAGAGGGGGAACGAGATGGCAGACGTTCTTGAAAGCTTTCCTAAGCTGAAGGATCCAAAGAGTGGAGAGCCCCTTATGGCAAGGACCATTCTCATCGCGAACACTTCGAATATGCCTATAGCCGCAAGGGAGGCGAGCGTCTATACGGGCCTAACGATGGCCGAGTACTACAGGGATATGGGTTACGATGTAGCCCTTATGGCAGATTCTACCTCCAGATGGGCGGAAGCCCTGAGGGAAATCTCTGGACGCCTAGAAGAGATGCCAGGGGAAGAGGGTTACCCAGCTTATCTGGCCGCAAGGCTAGCAGAGTTCTACTCGAGGGCTGGTCATGTAACAACCTTGGGAAGCGATGATAGGAAGGGATCCATTACCGTGATAGGGGCTGTTTCGCCGCCTGGGGGAGACTTCTCCGAGCCTGTCACCCAGAACACCCTCAGGATCGTGAAGGTCTTTTGGGCCCTCGACTCCTCCCTAGCCCATCGTCGGCACTTCCCAGCGATAAATTGGTTGACTAGCTATTCAATGTACTTTGACCAAGTAACCGAAACTTACAATAAGGAGGTTGGCTCAGACTGGGGAAGAATCGTAAGGGAGGCTATCGCTCTCTTAGGACAGGAGGAGGAAGTGAAAGAGGTTGCCTCCCTGCTGGGAACCGAGGTATTGGCGGAATCCCAACGCCTCATCGTGGAAGTGGCAAGGAACCTTAGGGAGAACTTCCTAAGGCAGAGTGCCTTCCATCCTGTCGATGGATACTGCTCTAAAGAAAAAACTTTTCATATGCTTAGAACGATCCTTAAGTTCTATAGAAAGGCTAGGTTTGCCATAGGCCAAGAGGTCCCCTTGAACAGAATCATGTCCCTCCCGGTCATCGAGGAGATGGCTAGGATGAAACTCGTTCCCAGTGAGGAAATAGCCAAGGTAGCCGATGAAATCGATAAGAAGATCGACGAGGAGATAAATCTCCTAGTGGAGGAGCAGGCTAGGAAGAAGAAGGGATGATCATGAGTTCGTTGCCTCATGTAAAACTAGCAAGCGTTAGGGAAATCTCAGGTCCTCTGCTTTTCGTAGAAACAATGCCGGGTGCATCCTTTGGCGAACTCGTTGAAGTGACAACTCCCACAGGCGAGGAAAGGTGGGGCCAGATCATCGACGTTAGCGAAGACATAACCCTCATCCAGGTCTTCGAGGGTACCCTTGACCTTGATGTTAAATCCACCATCATTCGACATACAGGAGCCCCCATCAAGCTTAGGGTTTCCATGGATATGTTGGGAAGAACCTTCGATGGGAGGGGAAATCCAAGGGATGGCGGTCCTTCTATTATCGCCGAGGACGAGCTCGATGTCCATGGAAAGCCCATCAATCCTTTTTGCCGAGCCCATCCAAGCGAATTCATTCAGACTGGTATCTCTGTTATCGACGGAATGAATACCCTCTTAAGAGGTCAGAAGCTACCTATCTTCTCAGGTTCTGGGCTTCCCCATAGGCTTCTGGCTGCCCAAATTGTTAGGCAGGCAACGGTCCCTGGACAGGCTGAAGCCTTTACGGTAATCCTAGCTGCCATGGGCGTTACTGGTGACGAGGCTAAGTTCTTCAGAGACGAGTTTGAAAGGATGGGGGTTATGGACAGGGTAGTCGTATTCCTCAACATGGCTGAGGATCCAGCTTTGGAAAGGATTCTGACGCCCAGACTTGCCCTTACGGCTGCCGAGTACCTTGCCTTCGAGCAGGATATGCATGTCCTCGTCGTCTTGGTAGATATGACCTATTATTGTGAGGCGTTACGAGAGGTTTCGGCCGCTAGGGCTGAGGTGCCAGGGAGGAGGGGATTTCCAGGCTATATGTACACGGATTTGGCTAGCATATACGAGCGGGCTGGAAAGATCCATGGAAAAAAGGGATCTATAACTCAGGTACCCATCCTTACGATGCCAGAGGATGACATTACCCACCCAATTCCAGACCTGACGGCTTACATCACGGAGGGCCAGCTAGTTTTCGATAGGGATTTGTACAGGAGGGGCATATATCCCCCAATAAACCCCCTTCCAAGCCTTTCCAGACTTATGGATAAAGGCATAGGAGTGGGAAAGACAAGGGAAGACCATAAGCAACTCTCAGACCAGCTTTACTACGCCTATGCTGAAGGGAGGATTGTAAGGGAAGCCGCTATGATTTCTGGTGAGGAGGCCCTAACCGAAAGGGATAGGCTATACCTGAAGTTCGTGGATAGGTTCGAAAGAGAGTTTATAAACCAAGCCCCCGACGAGAACAGGGATGTTGAAAAAACCTTAGACATTGGCTGGAATGTCCTATCGGTCTTTCCTGAGGCAGAGCTTTCTAGGATCGACCCCGATTTGATAAAGAAGTACTACCGAAAGCCCGGCTCCAAGGCATGAAGGGTTCCTCATGTCAGTCGAGAGACTAGCTGTTCAGCCGACAAGGGAGCAGCTTTTAAGGCTTAGACGTCGGAAGGTATTGGCCCAAGCCGTCTTAGACGTTCTCCAAAGAGATCTTAGCGCCCTTACTGAAGAATTTTTCCGATACCTTGACATGATAACTCCTCTAAGGAATGAAATGTACAAAGCTTTGGAAGAAGCCTACGCCTCTTTTTCAGAGGCTAAGATGCTTATGGGACGGGGAATTTTTTCCTCCTCTTGGACAACCCTTTTTGATCGCTTTGAGGTCGATACGAAGGCTACCGTTTTTAGGAAGGTCTCGATACCCGTTTTAAATCTTGTCGAAGCAGGAGTGGTAGCCCAGGATAAGCCAATGGGCACTGAAAGTTTGAATTACAGTCTTTTAGACACGACGGCAAAACTTGACGAGATGACAAGAAAAGTACGGGAAGTCTTAAGGAATGCCATAAAGCTTGCAGAGGCCGAGGGGGCCCTTTCTACCATCGTTGAAGCCATGGCCGCTACGAAGAGGAAGATGAATTTCATCCAGCACAAAGCAATACCACAGATAGATGCTACGATTCGATGGGTAGAGCTTATCCTTGAGGAAACGGAGAGGGAGGACAGCATAAGGATAAGGGTTCTTCAAAATAAACGAAAAGAGAAGCGACTATCCTAGGCGGCCTTGAACAAAGCCTTTGCGATTCTTAGTCGTAAAGCCCTTTCATGGAAGCCTATGAGGGACTCAAAGGTATAATCAACGAGGCCCCTTCCATCCATTCTTCTTATGACGACTCCTCCGGAGGCTTCTATACTATCCTTTCCTAAGAAAAGCCTTGTCCCTTTCTCCATTCCATCCCTTGCGATGGCGTTTAGGTTAAGCTTAGAAGCCAATTCGCGGTCTTCATTGCAAAGGAGGATCTCGAGCTCACCGCCTCCTAATGCCTTAGCTCCCTTCCTTATCATTTGAGTGAGAAGAGGTATGTACCGCTCCTCAGACTTCTTAAGCTCATGGAGTTCCTTTGCCGTCGCCTTGAGAACTTCTTCGATCAACCTCTGTTTTTCTTGGGAGATCATCCTTGAAGCCTTCGTCCTAGCATCCGAAAGAACCTGTCTTCGAATTCTTTCGGCCTCCTCCTCAGCTCCCCTCAGAACCCTTTCGACATCATCTTTCGCGTCCCTTTTTGCCTGCTCCTTTCGCTCCTCGATTATGACCTCAGTTCTCTTTTTTGTCTCCTCCCTTATTCTTTCTACCTCTAACTCAGCATCTTTAGCTATCCTTTCTAGAATTCTTTTCAAGCCTTCTGATGAAGGAGCTTCTTCCATACCATCAATCCTCTGATTCAACGATGGATAGAACCTCTTCCAAGACCGATTTGAGGACCTCCTTAAAGTTCGCTTCAGCCATAGAACGGATAACTTCAACTTCCTTCTCTGCCTTCTTTAGGATCCTCTCGGCCTCTTCTTGGGAGGTCTTCCTCGCCTCCTGCCTCAATCTTTCAGCGCGTTGTTCAGCCTCCCTAAGAATTTCATCAAGGGTTGCATCGTAAATCTTTATCGAATCAACCCTAGCTTTTTCGAGAAGGGATTCTGCCTCAGCCCTTGCACGATCGACGAGTTCTTGGGCTTTTCCCTCAGCTTCTTTAACAGCTTTCAGGTAATCGAGGATGGAGCTTTCCATGTTAACACACCTAGGGTGCCAATGAAACCTCTCGAAGGCTTTGAAACGTCTCTGCCCTTTAAGCTCTTAATTAATCATTAGGAGTGCTTTTTTAATCTTTCCCAAACGAGACTTTTGAAATTTTAGAACGATCCTATAAGGTTTTTACAGGGATTTCCATTGCTTGTCATCCTTCCCTATCGTTCGTCTGATTTTTAGCCAGGTTATTCACCTTTTTCAAGAGGCTCTTAATGGCTTCCAAAGCCTTCTAATTTCCTTATAATGCTCTGGACTATTATTCGAAATACGAGCCTTTTAGCTCGCACCATTAGTCTCCTTTGAAAGCATAGAAGCCTAAAGTTCCGGATGCCTTTTCTTTTTTCTTCGAAACGGCAAAAACCTATTGGCAATCCTTTTTCGTTCAATTTGGGATTCTATCCCATCCGGGAGATTATGCGTTCCGCATAATTCAAACGAAGCTTTGAAGGCATTCCACCATGTCTAAATGCCAATATATAGGAAGATACTTACCACGATCAGCATCCTCTGTTCGGCTTCTCGATGCCTCCTTCCCAGAAGTCCATAAGCTCAAAGGTCGAGGTCTAAAGGCTTTATCATGCCTTAAACTAAAGGAGCTTGCTAGGTGCTATAATGCTTATGCTTATATTTTCCTCACGCCCCTTTTCTTGAGGGGCGATCATAAACTAGCAAAGAAGAGGCGACCCTAGCATTCGTTAGGCGATGAAACTCAGTTTCGATAAAGCGAGGGCTTTGAAATGAAGCTTAGTGTTTCCAAGTATGGTTATATAACTACCAGAGTTCGAGGGATGAAGGCAAGCTTAATCGAAGAAGGGGGTTATAGTATCCTTCTTGGATGCCCTGACCTAGAAGGACTTTTAAGCTTTCTGAAGGCCACCTCATACGGCGAAGACCTTTTAGATATTCAACCTGGCACCGTAAGGGCCTTGTCATTAGAAGAAGCTTTTTTAAGGAACCTTTTTAAAACGTACAGCAAGGTAGCCGAGAAGGCATCCTCCGATGTGGCTCCCCTTATTCTCGGCTATCTAAAGAGGTTTGAGATCGAGAATCTTAAGATCGCCCTTAGGGCCTTAAAGGGAGGCATTGACTACGAGGAAGCCTTAAGATATATCGTACCTATTCCGAGGGGGCTAAGTGCAGAAACTTATAGGGATTTGCTGGGCGTAGCTCGGGATGTCGAAAGCTTCGTACAATTCCTTGAAAAGACCGAGTACGGAGCCTTACTAGCCAGGTCTATGAAAGACTATTTGGAGAAGAAAAACCTCATAGCCTTGGAAAAGGCTTTGGATTTTCACGTCTATGGATCTCTATGGACTCTTACGGAAAGGCTCGATGGGAGAGATAAAGTGATTGCCAAGAAGCTCATCGGCGGGGAGTTGGAAATTAGAAACATTAAGATTCTGTTAAGGGGTAAGACCCTAAGACTAGATCCAAGTGAAGTCAAGGATTATATCTATCCAGTTTTTTACGCATTAACTCCGGATAATATAGATATTGCCTTAAAGGCCCAAGAGGTGGAGGGGGCTATAAGAGCTTTGATGGCCCAACCTTACAGGGATATGCTTACGAGGGTTCTGATGGAATATGAGCGATGTGGTTCCTTAGCCATCGTAGATTTGGAGGGGGATCGCCTCCTCGCCAAAATGTGCAGGAGGATACTGAGGGTTTATCCTTCACCTTTTCATGTTGGCGTTATTCTTTCATACCTAATTTTAAAATGGTTCGAAGTTCGTAACCTGAGGGCCATAGTTTATGGAAAAGAAGACGGTTTAAGACCCGAGTCCATAGAAAGGCTATTGGTCTATTAGGATATTTGCCCCATTTCATCTGAAGATAAGATGCTTACGAAGGAGGAAAGCACCTGCCTTCTTTTCGTTCATCCATTTTTATGGGCTAAGGGGTTTAAGTGGGTACAATGGATTTCAAAGCCTCGAGAAGGAAATCCGTAATGAGGCTGGGAAAGGTGCCAAAGAGTATAGATAGGACCGTCAGGACCAAGAGGGGGGCTATCACTAAAGGTGGAGCTTCCTTAACGCCCTCGAGATGATCAGGCCTTTCCCCGAAGAATACTCTCCGTATAGTCCAAAGTCCATAGCCAGCCGTGAGGACTGTCGAAAGGATCCCTACGTATGCTGTAAGGAGCCTTATTAAAAAAAGACTGTTATAGGTTATTTCTTGGAAGGCCCCTGTAAAAAGCATCCACTCCGACTGGAAGCCATTGAGGGGCGGTATTCCCATGATCGTCAAGAAGCCTATGATGGCCGCCGTAGAGGTTATAGGCATCTTCGACGCCAAGCCTCCCAATTTCCTTATGCTTCGAAGGCCCTCGGTTTGAAGCATGATCGCGCCCGCTACCATGAAGAGGATTCCCTTTCCAATCCCATGGGAAACGTAGTGGAACATGGAACCTGAAACGCCAAGTAGCTTGAAGGATGCGATCCCAAAAAGGATATACCCCATCTGACTTATACTCGAGTAGGCAAGAAGCCTTTTTAAGTCGTCTTGGGCTAAAGCCATCATTCCCCCATAAACCATCGTAGCCACGGCCCAAATCGATAGGAGAGGCCCTAAGACTACAAAAACCTCGGGGAAAAGGCTCATAGGTATCCTTACCGTTGCGTAGCCTCCTATTCCAATCATGGCTGGTGAGAGGAGGGCACTTATCGGCGTTGGAGCCTCAGCATGGGCATGAGGAAGCCATATGTGGAGACCGAATACCGCCATCTTTACAAAGAAGCCGAGGAACATAGCAATCGAAATCCATCTAATGACTTCAGAAGGATATTGCTGCATTTGTAGGATGGTATGTATCTCGTAGATATCGAAGGATCCGGCGGGAAGGGTAAGAACATAGGTACTAATTATACCAGCCAGGAGGGCTAGGGCTCCTACATGGGTCCAGATGAAATACATGAAGGCTATTCGCTCCCTATTTCCATAGCCCCACTGGGCTATCATAAAATAGGAAGGTATGAGCATAAGCTCATAGAATAGGTAGAATTCTATGAGGTTTGTCGAGAGGACTGCACCCTGCATACCTGCAGCATAAAGGAGATAGAGGGCGAAATAGGTTCCATATTCTTGCGAGGTTTCTCCGATCTTATGCTTCATATAGGGAATCGAGTAGAGGGCTATTAAGGTTGTAAGGATTCCTATGGTCATAACGAAGGGAAGGCTAAGGCCGTCGAGACGAAGACCGAAACTCAGGCGAAAGGCTGGGACCCAACTATATTCCTCGACGTAAGCCCCATCTTTGGCCGATAGCCCTATCGTTAAGGCTAGAGTCAGGGCTAAGGTATAAAATAGGGATGCGAAGGCAATCCAACCAGTTTTCTCGCCAATCTTTTTAGCCGATAGAAAAGCTACAATGGAGAAAAAAATAGGCACCATAACGATTTGGAATAGGATTCCCGCCATACACATCCCTCTTATCCTAATTCTTGTTTTTTCTAATCGAGGTAAATCCCTTACTGTAGCTCTTAGAGCCTTTGATGACCAAGCTTCTTTCCAATGACGATGATCTGTGGGAGACAAAAACAGGGGGCTCCAGAGTTTTGCTCGTCGATAGGTCCCTGGATCTCCAGATCTCATCGATACGCTTAAAGGTCATTCGTCGACACCTTCGCGAGGCGTTCACTACTATTCTCGAAATAACCTTCGTGGTCATTAGTTCCATATTTAAGATTTGTGTTTTTTGTATTGAAGATGGAATTAGGATAAAGCCGGGAATCTACGATTCTTTGGGAATCTACGATTCCAAAGATTCTATTGATAAAATCTTCTTGATCATTAGGCAAAGAAAGGAAGGCTTAGCGAGTAAGGATTGAAGCTATGGATAGAAAGGTAGGTCTACAGTGTAATGTAATGAGGTGCAAGTCCATTCGTTGCAAAGATCGCAAATCCTTTATTCGGACTCCGTCAACAGTCATGCGTAGGTGCTTTGTATGAAGATCGTTGATGTTGACACTTACATGGTGGATAGCGGGGGGCAAAGGCCAGGTACTTGGAGTAGGTGCTTTATCTTCGTGGAAGTAACCACGGATGACGGTATCACGGGCATTGGTGAGGCCTGTAACTGGCCGGGAGATCTCAGCATTCAGGGAGGCATTCGGGAGCTGAGAAGGTATATCATCGGGCTCGACCCTATGGATGTGGAAAGGGTTTGGGCTACTATGTACAGCAGAACCGGGCCTCATGGCCTATCTGGAGTAATGACCACGGCGATCAGCGGAATCGACCAAGCTCTCTGGGATATCCGGGGCAAAGTGCTGAACGCCCCTGTTTGGAAGCTCCTTGGTGGTAAGTTCCGCGACAAGGTGAGAGTCTACACACACGCTGGTGGCTCTACGACGGAAGAGATTGCCAAGAATGTATCAGCGGTCATGGCCGAGGGCTATACGGCGATTAAGGTCTACCCATTCCAAGGAGACCCTTTTGGAGTATCGGAGCTCCAGGACGCAGCTAAGAGGATGAGGGCTTTCCGTGAAGCTGCTGGGTGGGATGTCGAGCTTGCCGTTGAAGGAGGTTGCCGATTCAATCCCCACACGGCTATAAAAGTTGGGAAGAAATTGGAACCTTTCGACCCGTACTTCTTTGAGGAGCCAGTCCCACCTGAGAATATAGACGCTATGGCTAAGGTAGCCCATCACTTAGACATACCCATCGCGGCTGGGGAGCATATCTATACGAAGTTTGGCTTCCGCCCCCTCCTTGAAAAGGAGGCTGTAGATATTATTCAGCCAGATATCGCGCGGACCGGAGGCATCACGGAGATGAAGAAGATCGCAGCTATGGCGGAAAGCTATTATGTACCCTTGGCACCACATAACCCTAATGGGCCTCTAGCGAATTATGCAAGCGTTCATCTCCTAGCAGCGATACCCAACTGCGCGATGCTCGAATGGGTTCGGGGGAACTGGGGCCCATGGGTGAAAAACCTTGTAGAGCCACCGCTTTTACCTGAGAAAGGCTATGTGCAGGTCCCCGACAGACCCGGTCTTGGAGCAGAGCTGAACAAAGAGGTTGTTAAGGAACATCTCTTCCAAGAGGAGCGATACCTGCCTAAGCCTTGACTTTAGGACAGAATACCTCTACAACTACCCTTAACAGCATTGCAATCGTTAGACTGCAGATTCTAGTCGCCTTGCGATTAGATCATCTTCACAAGTAGAAGGTAAAATTTATGACGCTACTGATTACGATCCGACAAAGATCGATTACCTCAATCCTTGGGTATGTTATTGCATGAGATTGCGAATGAACTACCATGACCTAGAAGGCGGTATTCTAAGGATTGCCCAATAGGGCTTTGAGGTAAGGCAAGAATAACGATTGCTAGATTCAATGGCTAGGCATATTCCCGTCTTAGCTGGAACGAATAAATGACTATGGTTTTAACCTTAAGTGAAAGCCTTTCCTTCAAAGAATGGGTTTTCCTTGAGTATCCTCTCCGATAGAGAGATTAAGGCCTTCATGCACTCTGGACAGATATCCATCGAGCCCTTCATAGAAGAACGACTAACGCCGAACGGCTATGACCTTTCTATAGCCGAACTTCTCATCCCAGCCCAAGGTCTCCGTATTGTAAGCGATAAAGCCAGAATCCCGCCATTAACTTGGTTTCTCGTAGGAACCTTGGAAAAGATCAGTCTAGGAGCCAAAGTTTCGGCCCAACTTTGGATTAAAAGTAGCTGGGCTAGAAGAGGAGTCCTTGGTTCTTTCGGAAAGGTGGATGCGGGCTTTCAAGGAACCTTAACCCTATCCGCCTTAAATGCTTCCCAGAATCCCCTTGAGATTACGATAGGAGATCCCTTTGCCCAAATAGTCTTCGAGACCCTTATTTCAGAGGCTGAGCTCACCTATGAAAAGCGAAGCGGACGCTACCAAGGGCAGATGGGCATTAAGCTATAATAAAGACTTAGGCGTAGAAGGCGAAAGAAATTGAAGGCTAAGGATTTGGATCTTATAGCCGATGAAATAAGAAGATGCCAATTATGCTCCCTCCACAGAGGGAGGATAAACGCAGTTCCAGGAGAAGGCTCACCCAATGCCAAGCTAATTTTCATAGGAGAGGCACCCGGAGCCGAGGAAGATAGACAAGGAAGACCCTTTGTCGGAGCCGCTGGAAAGCTTTTGAACGATGCCATGGCAAGGGCTGGTATTCGAAGAGAGGAAGTTTTCATCACGAATGTTGTCAAATGCAGGCCGCCCGGGAATAGGGAGCCAAAAAAGGAGGAGGCAGAGGCTTGCCAAATTTATCTTCAGCGCCAGATGGATGTCATCAATCCTAGATTCGTATGTCTCCTAGGAAATACGGCAATAAGAGCCCTTTTAGGAAGCCCGAGGCCTGGAATGAGGGGTAAATACTTCGAAAAAAATGGAAGAATCTATTTCCCGACCCTTCATCCCGCAGCAGCGATATACAACCCGCGGCTTAAATTAGTCCTAGAAATCCACCTTTCTAGGCTTAAGGGCCTTCTAGACTCGCAAAGTTAGTTTTAGTTCCGTTATAGCTTTTCCAAAGCCTTAGTTTTTCCTTGCAATCTTAGGTAGACTTTGGACTTATTTCAACGCATTAACGGTTACGATAGCTGGGCTTAGATCCCTTTATCGAAGTTTCGCCATTCGTTGCTGAATGACAAGTGCCAAAAATAGCACAAAGCTTAGGAAAAATCCTTAATTAGGGATTTTTAACCTTCGATAACTCGAAAGGTCTTTCTAAATACAGAAAGACGTACGTGAGCCTTTTTAATATCAGCTAGAAGTCTTTTAATTGGTGAGTAGGTTGCGAATTTCGAGGGAAACTTTAGAAGGCATAATCCCAGCGCTCGTTACACCTTTCACCCCCAACGATGAAGTTGATGAGGCTGCCCTTAGAAAACTAATCAGATATGTACTTGAAAATGGAGTCCATGGTGTCATGACTACGGGTGGAAACGGAGAGTTCCCCCACCTGCTCAGGGAAGAAAGGATGAAGGTTTTAGAGGTTACAGTCGATGAAGTCGATGGGAGAGTCCCCGTAATTGCCTGCACTTCTGCTTGCAGCGTAAAAGAGGCAGTCCTTTTAGGAAAGCATGCAGAGGATTCGGGGGCGGACGCCCTTATCCTTGTTCCACCTTACTACTTCAAGCTTCCAGAGGAGAGTATCCTCGACTTTTACAAGCGTATAGCCGAGCAAGTCACCTTACCCATAGTCGTATACAATAACCCAGCCTATACGGGACATAATATCGGCCCAGCGCTTATGGAACGCTTAGCAGAGATCCCAGGAGTCGTAGGGTTAAAGCAGAGTAACCCAGACCTTAGTCAAACCCTTGAGATCATAAGGTCGTTAGGCAATAGAATATCGGTACTAACGGGCATTGATAGCCAGCTATTTCCCGTCCTTTCCATTGGAGGAAGGGGTGTCTTCTCGACGGCTGCTTGCGTCATTCCAAAACAGATGGTCGAGGTTTATGAGGCTTTTCGAAGGAAAGAGTTTGAGAAGGCCTTAAGGCTTCACATGAGGATACAAGTCCTCAATAGGTTTTTCGAATATGAGCCGGGTTATGTAGCGCCATGTAAAGAAGCCCTCTCCATGATAGGCTTACCTTGCGGAGCTGTCAGGGCACCCTTGCCACCCTTGAAGGAGAAGGAACGAAAGGAGTTACGAGAAGCTCTGAAATACGTAGAACTCATCAGCTAGGTTCACTAGTAAAAAAGGCATAAAAAGTGTCCCTTTTCGTTATCTTATATAAAAAGGCGCTCTTTTGACCTAAAATCCCTAAAGCCTTACGGGTATGCCCTTTGAGGCCAAGAATTTTTTTACCTCCTTTATGGAATATTCGCCCCGATGGAAAATTCCAGCTGCTAAGGCCGCATCCGCCTTTCCGATGGTAAGGGCTTCTAAGATATGTTGAGGTGTTCCGGCTCCACTGCTGGCTATGATAGGAACGGGGACCCGGTCTGCCAACTCTGCTAGAAAAGCTAAGTCATAGCCCCTTCTTGTCCCATCGAAGTCGAGGGATGATGGCATGATTTCTCCAGCACCGAGGGAGACGGCTTCCTCGATCCATTTGAAAGCATCCATGCCAACGGCCTGCCTTCCGCCATAAATGTAAACATCCCACCAGCATAGCCCCTCTGGAGTTTCAATAAGGGTTTTTCCAGATGCCTCTGAGGCATCGCTTACGTAGATGCGTCGAACATCCACTGCCAATACAATGCATTGGCTTCCGAACATGCGGCTACACTCTCTGATTAAGGAGGGATTTCGAACAGCGGCCGTGTTAATGGAGACCTTATCTGCCCCCGCATTGAGGATCCTTCGGACATCGGTGGAAGACCTTATTCCGCCTCCAACTGTTAAGGGAATCATGATCGCATCGGCAGTCCTCTCAACAACATCAATAAGGGTTTCTCGCCCTTCGTGGGAGGCTGTAATATCCAATAGGACAAGCTCATCGGCTCCTTGCGAATCATAAGCCCTAGCAAGTTCTACTGGATCTCCAGAATCCTTAAGATTTCTGAACCTAACTCCCTTAACAACTCGCCCGGCTACTGTATCAAGACAGGGAATGATGCGCTTTGCTAGCATATTCTCAGACTTCCTTTCCCTTCAAGGGGGGTCGGGGCTCGAAGCCCAGCTTGAGTTGGGTCGGACTTTATGTCTTATAAGCCTTTCCCACCTCGGTTCCACTCCACCCAACCTACTCGAAGCTAAAGGGAATGCATTCCTACGTACCTATAATTTCAACGAAGTTCTTCAGAATGCGAAGACCTATATTCCCTGATTTCTCTGGATGAAATTGGGTTGCAAAGATTCGATCACGGCTTACTATGGCGGGGAACTCAAAACCATAGTTTACTGTCGCTACCAAATCTTCCTTCACTTCAGTCTTTGCGAAGTAAGAATGGACGAAATAGACATAGCTTCCGTTTTCTATTCCCTTTACAAATGGATTTTCTGGCTTCAGAATTCTTAGGGTATTCCATCCTATCTGGGGAACCTTTAGACCTTCAGGTAGACGAAGGATCCGACCTTCGAATAGATTTAGCCCCCTATTTAGCCCGCCCTCTGTGCTTTCGGTAAAGAGGAGTTGCATTCCCAGGCAAATCCCTAAGAGAGCTTTTCCATCTTCAATTCCTTGGAAAATCGTAGGGATCAGAGGTTTGATATTCCTCAGGGCTTCCTCGAAGGCACCAACTCCCGGAAGGATGATGGCATCAGCTTCTGCAATCCTATGGGCTTCATTGGTAATGATGGCATCAGCTCCCGCCCTTTCCAATCCTTTCCTTATGCTCCTTAGATTTCCTAATCCGTAGTCAACGATGGCTATTTTGGACATTGCCCTTCGCACCGCCTTTTTTCCTTATTATTTTAAATTCGCTACTACACTTCTTCATTTCCTTCCCTTCCCTTCATATCAATTTTTTGCAATCGTATTAAGTTGATAGAGGAAGATCTATTGGTTTCATAAGAAGATAGAGCTAAATTTTCTATAATCTTTCCCTAAGCCAGCCTAGAACTTTTTGAGCAATCTTCTCGGGAAGAAGGTCCCGGTTGGTATAGGTGATCTCTACAATCTCAACTATCGGAGAGTTCCTCAAAGCATCGATAAACGGTCCTTTTGCCCTCTTATGTATGATGCCAATAAGGGGCTTAGGTCCTTCGATGGATCTTTTGATGGCATTCTTGAAGGACTCTGAGAAGAGTTCCATAGGTCCGATTTCATCTACAGCCACAACATGGATTTCTGGATGAGAGAGGGCATCCTCTATGGCTACGGTTCCAATCTGATCTAAGTCTTTTAAATTGACTCTGTATTTTCCTATTCTGGGGCCATCAGGCTGATCTACATGGGCGAGCCAGCCTTCCACGCCCTTCGATAGATCTTGAATCTTGAAACCTACCCTTGTTCCTCTAATCCTAACTTCTAGGCTTACAAAGCCTCCTACCCTGAAGCCTTCAGCCCTTAATCTTTCTATCACCTTCAGAATTGCTACCGTCTTTCCTACACCTGGATCTCCGGTTAGGAGAAGGGCTCTACCCAAGGCTGTAAGAATTGAAATTATGGTAGCATAAAAAGTATCCGATATTCTGAAAAGGATTTCTCCCTTTTTCAAGTTTTAAGGAGGGGATTATCCCCTACAGTAGGGCTTATCCCTACGATTTTTCCAAAAAGAGTGCGATACATCATTTCATTTTCTAATTGTAGGCATCGAATTGAAGGATGGACCGATTTTTTATGAAAAAGGCTTTCCAGATTTCTAAGATTAACTCCAAATCCTTCAATTTCGTTATCATAATCGATGGGACTCTCAAACCCTATAGGATGGAGATGCCCTAAAGATCTTATAACCCCTCTCCAATTCCTCTATCAACCGAAGAAGCTCGGGGTTCATCTTTGCCTCTTCAGCAATCTTTCTATCTAAGATATAGGCGTCATTCTCTAAATCTGAAAGGGCTACTTGAATATTCTCCATAAGGGTAAGCTTCCGTATAAGGGCTAAGGCAGCCTTGGAATTTGGGACGGATACGTACTGGGGAACTGCAGTCCAAAGACTTACAACCTCAAGACCCCTTTGGGCACCATCCCATAGTATCTGGCTGTAAACACCCGTTGGGCCTCTATAGTTTGTCAACTCGATGCCAGCCGCCTTTAGCTCCCCTAAAAGCCTCGGTGTATTCGTAGATCCTGTCACCGGCGGTTCGATAGTGTGGGGAATCATCGATATATAACCTCCAAGGGTATAGATGCGCCGAGCCTTTGTAGCTACCGAAAGTTCCATGATGGCTTCCGAATAGCCCGGCCAATTAAGGTCTGGCTCCACACCGAGCAATAGGACAAGGCATCGAACATCTCCCTTCCATCCGTATATAGAGTTCCTTGGGGTTTCGTATTCCTTAATCAGACCTCCCTCAACGTTCACTATCGGACGACGCATCGAATAGCCATAGAAACTTCCAGGAGGGATTTCTCCAATTTTCTCGGCTTCGAGCTTTCGAATGAGGTAATTGAGACTTAAGGTTGAAGCGCTTCCTGCATTAACCCATCCATCCAGTCCTATGATGATGGAAGCTCCCTCAAGATCCAAATCCCTTGTTAACCTCAGAGTTCTCGCCATGGCTTCACCTTTTCTCAGCTTATATCGCTTCCGGATGTAAAAAAGAGCCCCTACAACCTTCCAGGACTAGGGAAAAAGACAGACCTTAAAATCCTACGAATTTCCTGATCCACATACCCTTCTAAGTGGCGGGCTATGTCTGCAGCATTAATAATCCCGTATAGGATTTCTCCTCTAGCCACAGCCAGGCGCCGGATCCTATGCCTTTCCATAAGCTTAGCCGCCTCCATTAGGTCAGCGTCAGGATCGATTGTTATGAGAGGTGTCGACATGATCTCTTTAACCCTAACGCTATTGGGATCCAAACCCTCCCCAGCCACCTTGTAAGTAATATCCCTTTCCGTTACCATTCCTATGGGCCTTGATTTGGTCAAAACTATGGCGCAGCCTGAAGCCTTTTCTCGCATGAGCTTTGCTGCTTCCTTTATCGAAACTCCTTCATCTACGACTACTATATCCCTATTCATAGCATATGAAACCTTCAAGGTCTTCATATTGCCTTTTCTATGTCCTAGGATAAAAGCTGTAAGGCTTTTTGGCGAGAATGGGGAGGGATCTAAGGGAATTTTAAGCCTTCCACCACTTAAACATCAGGTACTCAATCCGATTCAATCGATGCCTTCTAATCGCTATAATGAAACGCTTCCTGACCGTTGTTGCGAGGCGACCAGCCCTGACGATCTCAGTGGCTGAAACCTTATCCTCTGGCCGCCTCACTTGAATCATGAAGGGGGCATGATCGATACCAGGTCCCTGCTTGTAAACTGCAAAATCGCATCCGAATTTTATGCCTGAAGTGACTACATAACCCCTTTCCCGAAGATCCTTGTAAACCTCATATCGATCCTCAAAATTTTCGTCGAACTCTGAGGCAATTTTCTTCAGTCGCCTCTTGGGAATGGACTTACCTGTTAACTGATCAAGAACCTTTATGATCCCCTTCTCTAGGAGGTATAATCCCTCCATAGCGTCGAGGATTAGGGGAACATCAAACTCCGGGCTCTTGGGCTTTGGTATTCCGACAGGCTTTCCATAATAGCCTTTTCTATAGATCTCAGATCCTTCCGATGGATTCCAGACGATGAGGCGATTTCCCAAAAGACTTGCCATAATTTTCCTTTCCCTTCGATTTTTCAAGGATTTGTGTCCCCCAGAAAGGAACGGCGTTTTGGCGTTGAATTGAATCGTAAGTAGGAAAGAGTTAGATGGCCATGGCGATTATTTGGGCCGAATCGACGGCATCCTCCGCCAAGTCAGCCGCATTCTCTAGGAGCATAGTAATATCCCGAACTAAAAGAAGACGACCGACATCCTTCTCGATAGTCAGAATCTTTAAGTCTGTTTCCCTATAGAGGTTATCCACCTTAATCTCCAGATCCTTTACAAGCTTGGCATTTTCGATGGCTTTGTAAGGATTCATACTCAGCGTGAGAAGGGTCTTCCTAAGCTCCGTTATTACTTGGAGAACGGCTAAAGAAAGCTCGCTTAGAGCCTTTCCGATTTGATTGTCTACAACCTCTCGTAAGGCGGCTAGCGAAACGATCCTGTGGCCGGCTCCCTCGAGACTATCCCCTATACTAGTTAGCTTAATGGCCATCTGTAGAACATCGCTACGGTTGGAAAAGGCTGGACCGATTTGCACAAGTCCCTTCACGGTATTCCACTGAACCTCCCTTGCCTCCTTTCCTAGGGTACTCAGGTTGTTGAAGGATTCCCTTAGGCGTTCTCCTTCCCCCCTTAAGTACATATCCATAAGGTTCGAAAGCTGCCTCGCCATGTCTTGGATAATCCGAGCATGATCTTGGCAAAGTGTAAGAATCTTACGCCTCGCCTGCTCATCGCTTTCTAAGGGGGTTACCATAAAGCGATCGCCCATTCTAAGGATTCCATTTAAAAATATGCTTAGGCCTCTTAAAAGCTTACCAAGGAAGGACTTTATGTCGTATCGGATTTCTCAACAGGGAGGACCAAGTTCCTCGAATCCTAGTTTACCTTCTAAATATCTTCGAATTCTATCCTCTATGGCCTCAATTCGAACCCTTACTTGGCGCCATGTATCCCTATCCCTAAGGGTGACGGTTCCGTCATCAAGGGTTTGGTAGTCGATGGTAGCGGCTAGAGGTATACCCATCTCATCAGCCCTAACATACCGTTTGCCTATGGATCCTGCATCATCATAATCTGTCCTAAATCCCCTTTCTATTAACCAATGGTAAATTTTTTGAGCCTTCTCGCAAAGGGAATCCTTAGCCATAAGGGGGAATACGGCAATTTCGATGGGGGCGAGACCCTTCGGAAGACGTAGAATAACCCTTCCCTCCCGTTCAGTGTAGGCGTACTCCAAGGTCGCATAAAGAAGACGCTCACAACCGAAGCTAGGCTCGATGACATGGGGAATGAAGCGCCTTCCCCCCTCAACTCTGCTTTCATGGATTATGTGGACATGCTCAGGAAGAATCCTGAAGCCTTCCACTTCAATGAATCCTAACTCCTCAAAGCTCCTCTTAACGACCTCTGGATCCATGGTCTCAAGCTTGTTGGCGATGAGAGGTGCCTGACCTTTGAAGGCCCTTCCCAAGTTTGCCTTGTCAATCTTCAGAGCCAAAGAATCGACCACTTTAGGGCTCTCGTAAGCCTTGAAAACCCTCATGTCCTGACCGCTAAATTCCATATGCCTTCTTAGGTCATAGTCCGTCCTATAGTTATGTCCTGAAACCTCCACCCATCCGAAACGATCCAAGTAAACCTCCTGATCGAAGCCCTGAGCCGAATAGTGGGCCCTTTCCCATGGGAGCTTTTCTATAAATCTTTGGGACTCTCCAGGAATGCCTAGCTTTGAAAGGAACCTTTTGGCCAATGCCATAAAGTAGGCGAGCCACTCGACCTTTACGAGGCCCTTTTCTAAGATTTCTTTCACGGAAAGTTCTATAGGCTCTTCTGAGCCCTTGAGCCTTAAGGGTTCAGTAATAAGCCTCAAAGTTTCATCATAAACCTCCGGCAAATAAGGACAGCTAGGATCTTCAGGGTCGAAAAAGAACTCGAATTCCATTATGGTAAACTCCCTAAGCCTTATCAGCCCCTGTCTAGGGGATATCTCATTCCTTGCAACCCTCCCGATTTGGGCGATTCCTATGGGAAGCTTTCCCCTTGCCTGCTCGTAGACTCGTTTGAAACTTGTGAACATTCCCTGAGCAGCCTCGGGCCTAAGGTATCCTATGGCTTCGCTGTAAGGTCCTATGGTCGTTTGGAACATCGTCAGGAATAGGGTTGGCTTCATCAGCTCTCCACCACATTCTGGACATGCGATTTTTCTTTCCGATATGGCCCTTTCGAGCTCCTGAAGGCTTAGACGTTCCGCCTCCGTTCCGGTTATCTTTAGGGATTCTTTCACTATGTGATCGGCCCTAAACCTTCGTCCGCATGCCTTGCACTGAACCATCGGGTCCTTGAAACTTTCAAGATGCCCAGAAGCCTCGAAGACGCACTTCGGGGCCGTGATGGGAGTCTCAATCTCGAACAAGCCTTGGTTCCTGATGAAGAAGTCCCTCCAAGCCTCCTCGATCTTATGCTTCAATTGAACCCCAAGGGGTCCTATGTCCATGAAGCCCCCTACACCGCCATAGATTTCATAGCTTCCCCAGAAGAGGCCCCTTCTCTTTGCTAGATCCTGAAGCTTTTCGTATTTTCCTCCCGCAATCATTTTCATCAGACCTTGAAACTTAGACCTTATTAGCATGCGTTTTTTATTCATCTTAAATAAGAACCTTGGCCCTGATCATGATCCATGGTTTAGTTCCTTCAGGGCGTATGTTAAGAGATGCCTGAAGAATTTGCCGGTTAAAGGCTTTCCCCTTCCAAGACCTGGGCACTCTTTCGTAAAGGAAAAAACATAATCCTTATTCCCGACTTGCTTAAGATAGAAGGGATAGAATCGACAGACCAATGGACGCATTTTGTATATTGAGCAATTGTTATTCCTTAGGAAAATACAGGAGCCGTCTTCACGCTTTTTTAGTATATATCCATAGGTTTGTTTTCCAGAGTCCTCAGCAAAGTCATAAGGTTTTAATCCTGTTCGCTTTGATATGCGCCTAACTTCAGATCTAAGGGCAAGGATTAGGCGTGGCTTATAAGACGAATCCTTACAACATAGACCGCAACGAAGGCATAGGAAGGCAATGCCTTTAGGATATTTTATACATTGGATAGAAGGATTTATGGGAGCTCTCCAAGAAACTGACGCGGAGACAGAGCTCACCTGGCTTTCACGACCTTCACAACAGGAGGGCGCATTTTCTTTAGAACCCTATATCCGCAGTTCGGGCATTTTATCTCCGGACTTGTCACTATGTGCTTGTATGGAATCGTTTCACCGCACTTGATGCAAATGTAACTTACGAATTCCTCGCCTTCTTTAGGAACTTCCATGATAACACCAAACCTAAGGGAGCTTTAATTCGAAAAGAAACAGAAACCTATAAAGGTTCCGCGAATCGTATAAAAACGATGTCTCCGAAATTGGAGAGGGGCTAATGAGAAAGGAAAAGGAACCTTTCTCTTTGGCTTTTGATCTTCAAGGGATAAGATCTTCATTGTCCACAAGGATTTTTCCTTTCATCCTACCGGAAAATAGGTTGAATTTACTCCACAGTCTCCAGAAGGAGGGTTTCCAAGTAAGAATGCATGGTTATGAGTTTTTCGTGTGGAAAAACCGCTTTGTTTGCGTCCTAAGTTTCTTACCTTGGAGTGGCATCGTCTTCATTAGGCGCATTCCTTGGAACAAGGAAGAATCTGAGGCTTCCGTTATGAAGATACTCAAAATTTTGAGATCTATGGATCCCGATATAAGGACTTATATTCTGGCTTAAGGAAATTCTGAGAAAAGGCTATAAAAAGGAAAAAATCTTTTGGTAACCTTAGCTTTGTAAGTTAGGTTCATGCCCAACTGGAACCAACCGAAAAGAAAAACCTTTGAACCTCATTGAGGCTTTGTTCATCCATAGAAATGATTAGAGTACGCTTATGCTAACGATAAAAGGTTTAGTAGTAAATTATGAAGATGCTGAAGACATTTTTCGGGAAGATGTAATAATTATTATTTCTCAAGATATGAGATAGGGTGTAACGCCTATGCCAACGAATTCGCCTGAATTTGGCCTCACTTCGGAAGAGCTAGAGCTTTATGATAGGCAGTTAAGAATGCCTGGCTTAGGAATCGAGGGCCAGAAGAAGTTGAAGGGATCCTTAGCCGTGGTGGCGGGGATTGGGGGTCTTGGATGCCCAGCCTCCCTTTACTTAACCGCAGCGGGCTTTGGTCGAGTTAAGATTATAGATAAAGATGTTGTCGAGCTCAGCAATTTGAATAGACAGGTTCTCCACTGGCACCATGACATCGGAAGCTTCAAGGCTAAGTCAGCGGAGGAGAAGCTTCGAAGACTTAATCCCTATGTTAGGGTTACGGGAGTCGTAGCCAAGATCGATGAAAAGAACGTTGGAAGCTTAATCGAAGGGGCTGATGTTGTGATCGACGGTCAAGATAATTATAAGACCCGTTTTCTTTTGAACGATGCTTGCATAAGGCATCGCATCCCCTTCATTCATGCGGCTGTTCAGGGCTTTAACGGACAGCTTATGACCATAGTCCCTGGAAAGGGCCCATGCCTTCGATGCCTTTTCCCATCTCCCCCCATCGAAACGAAGCCCTTTCCTATCCTAGGGGCGACTTCAGCCTTGATGGCTGCCCTTCAGGTTCTTGAGGCCATAAAGATAGTCGCAAAGATCGGCACGCCTATGATCGGAAAACTTCTGATCTTCGAGGGAGAGGATACTAGATTTGAAGAAGTGCCCATCATGCGCAATCCTGAATGTTCCACCTGTGGCAAAATTAAGGAAGTATAGATCCTTCTAGCGATAGAAGCTTAAGGACCGATTCGTAGAATTCTTTCGAAGGGGGAAGAAAAGTGGTCATGGAATGGATCCATAGTGCGATGAACCGAACCTTCCCATTTAAGGGAGGTTTTTGAGAAGTATCGTTTACCTCCAAAATCGTTAAAACCACGGGATGTCCCTTACTCCATACTATGGAATAACTACAAAGCTGAAAGGCTTAAAATTACTGAAACGAGTTTTGAAGTTAGGATAGTAATTAATAAATAAAGTACTATGGCAAAGGTATTTTGGAGGCTATGCCTTGATCTCAAGGGAAAGAATACATTTAGTTTTGAGGCATAAAGAGCCGGATCGGGTTCCAATCCATGATAGCCCTTGGGGAGCCACTGTGGATCGTTGGAGGGCTGAGGGGTTGCCCTCAGGCGTTTCAGCAGCAGATTACTTCGGCTATGAGATCTATGGTTTTGGTGCTGATACGACTCCCCAGTTTCCAACAGAGGTCTTGTACGAAAACGAGGAGTATATCGTCGAAAGGGATGCCTATGGAGGTATAAGAAGAAACCATAGGGATCGATCGACGACGCCTGAGGTCATAGACTATCCCTGTAAGACGCGAGAGGACTGGGAGAGGATCAAGATTAGGCTCCAGCCAAGCGATCGAAGGGTGGACTGGGTAAGCGGGCTTCAAGCCCTGCACCGCGAACGAAGCAGAGGGCGCTTCATTACGTACAACGCGGCAGTAGGTTATGACAAGATTCAAAGCTATGTCAGGTCGGTGGAGCTATTGAAAGCTATTATTCGGGATCCCGAATGGGTCATCGATATGTATGAAACGGATGCGAAGCTTGCGATGGATATGTGTGAAAGGATGATCCAGGGAGGCTTTGTTTTTGATGGGGCATGGCTCTTCTGCGACCTCGGCTATAGGAAGGGACTCTTCTTCTCACCTAGGCATTATGAGGAGCAGCTTCATCCAGTTTTCAAGAAGCTTTGCAACTTCTTTCACAACCGTGGAATGCCCGTATTCCTTCATTGTTGCGGCAATGTCAAGGATTTGGTTCCATACTTCATAGAGGAGGGCATAGACGTTCTCCAACCCCTCGAGGTGAAAGCAGGAATGGATCTTTTGGAACTGAAAGAAAAGTACGGAGATAAGATGACCTTTATGGGAGGTATCGATGTCCGCCTTATGGCTTCAGAGGATCCTAGCTTGATAGAGAATGAGATTAAGACGAAGATTTCGATTGCCAAGGTGGGAGGAGGTTACATATATCACTCCGACCATTCCGTGCCAAAGAATGTTAGCTTTGAGCAATACAAACGGGTAATCCAGCTTGTCTTAAAGTATGGGCGATATACATAAGGGAGCCCACGCGATCGTTAAGTAACGAAAGGGAAAATTTGAAACTGATTTGCGAAGATGATTCTTAAAAGACCTTTTTCCTTTTTCCACAAGTCCTTTTATAAGGGCATACCTATGATCTAATCTCGTCTGATCTTAGCCTAAATAATCTAAAAGCAATCGTTTCCGTATAACCGCTTAAAAATCCTTTTCATGAGCTTCTCTCAACCTGAGCTAGTAAAAATCTCTTGAACTATGGCTCGAATCTGGCTCCAAGGTTTTTTATAACTTCAGAAAGCTCGATAACCTCTAAAGGGCATTCCAGCCAATCATGTTTCCAACAAACTATTATATCACAGCCTTCGACTGAATGGCGATGTTTCGGAAAGTCGCTACTTAAATATTCAAATTCTATACGGACCCTCTGCCATCGTTCACCCCTTTTATCCATTTGGCGTTTTGCCTCACAATCAGGAAACGATGTACCGATCGCTTCTACAGTAAAACCGATATCCCTTGCTACTAAGGCAAAAACATAAACTACCCCTTGCTCATTCAAAGGCGCATGCCTTAATCCCCTAAAATCAATAGGTGCTCCATACTCCTGCCTACGACTGGGGCTTTGGGGTTTGGTTTCGCTTCTTCCTTGAAGGATCGGATACTCCTTACCATCGGCTTTGGACTTCTCAAGGATCTTTTTAATAAGGTCGCCATCTTCATACGGAATACGAGTTGGGGAACCTCTAACAATACCTCCCCACTTTTTAGCTATCGAGAGCCTTGAAACAACATCATCCTTAGGGATGCTATGTAACAAATCAAAGGTGATCAAAGGTTCCACATCGACCAGACATGGGAATAAATCCCGTTTCCAAATTTGTTTCGCCTTTTTCTCATCCTTGTAGGGCGTAGAAGTAGCCCTCAAAATTCCACAAAACCTTGAAAGTCTCGTAAGATAACAAACAAAGAAATCCCCGGGTTTAATCTTAGAAACGATAGGCCACCTGGACAATCTAAAGCCCGTTGCCTTAAAATTTCTCTCCCGAGCCTCTTCCCAAGTCTCTGGAGTAAAAAGATCAAGCCAATATACAGGCATATAGTGAAAGCTTATATTTTGAAATTAAAACGTTTTCGAACTATTCCTTTCAACCACAATAGCTCTAGGGGATAAGCCAACGCTCCGATGAGCAATGCGAACGATTTCTAAAGCTTCATCCAATCTTTCGACTTCCGCTAAGTAGAAAAGGTGTCCATGACAACCCGTTAAGCAGTCTGAGGAACCGAAGCCTTTTATAGGTAAAGCTTTGGATGGATACCCATCCTTTATAACAAACGCGATAGAACATTCCATACGCTTGTCAGTAGGTGAGACGACGAAAGCAGCTACTTTGACTCCCTCAGGGGAATTCAGAAGATAATCTATATGCCAGAAGGGCTTCTTTACCCTTGATAAGTGCCTTCCAATACGTCCCCTTAAACTTGTGGGACCTTTGCCAAGGGCTGAGCCCACGTATACATAATAGCCTTTTTTGAATTCGATATTTCCTAAAGCTCCTATCTTGAGTTTTTGAGGAAGTTGAACCTCTATGATCAGGGAATAAACTCCTTTTTCCATCCTTTCTTGCTCCTAGGACCTCGGACATCTATGAAGAAACCTTTTCTTCTTTCACATTTTTTCTTCTTTTATATTGTAAATATTCCTATCATTTTTCTTAAAAATTATCTACTTTTAAAAAGCATTCTCGTAATGCCTTTAGGTTCTTATGCTTTCTTTTACTTTCTATCTAAGGCTATTGTTTATAAATCGGAAGGTTCTTCGTTGAGGCTATGGAACTATCCCTTTGTATGACCCTACCTTTCATAACAGCAATTCTATGGGGCTTTCACGCCATACTAGCTAAGAAAGGTATGGAAGTTGGAGCGGTGGGGGGATTGGAAGGAGGCTTCTTTAGCCTTTGTTCTGGAGCCCTGTTCACAGGCGCCTACTTAACAATCGATAGACCAACTATGTCCATGGCATCGGGAAATCTTCTAAACCTAGCCATAGCTGGGATCCTAAATTTCGCCTTAGGAACCATCGCGTATTTCCAAGCAATAGATATCTCTGGGGTTTCTAGGGCAACGGTTCTTTCGAGCGTAAGGCCCTTTTTCGCTGCCATCTTCGCAATTATTCTATTAGGTGAACATATAACAGAATGGATCCTATTCGGAACGATCCTTATCGTCTTAGGAATTTCGATAATCACTGGCTTAAAGGGATTCTTAAAAAAGAATGATGAAAAGAGGTTTAAATTAAAGGGTGATGCCCTCGCTTTATTGGCTTCCCTTTTCTTCGGTCTTAACCCAATTTTTATAAAAAAGGGGATGGAAGGACTTGAAAATCCTTTCTTTGGAGTTTTCATCGCAATGGCATCGGGAGCCTTTGCATACCTCCCCTTCCTTTTAATCCTTAGAAAGGGTTTTGGACGTATTAGGCTTGTCAGAGGGGCTTCAGCCCTTTTCCTTGGATCGGCAGGCGTAGCCAGTGCTTCGGCCAATTTCGCCTACTACAGCGCCCTTAGGCTCATACCTGTTACGATCGTTCTTCCCATATCGAATATATATCCTTTTGTGGCTGCAGCGTTAAGCATTTCTTTATTAAAGGAAAGAATAACGATTGCCTTTCTTATGGGCTCCCTTATGATATTCATAGGAGTATTCCTAGTTACTCTCTAGCAAGGGGCTACGAAATCTTTAAGTAATTTTTAATCGATTAAGCATTAAGCCCTGGTGGTGCAGCCCGGTTAACATCGTCGGCTGTCGCCCGACGGACGCGGGTTCAAATCCCGCCCAGGGCGCCATACATTAGGGCACTAGAGTAGTTTTTATGAATAACGCTTAAAAACCAACTTTCTGATAGGTATACCTATGTTTTATATAGGCAGAAATTATTTTAATGAGACTTGTCCTATGTATCTGACTTGTCCAATCAATAATAACCTCTTGAAAATATTCTACCCAGAGCTTATTCGCGCTTTTTATTACAGATCTTTTTCCTTACCCTTTCCTGTAAGAATACGTGAAGCCTTTTAGCATCTTCTCTAACATTATGCTCAATAATGTTAGAGAAGACTTGAAACTACAAAAGCATGATCTTAAAGGGTGGAGAAAATTACCTATTATGGAATCGAGGCAAAATTTCTTTCCAAACTGACTTTTTAACTATGCCTATAAATACGGACGTTCAGAAAGAATTTGTTAGAGGCGCCGCACACCTATTCTTGGAAGAACCATCGGACCTCTTTCCCTCGAGAGCTCAGCAGATTTTTAAAGCACTTAATATCATCACTAACCTCGGGAGGTCTATGCCAGAGCTTTTCCTCGACTACCTTTGGCTCATCATATGGATACTCATTGTCATCATCGGCATCCTTTGCTTTCTATATCCTTTTCTAGAACGAAAGCCGGAGGAGATAGAGAGAAAGAAGCCATGAAGGTAATCGAACGACGGGCTAAAACCCCTTTTCCGCTCCTAGAGCTTCCTTAGGAAAAAGGTGCTATTCTTTGAACGTCTTTTCCCTTCTTTCGAAACCCCTTATCAGAGCCCTTCGAGAGGAGGGTATCGAAGAACCAACTGAGATCCAACGCCTCGCCATTCCAAAAATTCTCATGGGTGAGAATGTTCTTCTTATTGCCCCTACAGGAACCGGTAAGACTGAGGGTGCCTGTATTCCTGTTTTCGAACTCTTCCTAAGAACGATGCCCTCCATATCTTTGAAAGCCCCTCAAGAAGGTATAGCGATCCTCTATATCACGCCCTTAAGGGCTCTGAACCGCGACATATTCAGAAGACTCTTCAGGATTGGGGAAAAGATTGGAATAAGAATCGAGGTTAGACATGGAGATACGGACCAAGCCACGAGAAGGCTCCAATCCATAAAGCCCCCTGATATGCTGATAACTACGCCGGAAACACTTCAAGCCATCCTTCCAGGTAGGAGGATGAAAGATTATTTACGAAATGTCAGATGGGTAATAGTTGACGAGGTTCACGAGATCTGTTCTGATAAGCGAGGGGCCCAGCTTTCTGTAGCCTTAGAACGCCTTCGTTGGCTCACGGGAAAAAGGTTTCAGCGCATTGGCCTTTCGGCTACTATTGGAGATCCTGAGCTAGTGGCAAGGTTTCTCGGGGGCTTGGAAGAAGTAAAGGTCTTAAGGGTTCCAATTCCAAAGATGATGGAGATATGGGTCGAAAGTCCCTCACCGACTGAAGAGGATACAAAGGCAGCGGATAGGCTCCTAATTTCCCCGGGCAGCGTAGCCCGTGTAAGGCGAATCCTAGAACTTATGGAGAGCCATAAGCCGATGATAGTCTTCGTCAATACTAGGGAGCATGCAGAGGCCCTCGCTTCAAGAATCCTTTCACTCCAACAAACCTCAAAGGTAGGGGTTCATCATGGATCCCTTTCCAGAGATGTCCGGGTAAAAACCGAACAAGATCTGAGGGAGGGGCGCCTGCAGTGCGTTATAGCGACTTCAAGCCTTGAATTGGGCATCGACATCGGAACTCTGGACTTCGTTGTTCATTACATGTCCCCCCGCCAGGTTGTGCGCCTTGTCCATAGGATAGGTCGAAGTGGGCATGCGGTTTTTGGGAAAAGTCGAGGATGCATTCTCAGCGGTTTGCCTGAGGACATTTTGGAATCGGCCATCATAGCCAAGCGAATGCTGGAAGGAAGGCTAGAGAAGCCGACTATTCAATTTAATGCCCTCGATGTTTTGGCACACCAGATTGCGGGGCTCCTCCTCGATAGGGGAAGCCTTAGGTTATCGGAGGCCTTCGAAAGCCTTCGAAAAGCCTATCCTTACCAAAATCTTGAACTCGAAGACTTCGAGCTCACCATTCGACAGATGGCAGAAACGCGCCTCATCTCCCTATATGGAGATACCATAAGTCCAAGGCGAAGGCTTCACGAGTACTATTTCGAAAATATCTCCATGATTCCCGAAGTAAGGCAGTACAGAGTCTATGATTTTTCCATGGGAAGAACCATAGGCTTCTTGGATCAAGAGTTTATAGGAAGAAATGGCTCACCAGGCGTTGAATTCATCATGCATGGTCAGACATGGCGGATTCTGAGCATAGAAGATGAGAGGCGCCAAGTCAATGTTGAGCCCATCGAAGGAAGCCTTGGAGCCATTCCAAGCTGGGAAGGGGAAATCATACCCGTTCCTTTTGAGATTGCCGAGGAGTTGGGCCGGGTCTACGGGTCTTTAGAATCAGCCATAAGAGGGGGGAAAGATCCCATAGCCCTCCTCGATACTTATCCGATAACCATGGATGCCAAGAAGAAGATCGTCGAATATGTTTCTCAGCAAATAGCGAAAGGTTTTGAGGTCCCCACGGATAAAAGGATCGTTGTCGAGGCGAATGGAAGGTATATAGTCATTCATGCCTGCTTTGGAAATCTTATCAATGAGGCCTTAGGAAGAGTGCTTTCAGCAATCCTAAGCAATCGTTTTGGAAGCTCCATCGGAATGCAGGTAGATGCCTATAGAATCGCCCTGATTATTGATGGAGGGATAGCTCCGAAGGATGTCATTCAGGAGATTAGGGGACTGGAGCCGGGTCAAGCGACTTCGGTTCTCAAAGCTATCCTTCCAGAAACTTCCTTATTCGCCTGGCGTCTCTGGAATGTGGCTAAGAGATTTGGTATTGTGGAAAGGGAAGCCGACTATTCCCTCTCGAAGGCTCGAGCCCTCGTTGCCATGCTTCAGAAAACCGCCGTTTTTGAGGAAACCTTTCGAGAGCTATGCGTTGAAAAACTCGATGCCCATGGAGCTGAAGGGATCCTGTCTTTTTTAAAAGAGGGGAAAATCGAGGTCCTACCCTCAAGAGGTTCTGAGCCGGCCTCGCCTATGGCCCTTCCGATCCTCGATAGAATTGCCCCCCATGATCTTTTAAGGCCTGCCCTTCCTTCGACAGAACTCCTTGCCTATGTGAAGGAAAGGCTGAATAGGGAACGCCTTAAGCTCATATGCCTATACAAGAACGATTGGGAATCGATACAGCAGATTGGCAAGCTTGGGAAAGAGATTCGATGCCCTAGCTGTGGCTCTACGCTAATTGCTGCCACTAGCCCTCAAGATCTTGAGCTTCGGAGAATAATTGCGAAAAAGTTGGGAGGAAAAAGGCTGGGACCTGAGGAGGCAAAACGTTGGATGACAGCTTGGAAGAGTGCAGGGCTTCTCCAGACATATGGGCGCCTTGGAGCCCTTCTCTTAGCGGGTAGGGGGATAGGTCCCACGATGGCAATCCGTCTTCTCCGTCGATACTATCGCTCTGAGGATGAGCTTTACTACCAGATCGTGAAAGCCGAGAGGGAATTCGTTAGGACGAGGCAATTCTGGTAGGCTAGCCAATCGAGAGGGTTGAGAAAAAGGGGATGGAAACGCGGCTTTAAGAGGATTCAAGGATAGCCCTAGATATTTCTGTTTTGGTTGGTTTCTTCATCTTAGATTATTCAAGCCTTTCTAGAGTCCTCTGAGGCTCCTTTTATTGTAGGAATCTTGGAATCGTAATCCTTTTCCAAGCTGCTTTAGAGATACCTTTTCGATTTTCCTTTAGTAAAGCAGATACTTTTTCTCCAAAAGGAAGGTATAAGAGTAAGGGTCCTCAATAAAATGAGGGAAGGAAGGGAAGATGGCCTCCGTGGATTATAAGGCGATCCTTGAAGAGATCAGGCAGGGAAGGGCCGCCCTAGAGGTTCTAGAATCCGTTATTCCGGGATATAGGGGCTACAAGGAGCGGGAGATGCGACGGGAAACCGATCGCTTAGTGCGGAATATTCTCTATGAAAGGCTTAACAGGGCTAAGGATGCGAGTAGGATGGCCTATTTTTCTATCGTAGAAAGGGGTCTTTCGAATCTTTATGAGAGCATGAACCGTCTGAACGCTGTGATGGATAGGGTTTCTGAAAGGATTAACCATGCCGAGTATGGATACGCCGGTTTCTTCGATGCCCTAAAGGTTAAGGAAGAAGCTTTAGACAGAGTGCTTTCCTTCGATGCCAACCTCTTGAAGGCTGTTCAAGAAGTAGAGGATATGGGACAAAAACTGATGGCTGCTGGAAGTACGGAACCGGCGAAGAGCATAAAAGAGAAGTTGGACGCCCTACTGG
>JAWCLV010000007.1:0-53006 GCA_038850515.1 Bathyarchaeia archaeon
CTAACGATCTCTATTGAGTCGCCTAGATGGTCTACATGACCATGAGTGACGCATACAATGTCGGCCCTTTCTACGTCCTTCAGCTTCATGGTAGAAGCAGGGTTTTCATCGAGCCATGGATCGAGGAATATAACCCTTCCCGAAGATGTTTCTAGCATAAAGGAGCCATGACCGATCCACTTTATTTTCATGCCCATAACCTAACCCCTCTTCTGATCATAAACAATGACCAATTTATTTATAGATTAATTTAATAATAAAGCTTCAACAATTGAGATGCTTCTATTCAATCGAACTGGTGAAATAGCTAATCCAACTCTCTTTACAATCAAAAGCATTCGACCATCAGAACACCAGGATATTTCTTTACTACTCAAAGGGAAAACTTCCAGGCAGGATGAATAAGGAAGAAGAAGCATGCATTTTAGAAATGCCTTTCCCCATTTCCTTAGAGGAAAGGTCTTCTTGAAAGATTGACCATAAAAATATGTTACCTTACCGAGAGGTTGGCTGAAATCTTAGGTTAACCATAAGAAAGAAGTCTGAATGCCTCTTTATTGCTATTAAGTTTCTCGTCCCCTCTAGCCTTCTTACTCAAAATGAGAGGCACAGAAAGCTCATGGAGGGAGCCATGGGAGCGGAGCCTTACATCCTCTATCAAGCCTCTAGGTACTGGACCGAAAACTGTTCTCTCGCCTCCTAAGGCAAACAAATCTCCAATTCTATCTAGGGGTAATCCGAACATCTCCTGAGCCTCCCGGGCGGTTAGCACAGCCTCTACCCCCTCGATGTTAGCAATAACTTCCTTAGTCTTTGAAGCCCCCCTCGGTTCTTGGAGGTATAGATAGACAGATCCTCCCAAATTTTGGTGATGTACCACATACTCATCCTTGATGATAGGTAGGACTTTGGCCTTGATATTTCTTTCAAAAAGTGCTTTTTCAAGGTCCACCTTTATTCTCTTTTCAGACATTCCATGGTCGGAGGTTATTCCTAAGGCAACCCCCCTTTCCAATAAAAGCCCTATTTTTTCATCGATTCTTTCCATGTATTCCCTTGCCCTTTCACTAAAAGGTCCATACATATGGGGTATATAATCCGTCGTAGAAACATAGATTAGATCGAAAAGGTCCTCAACGATTAAGCGGATCGTGGCATCCAGAAGCCAGAGACTCGCTTCAGATGAATAGACAGATGGTGGCCTACCGATCTTTTCGATTGCCCAGCTCGAAGGTACCTCAACTGAGAAGGAATGCGTTACATCCTTTCCTAGGAGTCTTCTGAGTTTATCCTTCACCGTTAGGAGGGCAGTCCTTAGCTTCATCTTTGAAGCCATCGCCAGAAAAGTCTCGTATCGCAAGTACTCTGGAGCATCCATGTAAGTCTCAAGGCCCTTTGATCTATCGAAGTAGTAGTTCCCCGATATTCCGTGAATCGCTGGGAGTTCCCCTGTGAGAATGGATGCGTTGTTTACGTTAGTGACTGTAGGGACGACGGCCTTACAGTTCGAGAATGTACCGTTTTTTATAAGGGATGAAAGGTTAGGCATGTGGGAAGCTTTAATATAATCCCATGAACATCCGTCAAGGCATATCAATACCTTTTTTCCGTTATAGGCTTTAGAGGCCATTCCCTATCCTTGGAAAGCACCTAATCGCTTAAATTCGAATAAATTTTTCTTTCTTTTGCCCTTAGTTAAGTCGAATGCCTCCTTCTTTGTAGCTACTATGGAGAAGTAAAGGAAAAGATTATCTCTTAAGACCTATATCCATCATCACATAACCGAGGTGCTGGCTGTTGGAAAAGGAATCCTTCCTTAAGGACTTTGAGAGAGCCATGGCCGACGTTGTGGGGGTTGAAGAGATCAGACGAAGGGTCATTGAGGGCCTTCGTATGAATCTTGAGCCCCTCCAAATCCTTGAAGCTATGAGGAGGGGCCTTGACGAAGTTGGAAGGAAGTATGAGGAAGGCGAGTATTTTCTCATGGAACTCATCCTATCAGGTCTCATGGCTAGTGAGGTGGCAGCACTCCTCAAGCCCTACTTAAGGGCCCAGAGTCCCCAGTCGAAGGGAAAGGTCGTCATAGGAACGGTTGAGGGGGATCTCCACGACATCGGCAAGAACATCGTTGCGACGATGCTAAGCGCAGGGGGCTTCGAAGTCATCGACCTTGGTGTTGATGTTACAGCGGAGAAGTTCGTCGAAGCCGTTGAGAAAGAGAAACCGGACATACTAGCCATGTCGGTTCTTCTGAGCATAGGGCTCCCCCATATGGCTGAGGTCATCAAAAGGTTGGAGGAGGTTGGATTAAGGAATCGCGTTAAGATAATGGTGGGAGGAAGGCCCGTAACCGAGGAGTATGCTCGCCAGATTGGGGCTGATGCCTATGGATCTGATGCCATCGAAGCCTTGAGGATCGCCCAAGAATGGATGAGAGCTAAAGAAGGATTGGGAAAGTCGGTTTAGGTCAAAGAGAAAGATAATGTAAACAAGATAATCGATGGAAGAAAGGATAAGTTCGGAGGAAGAAAGATGAAAAATGGTAGGGAAAGGGTCCTCGCGACCCTCAATTTTGAGGAGCCCGACAGGGTTCCCATAACGGAGCTAGGAATCGATCCATGCCATGTGAACGCCATAGCTGGTTCAAAGGGGCACCTAGAATGTTACAGAAGGCTCAAATTTGACATCGTGCTCGGAGGGGCATCTGAGCCTGAAGGCTGGAAGCCCAAGTTTCTTCCCGATGGGAGCTTTATCGATGAGTGGGGTAGGATCTATCGAACGGACCTTAGGACAAGAACCTCGATTCCTGTAGATACGACCATAAGGAGTCTCGAGGACTGGGAAAATCATCCCCATCCAGATCCTGAAGCTCCAGGTCGGATAGAAGCCTTCAGAAGGCTTGTGAAGTCTGTTAAAGATGGGGAGATGCTCGTCGCAGGAAGCACAAGGTCCCCCTTTGCCATTGCATGGGAGATCTTTACGCCCCCTAAGTTCTGCCAGCTCCTCTTCGAGAAGCCTAGGGCCATTGCAAGAGTAATCGAAGAGATCACGGATTTCAATATCGGAATAACCAGACTTTTAATCGAAGCTGGAGCAGAGCTCATAATCCAAGGAGGGGATATAGCGGAAAAGAGGGGACCTATGGTTTCACTAAAATATTTCAAGGAGATCATCTTTCCAAACCTAAGACGTGAAACGGAAGAAGCCCATAAAAGGGGAGTGAAGTTCATCAAACATACAGATGGAAACGTCCTCCCCCTCTTGGAGGGGCTTTTAGAGGAAGCGCGCGTCGATGGGATGCACTCCCTCGACCCAAGCTCAGGGGTCGACATAGGGGCTGTGAAGGAAAGGTATGGTGATCGTCTTATCCTAGTGGGCAATGTATCTGTTGATAATCTGGCGATAAAGTCTAAGGACGAAGTGATGAGGGAGACGATGGAATGCATAGCCAAGGCGGCTCCGGGAGGGGGCTACATACTCTCCTCTAGCAATTCTTGGTACACAGATTGCAAGCTGGAGAACTGCCTTGCCATGGTTGAGGTTGGACGAAGGTATGGAAAGTATCCCATTCCTTCACCTCCATCCTAACAATTTGATAGTGATAGTAGCCCCCTAAGCACTCGGGAAGTTTCTGGAAGCCTAGTGAAACCTCAATTTTCGAAGAACTTTCAGAACATATGGCAAGGGAAAGGGTTTAAAAACTAGGTATCCATAATAGAAAACTGAGCCGATGAAGAAAGTACCAAAAACGATTCTATAATATGGAATGAGTGAAACCTGGGGTATCGGAGGCTCTTCTCTTATTTTCCATCTAAAATTGAATTCCATCTTTTTTAGAAATCGCGAAAAGGGGCTAATCGTGGCTCTAATTCGAATTCGAATAAGATTTGAGTCCTTTCTATAATTTGGCATCTATAAGCCCAAAAAATCCTGATTTCTCTTCATTTTAAGCCTCTTCGGTTAGACTTACCTCTGAGTTAGTGCTTATCCAGGACTCTCATCTCTTCAAGATGGGTTACCAATAGGAACTCCTTTCCAGCCAAGCCTTGGTTTCCGGATACAATTCTTTCCAGGTTCCTACATATTCCTTAACCTTCTCAACAAGCCGGACTGTTTCCCAATAGCCATGCTCCCTTACAACTTCATCAATTTCGCTCTTTGTCTTCCTTATAGCCGGCCAATTGGTTGCATTCGCTATCCTCAGGAGCAAACGGGAATAATTCGCAATCCCAAGGCGAAGGCTCTCCAACTCCACCTTATCTACTGTATCGTAACGGGTATGGCCAAAACCTCCGCTTAAAAGAGGGATGCGCGATAAAATGGAACCTTCAGGATCACCTCCGCTACCCGAAGGGACGCCTTTCAGGAAGAAAGGCCAATGGTCACTGTAAGGGCTTACCCGCTGAAGATAGGGCAATTCGCTCCTCATCTCCCTAGCAGCTCCTTCTATGAAGGCCTCAAGCTCGGGATTACCATGTAGGATAATACCCTTCCTTCCCATTCCTCCGACGGCATCTAAATTAAGCATGAATCTTAGGCTATCCATCTCCCCCTCGTGCTTAGCCACGTAACTGGTCGAGCCAAAAAGCCCAATCTCCTCTGCACCGAAACAGACAAACCTTATACGCCGCTTCACTCCATCCCTTACAATGTTGAGGATTCTGGCCATCTCCAAAACTGTTACGACACCTGAGGCTGAGTCCACCGCACCTTGAGATATATCATGACCATCGTAATGAGAACCCGTTAGGACGTATTCATGATCATCGAGGCTACCAGGTATGTCCCCGAAGACATTATAGCTCGTCGCCTCTCCATGCCTATCGCTCGTCTTTATCCTTAACTTCACTTCACTCTCCTTCTCGAGGAGGCGTATAAGGAATCTTCCATCTTCATAGGATATACCCACGGAAGGGATTATAGGGCTGACACTTCCCGTTATAGGACCGCAGGCTGGATTATGGTTCATGAAGATCCAGCCCTTTGCACCCGCTAGAATGCTACGCATAAATTTCTCTGTCCTATGGAGGTGCCTAACCATTCCCAAAGGATTCCTGCTCGTCACCATGACGATATTGCCCTCGATATCCTTCCTTCGCCTTTCGTATATGTCCAAGGGACCATCTCCAAGGAATACAAGCCTCCCCTCCACTTCCCCCGCCGGACCCATTGGAAGGGAGATGCTTTCCAACTCCTTCTTGATTGGTGATAGGACCTCAAGCCTTGAAGGAGAACGAATCCAGCCGAGGAATTTGAAGGGCTCATAGCAAACATTTTCCAAACCATATTCTTTGAGCTTTTCAACCATCCAATTTATAGATCCGAAGTCTTCAGGGGTTCCTGGGAAACGACTCCTGTAATTGTCGCAAAGAATCCTAAGATTTTCTAGGGGCTCCCAAGAGGTGTAGACTTCAGATACAATCTCCTTATCGATTTTTAGATATGGGTTTTCTGATACGATGGGCATAAAGATTATACTCGCAACTGATTATATAAAATAAAAAATTAAAAGAAAAAAAAGAAGATTGCATCTTTTATCATTCTTGGGGCTTAACCTTGAAAAAAATCCTCGTCCTAGCGGATATCCACGCCAACCCCATAGCCTTGGAAGCAGTCCTTAAAGACTCAGGTTCTTTCGACCTCCTCCTCAACGCTGGTGATATAGTAGATTATAATCCATGGCCTTTGGAAAGCTTGGCAAGGGTTAGGGAACTAGGAGCCATATCTGTCCTCGGAAACCACGATAGGGATTCAGCCTTAAACGCTCCTATAGGCTATAATCCCTACGCCATCATCAGTTGTCGTTGGACCCATGAAAGGCTCCCTCCATCGGATCGAAGCTTTCTTCTTGCCCTTCCAAGACAAATGAAGCTAGAGGTCGATGGAGTAAGGATTTCCATGTTCCATGGTTCCCCTAGGAATCCTGTTGATGAATACATAACCCCCGAATGTCCTAGGGAAGTCCTTAGGGGCTTTCTTCAATCGACTGAATCCCAGGTCTTAATCCTCGGCCATACCCATATCCCCTTCGTCGAGGAACCCCTACCTGGAAGATATGTCCTTAACCCAGGCTCAGTAGGGCAGCCCAGGGATGGGGACCCTAGGGCTAGCTATGCCCTCTTGACCATCAAAGGAAGCGATTTGCTCCGCTTAGAGCATCGAAGGGTTCCTTACGATGTCGAGAAAGTGGCTTCTGAGATCCTTAGGGTTGGGCTTCCTCCCTTCCTTGCTGAGAGACTTTACTATGGCATGTAGGGGAAAGGGGGCATCTATCGAAGTGGACTACCTCGTTCATTTTTTCATCGAGTTTCACACTCCCTATTTTTATAGCTCCTATAGGACCTGTATAGCGAGCTCGTAATCTCATGGACCTTCTCTCATAGTCTATTTCATCGATGAGGGCTAAGCCCTTAAATTCCCCATCCTTTCCCAGAAGGGCAGTTAGGAGGCCTCCCTCTATTCCTCTCTGAAGGATGAAGACCTTTCTTCCCCTCCTCTCAGAAAATTCTTCTAACATTTTTTGCGGGGGATTCTCTTCCTCAAAAACGAGGAGGGTCCCTTCGTCCCCTTCCTCACCATAGAGGATTCTTCGCCCAAGCTCCTTTCCAAGTTCCGAAAGCCTCTCTTGGGGTATGGGAAGTCCCCTCCCTAGGATAAGGTCCTCCATCTTAAGCCAGCTGAGGGGTATCGTCCGGAAGACAAGGTCCCTCAGCTCCTTTCTATAGCCAAGTTCCCTCAGCTCCCTTCTTACTTCCCTAGAGCGCCTAACGATCCCTCTGGGTGAATCGAGGATCCTAACCTTGATACCCTCCTCCAAAAGCCTCTGAGGAAGATCGGATACATATCCCTCAGACTTCAGGAAAAGGACCAAATCCGGCTCCAGCCTTCTCGCGAGGGAAAGCTTATAGGCTTCCGCCCCCTTTCCCTCCATCCATCCATCAGTATTGACGACGATCCTCTGGGCACCGAGCCTTAAGGCCTCTTTTTGAAGCAGGGCGAGGCCCTTGATGACTTCCTCTTCCCTACCAGAGGGAGAAGGGGCTCCTATGAAAATGACCTTATCTGGCTTTGCATTGAAAAGGTCAACGATAGGCCTCTTCAGAAGGGCCATGCTAAGAGTCGTTGGAGGCCCTATATCGGACTGACCAAGGTCTCCGTCCACAACGGCCGTCTTCAAACCATTCTTAATCGCCTTGTTGGCAATGAGGGTGGAAAGGGTTGTCTTTCCAGAATCCGTGGCGCCAAAGATTATCACCTTGAAGGGATCCGAAGGCATCGAAATAATCTCTTCTATGGCCTTAAACCATTCCTCTGGAAAGGGATTTTCGTGGATTTCCTGAAGGTCTCCTCCTTCTCCCACCAAAACCTCGATGGAAGAGTCCTCCATCGAAATCATAGGTACAGCCTTTCCCCTTCGGATCACTATGGTCTGTGGAAAGGCAATTTCGGCTCCTACGATATCGAGTCTTCCGGACTTCAGCCTTAAGGATGCTGGGCCTCTTATCAGAAGGGCATTTCCCTTAACCAAGTTTTTTTCGATGGGGGACCCCATGAATTCCATGATAGATATCGGAAGACTTTAAGCTTTAATCCAAGGCTAGGCAATTCTAGCGAGGAAGATGACCGATGTAGTCAGGGAAGCCTTATCTACGGGATGCCATACCCTCGATGCGATTTTGGGTGGAGGTTTTCCAAGGACCCAAATCTCCCTACTTTATGGCGTCCCTGAAACTGGGAAAACGACCCTAGCCCTTCAATGTGCCAAGGGTGTTGCCCTCAAGGGATTGAAGACCTTTTACATCGATGCCGATGGCGGTGTAACCCCCCAGCGCCTAGCTCAGATTAGTGGGGACGAGGTCAAAGATGTAGCCCCCCGAATTCTTTTCTTCGCTCCCAAGGACTTTCGGGAGCTGATCCTCCTAGTTGAAAGCCTTGATAGGTACATAACCTCGAAAACTATCCTTCTCGTCGTCGATACGGTCACGGGGCTTTATCGGGTCCAGCTGGCCGAGGGTGAAGAAGCCTTTTCCGTAAATCGAGAGCTGAATCGTCTCATGGCTTACCTGAAAAGGCTAGCCAAAACAAGGCTTATGGCCGTCCTGGTCCTAGGACAGGCGAGGAGCATAATTCCTTCAGCCCAAACAGCTTCAGAGAAAAGGGAGGATATCGTTGAACCTACGGCTAGAAGGGTTCTAAGCTATTGGTCTTCCCTAGTCCTAAGGGCCTCCCCAACCCTTAGGACTTCAATCAAGGAATTTGTCCTCGAGCGACCGGCGGTAAAGGAGGCTCGATGCTTCCTTAGGATTACAGACAGGGGGCTAGAGCCCTCCCTAAATCCATGATCATGGGCCAGATTTCCCTATTCAGCTTGGCTTGAGTCATATCCCATAGGAGATAGAAGGATAGAAGGAATAAGCCCAATCCTAGGAAGAGGGCAACCCTCCCATACTTGGCTCTGAAGGCATATCTGAGGCTTAGAAGGCATGCGAGGAGGCCCCCTATGCCCAGACATAGGAGAGATGCCACTAGGTATGCCTCGCCGGAAGTCTGGACGGAGGTGCTAGGATAAACGACGGATATGGTTCCCTGTTTCGTCTGCAAAGCTAATCCAGGATTTTCTATTTGGACATAGACACCACCGCTCATGACAAAGACCGCGATGGCTAAGAGGGCGAAGGTGACGATGGTCGAGGAGAAGCCAGGAATTCTGATCTTAGGCTTGCGCATAAACCTAATCTTCCTTCCTAGTCTCGTGCGCTTCAGCCTTTCATAGAAGCCTTGGGATTCCCTATTCCTTGAAGACCTCAAAGTCAAGCCTTCCTACGCCCATCCTTTATACGCCTTATTTTTTACAGACCCCTTTATTAAAGTTAAAATAACGCCTTATAATAGGATTATACATCCTTTCTTCATCGTTTAAAGGTGTTCTGGAATGCCTCAGAAGATTGTATGTGAGAAATGCGGTTATGTCTTCTATTATGGGGAGGACCTTGTGGTTCCCGAAGACCTCCTTCGCCAGAACGATTATCAATGTCCGGGTTGTGGAAGAAAAATTAACTCGAGTACCTATACGATCACTATTGCGGCCAGAGGTGAACGCGGTAGATCCTCTACTTGAATGTTGTCTTTCGTCTCTAAAGCGCATAGTTCGATTCAAAATCCCTTTTTTCTTTTATAAGACTAGAAGGTGATTTTCTTGTATGAAAGCGGTCCTTGGTTTTAAGGCTTCGGGGGATGAAGTGGAAATCCTGAGGAAGTTCCTTCCAGAGGGCGTTGAGTTAAGAACTTTGGCGACAGGCTCTGAGGAGGAGCTCATAAACCTTTCAAGGGATGCGGAAGTTCTCATAACCCATAGGGCTTCAAGAAACCTCATCGAATCCTCAAAAAGCCTTAGACTCATCCAAGTCCCTGCGGCTGGCGTGGATGGAATAGACCTAGAAGCCGCAAGGGAAAAGGGAACCATATACGTCGCCAATGTGGGAGGCCTCCTCTCCCGAGCCGTGGCAGAGCATGTCTTCTCCCTCATACTAGCCCTTGCCAAGAGGACGATTGAGCTCCATGGATACCTTTCATCTGGGAATTGGAGGCGAATAGAGCCCCAAGTTCTTTATGGAAAGTCTTTGGGCATAATAGGCTATGGAAATATAGGAAGGGAAGTTGGAAGGCTTGGAAGGGCCTTCCACATGCGTGTATTGGCTATAAGGAGGCACCCCGAGGTCGATTATACTACGGACTTCATGGGTGGTCCAGAGGACATAGGCTTTGTTATGGCTGAAGCGGACTTCGTCGTAATAAGCGTACCTCTGACTAAGGAGACAAAGGGCCTTATCGGAGCCAAGGAGCTTATGGCTATGAAGCCTAGCGGCTACATTATAAACATTTCCAGAGGGCCTGTCATCGATCAGGGGGCTCTTTACATGGCTTTGAAGGAAGGCAAAATCGCAGGGGCAGGCTTGGATGTTTTCGATCCAGAGCCTCCGGATCCCCGAAATCCTTTGTTGAAGCTCGAAAACGTCGTTATGTCGCCCCATGTGGCGGGAGCCTGGAAGGCCACTGTTGCCGAAAGGATGAGGATCTCAGCTGAAAACATAAGGAGGCTTATGGAGGGAAAAAAGCCCATAAACCTCATAAATTTAGATCTTGGTTATTGAGGATTCCGGTATCAGATGAGGCGATCTAGATCTAGATTTGAAAAGGAATAGGCGATTAGATTTTTCAGATCCCTGAAAAGTCCATAGGCGCTTTTTGGCTTCGGATACTAGCGCCTGAGTGAAGGAATCATGGATGGAGGCTAGGATCGCATAAGAAATGAATTCATGAAATTTAGGCTTAGGATAAGGAATTGATGGGAAAGGCTTCAAGTAGAAATAAAGGATATTTCATCGATTCGGAAGCCCTATATCCTATAGAACCGAAGCGACTGCTTTATCGGCCTGTATCAAGCCAGATCCAGTGGCTTTTCTGTCCCATCGGTACGTATACCAATCCCATCCCTTAGGACCATAATCAAAGATTACCATAGAGCCAGCTGGGATCTTAAGGGCCGTTCCTTGAAGTATTCTTTCTACTTGCCTTTGGGTTAAGTAGGGATTTCTCTCAAGCATCAAAGCTACTACAGCCGAAACATGCGGTGTTGCCATACTCGTGCCACCTACGTAATAGAAGTTAACAAGGTTTGGAGGGGCTACGATCCATCCCTTCCCTGGTGCCCACCATGGAATATGGTTATAGCCAGGATAGCCAGGGTACGGTCCTCTAACCCAGCTTCCTGGAGCTATTACATCCAGCTCTTGATCTACAAAATAACCAAGCCTATAATCGTTTTCCCTAGCGCTCCATTCAGTAATGTAAACTTCCCTAGCAACCGTTGGATCCCTCACATCGTTATATCCGTACGTGGTATCCTGCAACCACCAGAGGCGATACCTCGGTGGCGGCGTAGAATAGCTCGGACGATACCATTCGTATTTCCATCCGCAAGCACCTACTGAAATTACTTTAGGATAGGCGCCAGGCCAATCCATTCCCTGGGATCCATCGTTTCCCGCTGCAGCTACGATAATGACTCCCTTTTCAATGGCGTAGTTTATCGCATCTTCAATAACCTCGGAGGGCTCTGGTCCGCCAAGGCTCATGGATATGATCATCGGGCTGTAGCCCTTTAGCTTCAAATCCGTGGCATATCGAATACCTGCCGCAACCATAAGATCAGTACCGAAAACAAGGCCTTCGGGACCTGTATAAGGCGGAAGGTTGTATGTCGTTAGAACTTTTATCGGAATGATGGTTGCATCAGGGGCGATTCCTTGGATGAAAAAGGGTTGGATGGGAAACCCCTCTATTGCATCCGAGGGTGCATAATAATTATATCCTATGATGGTGCTTACTACATGGGTCCCATGGGATTCTAAGGTTGAACCAATCCATGAAGTTTCGACCACAAAACCTGCGTAGACAAGCTCCCCCGTTTTAGGATCCACATGCACTGGCTCGTAGAAGCCCTTTCCAAGCTTTTTAGCTATTCGCTCATCTGGGAAATAGTCGTCCCAATTGGGAACTAGGCCCGTATCCAAAACGGCTATGTAGACTCCCCTGCCAGTTATGCCAAGCCTTTGATGGACTAGGTCCGCATTTATCATGTCAGCATCCCAAGTATAGCGGATAGGCAAGGCCATTTTTGGAGTACCTAAAACCCATCCGATCTGCAAAACCATCAGCCAAAAGACTGCCACGAATATCGCAACACATGGCTTTCTCAAAGCTTCAATCCTCTCCTAATCCAACAATTATCCGCATCATCGATTTAAATCCTTTTGGAAAATCTATCAACTCGTTTTTAGAACGAATTAAGATAAAATGTGGCTTTTCTTTTCGATTCAAATTTTCAAAGATAATATACACAGAAAATATCCAAAAGGATATTTTGAAGGATGAAAGGAGAGAAAACGAAAATTTATCACGATCTTCGAGGGTGAAGGAAGCCTCGGGAGGGATTCGAACCCTCGGCCAACAGCTTACGAGACTGTCGCTCTGCCAGCTGAGCTACCGAGGCTTGAATTTGGCCAAGGGAAAGGGACTTAAAAAGATTTTCCAATAGAACGGACAAAGCTTCTATTCTAGGTTTGACTGATGTCCGCGATTATCGCTCCCGTAAGGCGTAGAATATCCTCAGTCCTTAGCTCCAAAAGCCTTGTTCTGCTTCCCCCTCCACAATAGAGGGTTTCGAATCTCAAGAGACTCTTATCCATCAAAACGATCATCTTGGTCTTATGCCCTACGGTGGGTGTCCCTCCAGGCGGATATCCACTTATACCTTCAGCTTCTTCAAAAGGCACTAATCGAACGCCCTCGACTCCTAGAGCCTTGGCAGCCGCCTTCAAATCGACCCTTCGATCCCCTGGAACGACGAGAAGAACATACCTTCCTTGAGAATCTATGGCTACGAGGTTCTTTGTCACCCTATAAAGCTCTAAGCCAGCTACTCTAGCTGCGTCCTGCGTATGAATAGTTTCAGGCTTTTCCAAGAACCTATACCATATCCCCGCCTTGCGGAGAAAGGCAACTAGGTCCTGAAAGCCTTCAGACATCATGGATGACGCCCTCGGGCATCCTATCCAGCTTTACAAGGCGATACTTCGTGCTTCCGATACCAAGGGCCTCGCAGGCAAAAGGGACTGCCTTCCAATCGATCTTCGGGAAAAGGGCTCGGAACTTATCGACTCCCCTTTCTAAGGCTCCCACTTCCTCTAACCTTGAGCCTGGAATGCCAGGTGCCCGATTGACAAGATCCACGGAAGCCACATCGATGGCTACGGGATCCCTTGATGCCAATAAGCCTATATCTGGAACGATGGGAAGGTCGGACCAGCCTTCCTGCATGTGCTCGCAATCGCACATCCAATCGATTTCTAAGAGAAAATTGAAGTTGAAGAGTCTATCCTTCCCTACGGTTTTTACGACGGCGGCCGCCATGTCCGCCTCCCTCAACTGGATTTCAGTTATATCATCCCTCCTCGTAGCCTTTATGGCACCCTTCGGACACGATCCCATGCATGCCCTGCATCCTATGCAAAGGCTTGGATCGATCCAAAACCTTCGAAAGCCTTCCTTTTTTATAGCCTTTACAGGGCAGATTTCCTCACAGGCGCCGCAGCCATCGCATCCTTGAAGATCGATTCGGGGTTTCTCAAGGTAATGGAATAAGAACTTCCCTTCCTTTGATGCCAAGCCTACTGCTAGGTTCTTTATGGAACCCCCCAGGCCTACGAGGTGATGGCCTTTGAAATGGGTCAAGTTAATGAGCCAATCTGCCTCCTTCAGAAGGGCGGCCAAGGGAACGCTTTTGAATCTATGTCCCTCCACTTCGACATACATTGATCGATCGCCATTTTCCCCATCAGCAATAAGGATGGGGGCTCCTAGGCTTTCGGAAGTGAAGCCATGGGAAGCCGCTACTCGAAGATATTTTTCCCCTGTCCCCCTAGGATCCCTTAGCCCTAGACCCGTCGTGTCGGTAACGATGGGTTTGGCTCCTAGGTCCTTGAGTCTTTCGACTACACGGCGGACGTAGAAGGGGCGAAGGTACCTTGTACAAAGGGGAGCCCCCATATGGATCTTTACCAAAGTCGTTTCTCCTGGCTTGATGGATTCCCGGATTCCTAAGGCTTTAAAGAGCCAATCGATCTTTACTGCAAGGCTTTCGTCGCTCTTCCTAGCCCTCGCATCCGCAAAATAAACGATGGACATTTTAACGCATCGCCTCGGTTTGATAGAACTCTTAAAGAAAGATTCGGCCTAAAGAACTTTACCAAAGGAATAGGCGATTTATTCACTTAACAATCTTTTTGTGGTGTTTTGAAGAATTAGAATCTGAAAGGGATTTTGAAGCAGATTAGGCTAATCAAGTGTTCATCCTCAGAAAGGCAAAGGGAGGGTCTTTGCGCCCTCTGTCATACCCATAGGCATCTCTGTGGTAAGTCCTTTTGCCCCCTTTTCGTTAGGGCTAAGGTCCTTATGGATCTTGGAAAGGTCTTAAGAAGTAGAGAGTTTCTAGGGACCTCGCCTCCAGGTGTCTTCATCGGTTCTTGGGGATACCCAAAGGTCTTGGCTGGTCCCCTAGTCCCTCCCGTGGAAGGTAGGGACACTAGCATTATGGATACTCCGGAACTATGGCTCGGGAGAACCTTCGAGGAAGTTCTGGGCTATAGGTTATCCCTCATCCGAGGAAAAATCCCTATGCATGTAGAAATGGCCAGGGATCCCTCTAGGCTTCTGGCTACCCTCCAAGAGGAAGCCATGGCCAGCCTTCCAACGGATATGGAGGTTCGGTTGAGCAAGGAGCCTAGGCTGGAAGTCTTCTTCTCCCCTAGGGCAGCTCCCCTAGGTCCCTCAGCATCCTTAGAAAGCCTTTCCTTGGCTGAGAATCCATCGATTCCTAGGGAAGTTGAGCGCACGATATCCGATGGTGACCTCAAGGCCGTTCCTGCTACAGTAAGGCTTTATGAGGCCCGGATTCCAGAAAGGCAGATCGTAAGGCTCCTTTCTGTAGGTCTTCTTGGAATCAGGAGACATCGAAGGCTAGTCCCGACGGAGTGGAGCATTACAGCCGTAGATGACATCATCGGAGAGTCCTTGCGAAGGCGCATCCTTGATTATCCTGAGATCGATAGAATCATGCTCTTCGGAGCCAAGGGCTTCGGAAACAATGTTCAGCTCCTCCTCTTCCCATCTCCTTGGATGTTCGAAGCTTTGGAAGCCTGGAATCTTGGCATCGATTCTAACGTCGCCGAGGATTATGAGCTTTCTTGGGGGCGATCTTCTTATCCCTATAACTTGGCTGGAGCTTATCATGCGGCAAGGCTTCCAGTCCTCGAGTATCTGGAAGCGGTTAAGCGCCAGTCCGCAGCCATAGCCTTCCTAGAAGTTGGGAGGGATTGGATTCCCTTGGGTGTTTGGAGATTCAGGGAACTCGCTCGAGAAGCCCTTCGTCGACCTCCTTTAAAGTTCGATACTCTAGAGGAAGCCATTTCCGAGCTTAAAACTAGAATGGAGATACCGATGGCTAAGTGGATGGGGGCAAGTAGACTCATATTATTGAAAAAAGGACAACGAAGGATCGAAGCCTTCTTGTAGGAATACTTCCACAGGGAAGGAAACGCTAATGAAAAGGAAATGAAAAATAACTTTTCATTACTTTCTTTTCCTGTTATCGGACTTCGATTCCAAGAGAAGGCCTCACGCATCATATTATATTATATTCCGCTCTATTCTCTTTACTTAACGAATCTTGCATCGAACTTTTTTCATCCATCCCTCCTTGGTAAGGATTAAAAATGGGAGAAGGAGAACATTGGTATTGGCACATCCTGTGGCTTTACTGTTGAGTAGAGTTGGTAGTCCTACCAGCAGGAAGGATCAGAAAGCCTCCATCGCTCTCGTCGCCTGATCCTTCTTTCTATAAAAAGAAGGATCGTTCCCTTCAGCTGATACCAAACATAGTCAGTCACTGGCGTATGGAGTGTGGCTTGTCATTCTCCTGCTATCAATGGTGACGATGAGGACATCGTGAAGTGTTCCAAGCAAACCCTCATTCTCCATATAGCTAAGTTAAGAGGATACGATTCAGAAATCTGAGTTCAGATTCCAAAGAGTTTTTCTCTGGGAAAATAAAAAGGCAAGGAAAAAAGAAATGGAATTGAATAGGGAAGAAGAAAGAAAGAGGGAAAGGTTCTTTACCTTTCCAAAATCCCTCAGGAGGCTCTACACATTGCAAAGAAAAGTAAGGTTTGGTTTAATGCCATGGCTAAGTGGCGATCCAATGTTCGAAAAAGACTGGATAGTAGAGGCGGAGAACCTCCTTGGTTTTGATTCGATCTTTGTAACAGATCACTTGGCTGGAGGCCTTGAAGCTTTGACAAAGCTTTCTGCCCTTTCGACCATTACGAATCATGTTCGATTAGGTACCATCGTGCTTAACGCTCCCTTGAGGAACCCCGTTTTACTGGCGAACATGGCAGCAACCATCGATATCATATCGTCAGGGAGGCTAGAACTAGGCCTTGGAGCAGGATACCTTGAGCAAGAATTCCAAGCTTGTGGAATTCCCTTTCTCGAGCCTAAGGCCAGGATCGAACAATTGGAAGAGGCGATTAGCATCATCATCGAACTTTGGGAAAAAGGAAGGCTGAATTTTCATGGAAAATACTATACGATGAAGGGAGCCGTATGCCCGAAGCCCCGCCAAGAACCTCATCCTCCTTTAATAATTGGTGGTAAGGGAGAAAAGCTTCTCCTGAAGCTTGCTGCGAGGTGTGCCGATATATGCAACCTTCCCCATACGAGTCTGGAGGAGACAAAGCACAAGCTTAGGGTTTTAAAGAATCATTGTCTTCGGGCTGGAAGGCATTTCGAGGAAATAGAGGTATCATGGTTTGGCATAGCCATAGTCTCCAAAAGCCACGAAGAATTGGAGAAGGAAATCGAAACCCTTTGCAAATTGGCACCAGAGAGGTATCCCGACCCTCAAACTGCAAGGCAGAGGGCAATTATAGGTATGCCTGAGCAGTGTAGAGAAAGGATAAACGAATACATGGAAGCAGGCATCAGTTACTTTATACTTCACTTCCCAAAGAAGGACGAAGCGAGGCTATTCTGTCGGGAAGTCCTTCCAAGGGTAAGGAATCTTAAATATCGATAAGGTAATTCGGAATATTTCTTCAAATTCTTCATAAGCTTTTTATTATCTCAATCTTAAAAGAAAAATATCTTAGCATCGCAACTTCCAAGCCTTGTCCGATAGAGAAGACTGTGGAAAATTGAACTTCTTATCTCCTTTTTCCTATTCCTTAAACTCAAGATTCAATAACCGAGGCTAAAAGGGCGTTAGAAAATCTACTTAAGATCCGTCTATCTATATCTGGTTGGTTAGTAAGGACCGTGCAAGCCAGATTGGTTTCAGGATCAGCCCAGATCATCGTTCCCGTGGCTCCTATATGACCAAAGGTTCTGGAGGAAACGAGGTCCCCGAAACCCCAGTCTAAAGAACCGTAGGCCTTAAGTCTCCAGCCCAATCCCCACGGGTTGCTTCTCTTGACATCCTCCTTTATAAGGGGCATAAGGATCGTCTGGTTACTCGTCATGATCCTTACGGTCCTAGGGCTAAGAACCCTAGAGCTTCCAAGTCTCCCTTCATTGAGGAACATCATGAGGAACCTTGTCAGATCCGAAGCCGTCGAGAACATACCTCCCCAAGGTGCTCCAAAACCCCACCAATAAGGACTATTCCAGTTCCAATCATCGCTCAGGCTTCCATATTCGAAGCTTTCCTTTGGAATGTTCACTTGGCTAACTCTTGATGCCTTTCTCCAATCAACCCCCAAAGAAGAGTCCTCCATTCCAAGAGGCACGAAAATTTCCCTACGCATGAACTCTGCCAAGGGTATTCCTGTCAACCTTTTGACGATCTCACCTAACAAAGCAATTCCACAACTTTGGTAGCTGATATTTGTTCCTGGCTCGAAGAGCAGAGGAACCTTATAGATCCTTTCGAGGAATTCATCAAGATCAGCATGTCTCCTCCTAAGTTCGATGTTCTCTGGAAGCATATCGGGAAGACCGCTTGTATGGGTGAGGAGGTGGCGGATAAGGACCCCTTCTTTCCACCTCCCAGTGAACTCTGGAATGAAGGACGCTACATGATCATCGAGGCAAAGCTTTCCGCCCTCGATCAACTTCATGACCGCTGTAGCTGTTACGGGCTTCGTGACAGAAGCCGTCAGGAAGATCGTGTCGCCCTCTACTGGCGGAGCATCGGGTTCTAGCCTTCTCTTTCCGAAGGCCACGGGCTCGAGGGATCCATGCCTTCGAGCAACTTGTATGGATGCCCCCATAATACGCCCTTCCTTGACGGCCTTACCTAGGATTTCATAGGCTTCCCCAAGGTTTTTAGAAGAAAAGCCTAGGCTTTCTGGATCTTTGAAAATCCTAAATCCAGACATAGATCTCTACAATCGATCTATTGCCGTGATTGAGTACATAAAAGCTTTCTATTTAAGAGGATATGTTTCGCCTCGAAGCTTCAGCCTCAAGCTTTAAGCATGAAGCCTTCTAGATGATAATAGTCAAAAATGGTAAGCTTACCCTCCATTTACCTTCTTGCGCAGCATAAAGCTATCCCTTAAATTCCAAATCATAGGGACTTTTCCGTGAGCAAACGGGAAGCTTTATTCTTTCTTAATAGGTTTAATAACGCAGGATGAGAATCGACATATAAACGTGGTGATTAAGCTGGAATTCAGAATTGGTGAAGTCCTCATCATTACGAAGGTGGCAAGTATTACGGATGAGGTGGCAGAAGCCCTCGTCAATCCGGCAAACAGCTATATGCGCATGGGCGGCGGAGTAGCTGGAGCCCTCAAGAAGAGCGGGGGAGCTATCATTGAACTCGAGGCCCTCAAATACGCCCCGGTTCCTATCGGAAAGGCTGTGGCTACAACGGCGGGATCCTTAAAAGCTAAATTTGTGATCCATGCACCAACTATGGAAATCCCAGGCCCGACCAACCCAGAAAATATCTATAAGGCAACAAGGGCCGCCTTGATTTGTGCCGATGAGTTGGGCGTTAAAACAATTGCTTTTCCAGCTATGGGGACAGGGGTTGGAGGAGTTCCTATCGATGAGGCTGTCAGGGCTATGATAAAAGCCATTACAGACCATCTAAGCTTAGGCTCACGAATAAGAAGGATAACGATCTTATCCCTCGATGAGGAAACTGTTAACCAGTTTAATGCCATTCTTGAAGAATATTCTAAGCGGCCGTAAGACTTCCAATATGGATATTTAAAGGCCACATCAAGGAAAGAAGGGTCCTTTATCGGCATCCCAAAAGCAATACGGCAGAAATTCGCACCAAGGATATCAGCTAAAATTATTAGGGGATTTTTCTATTTTTATCGAGTAATTAGTACAAAGAATTTATAGGAGCCCTTCGGATAAATCTTAGACTCCTTCCCTGGTGGATTAAATGGCACTCATAGAGGACTATCTCTCAAGATCCCATTGGAGGATCAAGGAGAATGCCAATTTTAACTATTCCTACAGCGGTCTTCTAAGCTTCGTAGCCAATTCATACCTAATGGATTATCACTTAAAGGCTATGCCCCATGAGGTCGCGGAAGCCCACAAGTCCGGAGATATCCATGTCCACAATCTTGAATCGGGAGGGCTCATTCCCTACTGCCATGGCGGCTCCCTCCTCACCCTCATAAAGAAGGGAATAAGGTCTCCTACCATCGTTTCTAGGCCTGCGAAACACTTCTCGGCTATAGTGGATCATATCGCCAACTACTTCCTCATAAGCCAGAATGAATTCAGCGGAGCGCAGGCTTTCTCGGACTTCGATACACTCGTGGCTCCCTTCGTGGCTTTCGATCATCTAAGCTACAGGGAAGTGAAGCAGAACCTTCAGAAGCTCGTCTACAACCTGAACTTTACGAGTCGCCAAAGCTTCCAGTCACCTTTCACGAATCTAACCTTCAACCTCGGGTGCCCAAGGACTTTGAGGGATGCCCATGCCATCATCGGGGGCGTTGAGGTAGAGGATACCTATTCAAGCTTCCAAGATGAGATCGAGATGATCAACGAGGCTATGGCCGAGATCTACATGGAAAGGGATGGCTCAGGGCGCCCCTTCACTTTCCCCATACCGACCGTCAATATCACGAAAAGCTTTCCCTGGGATTCCCAAGGAGCTGAAAAGATCTTCGAAGCCGATTCCAAGGTCGGAAGCTACTACTTCATGAACTATTTGGGCTCGGGCATAGAAGAGAATACTGTGCGATCAATGTGCTGCAGGCTCCTCATCGACACGACCCAATTGGCTCCTCCCGGAGGGCTTTTCCTCGCCCAGGAAGGAACGGGTAGCCTAGGCGTTGTCACGATAAACCTCCCAAGGATAGGCTTCCTAGCCAAGGACGATGCCGACTTTTTCGAGCTCCTCGACGCCAGGATAGACCTGGCTAAGCGCTATCTCATTTGGAAGGCAGATCGAATCTCCAAGTCCCTTGAAGCGGGCCTCCTTCCCTTCGCCAGGGAGTACGGTTTCTGCCCAGACTCCTACTTCAGGACCATAGGCATCCTAGGGCTGAACGAGTGTTGCATCAATTTCATAGGACAACCCCTATCGAAGGCTGTAGACCTTGGTGAGAAGATCCTCCTCCACATCAGGGAGAGGCTTAAGGAAGCCCAGGCGGAGACGGGGAAGCCCTTCAACCTCGAACAGACGCCAGCAGAGGGCTCCTGCTATCGCCTAGCCCTCCTCGATAGGAAGGCTTACCCTGGAATCTTCACCCAGGGCTCCGAGGAGGCTCCCTACTACACGAGCGTCCTCATCCCTACTTTGGAGGAGATAAGCCTTGCAGAGAGGCTTAGGATCGAGGAGAGACTCCTCCCCCTGTTCACTGGCGGAACCGTCTTCAGGATTCACTTAGGCGAGGCCCTCGATCCAGGGACTGCCAAGAAGCTCATAAGGCGTATCGCCGAGAATTATCGAATTCCATACATAGACCTTGGCGCCGTCCTTTCTGTCTGTGTAAACGATGGGAGCATGGTCTATGGAGTCGTCGAGAAATGCGGTGTTTGCGGCTCTCCCACGGAGATCTATGCCCGTGTCGTTGGCTATTACCGCCCAACCTTTAAGTGGAATCCCGGAAAGCAGAGGGAATTCATGGATCGACGCTACTACTTCCGCCCTGAGGTGGTGAACGCCTCTTAGAAACCTAGGAGGCTCGATAAATCTTTGAGGACTTAAAGACCCTTTCATAAGGTTCCCTATGGCTTTTTAAATTCAAAGATTCTTCGATCCTTCTTTAATGGATTCAAATCTTAGGAATTGTTTCACTCGGCGATTAGGTCTACTAGAAGCTCACCAATAGGCATCCTAAAGAGCTTTTTAAGGCGGTCTAAGAGTCGTCTACCCTCCTCCGTTATCGAATAATATTTCATTCGCCTTTTTCCCCTCTCAACCCACTGACCGGCTATAAATCCCCTAACCTCCATATCGTATAGGAGCGGGTAAATACTACCTGGCTGAAAGCTTAGGCCAGTAAGGTTCCTCATCTCCTTAACAATCGTATAACCGGATCTGGATCCTTGGCTTAAAAGCCAAAGAATTATAGATCTGTTAAAACCCCTGGTAATGGCTTTCACGAGTTCCCCCTCGATTTCATCTTTGGGGGATCTCAATCCTTTCATAACCTCCTAAATAAAACTAGTTTTTCATTGCTCTTAAATTTGACAATTTGTAGCTTATCTAAGGACTTTAGGAGATAAACCAGACACGCAATGATATTCAACAGAAATATGGATACCAAAAAGTCGATTCTCCCATTTCATCTTCCTAGATTTTTTTCAAATTGAGCCATGGAATTTAAAATCCACAAGGATTTCCATCGAGGTGATAGATGGGGAAAAAGGAAAAATATATCGGTATGAAAAATATATAGTGGGGCTCATGAAGGAGAGCAAATTTGTTCCAAATTTTGTCCAAGGGCTGAGCAGACTCCTCGTCCTATGGCTTTTAAGCATCGAACCGAGGTCGGGTTATGGATTAATGGGGGAAGTGAAAAGGCTGACGGGCTATAGGTTGCACCCCAGCTTCATATACCCTTTTCTCAAGTCCTTGGAAGGAGGAGAATTCATCATTGGTAATTGGGTCAAAAAGGGGGGTCGCCATATCAAGTATTATTCCCTCACTGAGAGGGGAAGGGGGCTCCTTGAAAAGGCAAGGACAGTCTTCCGAAAGCCCATGAAGGGACTCATCACGGATCTATTGAAAAGCGATGATGCTGTAAGCCTCAATTCTCAGACTGGTTGAGTAAAAAACAAAATATTAAAAAAACGATTGGTTTTTTAAAAGCAAGACTCTCTGAGAGAGCAAAAAGGCTTTATTTCCTTTTACCGAAATATTAAATTGTTAATGAGCGACAACTCATCGATAAGCTATTTAGGAAGAAGTGCGATCTTCGAGGACGAAAGCAAGCTGGATGTTGGCTATGTTCCCCCTACCCTTCCCCATAGGGAATCCCAGTATAGTTCCCTTCTCCAGACCTTTCGAGGGATGATCGATACTCCTGGAAAGGTTGGGCCAAAGGCCATCCTTGTCGGTAGTGTTGGTACAGGAAAGACAGCTCTATCACAGCGTTTCGGCATGAATCTTGAAGCCTCAGCCAATGCAAGGGAAGGCCTGAAGCTACGATATATCCATGTGAATTGCCATCTCCTCAGAGGTAGCCTATCCTTTATCCTTTCAGAGGTTATCTCTAGCTTTTTTCCAACCTTTCCTAGACGCGGGCTTTCCTCTGAGGAGCTCCTTCAGACCTTGATGAAGGTTCTTGATGAAGAGGATTCCTACCTTCTCCTATCGCTTGACGATGCCGAGGCTCTCATCCAGAGGGAAGGCCCAGGTTCCCTCTATGTCCTTTCAAGGGTCCATGAAAACCGATTGAACAAACCCTTAAGGCTTGGTTTAATCCTTATCCTAAGGGAAGCATGGTTTCTGAGCACAATCGATAAGGCAACTTTGAGCACTCTGCAGAGAAATATCATCAGACTTCCTCCCTATGGAAGGGATGAGCTCTTCGACATAATCAGATACAGGGCATCCATGGCCCTACGGAAAGGTGCCATATCCGATGAGGCCCTCGGTTTGATCGCTGATCTTTGTGCCCATGAAGGCGATGCAAGGTTCGCCATAGAGATTCTTCTTAGAGCTGGAAAGTATGCTGAAAGATTAGGAGCCCATAGCATCCTTCCCGAATATGTAAGGGAAGCCCATGGAAGTCTAGGCTATCCCCCTTCCTTGATTGATTATCTTCGATCCCTAGGACTTCATGAGAAGATCCTCCTTCTAGCCTTGGCACGGGAACTCCTCGCCAATCCAGAAAAGGCCTATGTTACGATGGGTGATGTTGAGCATGCATACGCATTAGCCTGTGAGGAGAGGGGAGAAGCACCAAGAAGCCATACCCAGCTTTGGAAGTATCTAGGAAACCTTTCTGCCATAGGCCTAGTATCCACTAGAATCTCAGGAGAAGGTCAGAGGGGAAAGACAACCTTTATTGGCATGCCTTATCCCGCAGATTCCATGATAAAAGCTATTCTAGAACATCTTTAGCATACCTTTTTAACGGATTATTTCCTCAGGCTATGGAAATTAGGCTAAGCTAAGCTAAGCTAAGCGAAAGTGAGATCTGTTCCTCGAATAGCTACTAAAATCCCCCCCATTCCGTAAAATATAATTCTTGTAAAGATTCAGAGGGGATTAAAGGGGCAACCAGGTCCCTATTCCCTTTTTCCTCGCCCTTTCATAAAGCTTTATGGCTGTAGCAACATCTAGAATGGCGGAACCGAGGTTCATAGCCATTATGCGCTCTTCCTCCCCCTCCCTTCCTGGCTTCTGGCTTGTTACTATTTCCCCTAAATCGGCGTAAACGCTAGGGATCCCTGAAAAATATCCTTGTGCCTTGTAATACATCAACTGTTCAAGGTCGTCTGTGCAGAACTTATCCATAGCCTTCATGGCTTCAGGCTTCCAATAGGAATCAAAGTCTAGGGCACAGGCAAAGCCTCCATCCTTAAACCAAGAAGCCTCTATGACGGGCTTTGGATGCCTCATGATAGGTCCAGCTGTGATAACAACATCGCAATCCTCAACAGCCTCTCTAGCTGAACCTACGGGAACGACCCTTAGCCCATAACATCGTCCCATCTCATCCACATACTTCCTAAGGTTTTCCTCCTTGATATCATAGGCCCTTACTTCCCTAAGCTCCTTTAGGACGATTGTTAAGGCTTCAAGGTTGCTTCTTCCCTGGACTCCACAACCTAGGATGCCAAGAATCCTAGAATCCCTTCTAGCTAGATATTTTGCTGCGACCCCCGTTGCTGCTCCAGTTCTCTTGGCAGTTATCCATGTAGCATCCATGACGCACAATGGAATCCCAGTTTCAGGATCATTCAGAATTAACAAACCCATTATGTAAGGCAAGTTATACCGATAGTTTTCGGGAAATCCGCTTACCCATTTGATACCAGCTGCCCTTAGCTTGGGTATGTAGGCGGGCATAGCATGTATGAAAGCATCCTCCTTAGGATGGATGCCCGGTTTTGGAGGAACTTGGACCCTCCCAAACCCCTTCTCGAGGAAGGATTCTTCAACGATTTTGATGACATCTACCATCAATAATCCAATGTTTTCGACATCCTTTCGGGATAGATAAAGGAATTCTAAAGGACTCATGATGATCTACGATAAAAATGAAATATCGACTTTCTTAAATTTTCAATCCCTTGAGCAAAGAATCCAACGATCATCTCAAGCGGTTCTTTATAAATAGAGATCTTGGAAAAATGAAAACAATATTGTTAATACAGAAAGCCTTATCACTGAAAGGATTGGTAGCCTTTTAAATGCCACGCTTCTCGCTAACGATCGCTAACGATTTGATTATAATGTTTAAAATTTTGTTCGCAGATAAAAAATCGGTAAACGCCATTGAAAGGTGAAGCTCTTAGGTGGTTTAACGAGGCATTGTGGGATCTTGAGACAGCAGAGATCCTGCATAGAAATCGAAGATATAATGCGGCAGCCTTCTATTCACATCAAGCTGCTGAGAAAGCCGTTAAGGCTCTCCTTTATCATGCTCATGAAGCGGCTTGGGGTCATAGCGTCAGGGAACTCTTAGAAAGGTATTTTACCAAGGCTTCGACTGTGCCGCCAAATGATCTCATGTCATACGCCAGGGAATTAGATCGGCACTTTATACATTCCTAGGTATCCTAACGCTTATCCATCAGGTACACCTCATGATGCATATGATGAGCACCTGAGTGATAGGGCTTTAAGAGCAGCAAGAGCGATCGTCGATTTCGTGAGGGAGGCTTTAGTTGTCTGAAGAGTACTCGATCTTGAAAAGGATTCAGGGCATCATCGGTCAGAGGTTAAAGGTGAGGGGAGTCATTCTTTTTGGTTCAAGGGCAAGGGGTGACTTTATGCCATGGAGCGATTATGATGTCCTAATCATCGCTGACTTTAAGGAGCCTTATCTAGATAGACTGGCCGTGGTCATGGACATGTTGAAGGATTTTCCTTCGAGCATAGAGGTACACCCATACAATCTTGAAGAGGCCATTGATATGCTAAGGAGGGGAAACCCTATGATCGTCGACGCTTTAGAGGAGGGGAAGCTTATCTACGCTGGCGAGGGACTAGAGAAGCTCCTATGTGTATATAAAGAGCTTACGATGGCAGGCATGAAAAGATCCAACACGACGATCATTTTACCAGAAGGAAGATCCTCAGATAATCATGGTTCCTTCGAAGGATGAAAGCTTTGATAGGATTAATATTTGATGGAAGTTTCGTGGAAGAAATACTCAAAGGCACCTTAGGAATGGAAACTATCTGAAGTCTAGAAGAACTCCCATAGCTTGGGATCGATCCTCTAGAAGCATCCTATATGCTTCGGGAGCCTCCAAAAAAGGATAGCGATGAGTTATCAAATGCTTAATATCCATAATACCTGATGTAAGGAGGCTGAAGAAAAGCTCCGTATTTCTCCTCCTCGTCCAAGGATTGTAAGGAGTTTCGAAGGCTGGCTGACTACTGAAATGGGCTCCTATGATTATTCTGCTAGGAGCGTTGACCTCATCATGGAAATCGACCTCGGTAGGTCCCCTTGGAGAGCTGAGTTGAACATACCTTCCTTGGCGTTTTAAAAGCCTTAAAGCCCTTGGTATTACCTTTGGGTTTCCAGTTACTTCAAAAACTACATCTGCCATCCTTCCCTTAGAAAGGGAGGCAATCTTGGCTTCTAGGTCCGATTCATCAGCCTTAAGGATTTCAATGGCTCCTGAAAGCCTCGCAAGCTCCAGGCGTTTCTGCGAAAGATCGATGGCGACCACTGGAAAGCCTCCACAAAGTCTGCTAAAGGCTACTGCGAACTGTCCGAGCAATCCAACTCCTATGACGGTAACAAATTCCCCAAGGGAAACGCCACCAAGCCTTACAGCATTCATAACGCCCGATGCCAAAGTATGGAATGAAGCCTCCTCATCCGAGAGACCATCGGGTATAGGTATCAAGTCCTTTTCTTCGGCTATGAAATACTGGGCATGGGGTCCGCTACTAGCAACCCTATCCCCAACCTTCGCGGAATTCACCCCCTTTCCTACCTCGATGATTCTCCCAACATTTGAGTAGCCAGGAAAGAAAGGATAACGCCCATATCTTGCCCAAGCTGAGTTTGGGGGAAAGTTGCCACTCAAGATCGTAAGTTCCGTACCAGTACTGATGAGGGTAACAAGCGTCTTTATTAGAACCTGCCCCACCGAGGGCTCAGGGACTTCCGTCCCCTCGATCGTAACTTCGCAAGGTTTCGGAAAAGTAACCCTCTCGCTCATCATGCATGTTCACCAGAGTTCTCTAACTTCAAGGAATTTTCCTAAGAATCGAAAGTTAAGCGTTGTGCTGTGTTTTGGATCTGGCTTAGAAGCCCTTTTTCAATATGGGGATTAAGGTTAAGATAGAGAAAGGCTACTTTCCTATGATCTATTGTGGGTTCCGAAATCACCAAAGATAAAAGAAAGGAAGCTGGAGAGTCTTCCTTAGAAAAGATCTTCTCCTCCCCAGGGAGGCTCCGAATCCTCTTTGCCCTTGCAATGGAGAAGGAAATGAACATTATGGAGTTGATTCGCCGGACGGGGTTGAACCACACGACAGTCGACGGTCACTTAAAAGTCCTTCAAAGCCTAGGTCTTATCCGCGAGAAAAGACTTGGAAAGGTTCGGATGTGCTCCTTGAACTATGAAAATCCTAGGGCTAAAGCCTTAAGAGAATTCTTAATCCTTTGGAGCCAGGAAGGATAGGGAGAGGCTTCGATTCCTGAATCCTTATGAGCATAAAAAGCCTCCTTTATGTGGCGATGGGTTTTGTCCTCAAAAGGAGGAGAGATTATCTCAAAGGCCGTATCCATGGTGGACATAACTCCAAAGCCCGAGATTCTAAGGACTGCCGAGGCAGAAGGCATAATAAGGCTAAAGCCGAATACGATAAAAGCCATTAAGGAAGGGAAAATCAGCAAGGGAAACATCTTCGCGGTAGCCGAACTCTCAGCCATAAACGCCGTTAAGAAAACTCCTGAAAACGTCCTTCTGGCACATCCGATCCCTATAACGGGTGTGGATGTGAAGCTTGAGGTTGACGATAAGCTTTGTCAAGTGAAGGCTCGGGTAAAGGTTACAGCCGTTGCCAAGACAGGCGTTGAACTTGAAGCCTTAGCTGGAGTCATGGCTTCACTTCTTAACATATTCGATATGTGTAAATACCTCGAAAAGAAAGAGGATGGCCAATACGACATCGCCTGTATAACGGACATAAGGGTCCTTTCTAAAAGAAAGGGTTCTTAAGGTAAGGCTTAGGGAATTTACGATTAAACCATGGAAATGGTGGCTCTTGCATATGGCCGCGGATCTCCTATCACCCTCCTCGAAGGAGCATAGGTCAAGGGCACCTACCTCTGTAAGCTTCGCCCTCATCACCTGCAGCGGATCGAGATATATGGCCATGATGGAAGGAAAAGCCTTCTCGGATGAATCTGGGGAACTTGCCAAGGCCCTTATAGAGGCTATGGGGCATAGGGTTACCTTCAGAAGTCTTGTTCCCAACTCAAAGGACATCCTAAAGGCTGAGCTTTTGAAGGCAGTCCAAAGTCCAGAAGTCGATATGGTCCTTGTCCTCGGAGGATCTGGTCTATCCAGCCGGGATATCAGCGTTGAGGTTTTGGAAAGCTTGTGGGAAAAGTCTATACCAGGTTTTGGAGAGTTCTTCAGAAGACTTAGCTACGAAAGGATTGGTCTAGCAGCCATGCTGAGCAGGGCCTCGGGAGGCATAGTTAATCGAAAGGCAGTCTTCATACTACCCGGATCCTCCGATGCCGTTGAGTTAGCCCTCAGGAACATCATCCTTCCGGAGGCTGGGCATATAATCCTCCACCTCAGGGAAAGTCCTCAAGCCTAAATCCTATGGATAGATAAAAGGAGGTTTCCTTTGGTACTCATCGATCCCTTTGGTAGGGCTGTCACGAGTCTCAGAGTTTCCCTAACTGACAGGTGCAACCTTAGTTGCATCTATTGCGATAGGGAAGGTATCGAAGCCTCGGAAGGTCTTATGAAAGCTGATGAGGTAGCTGAAATCGTAAGGATTGCCTCCAAGCTTGGGATGAAGAAGATAAAGCTCACGGGGGGAGAGCCCCTTCTCAGGGATGATATCGTAGAAGTTGTAAGGAAGATGGCTTCCAATCCCTTCGTGGAGGAAGTTTCCATGGTCACAAACGGCCAACTCCTCGATAAAAGGGCCAAAGACCTTGCGAAAGCGGGGCTTCGAAGGATTAACGTGAACTTGGCTAGTTTAGATCCGGAAGTCTATCGTTTTGTAACGGGAGGAAACCTAGAAAGGGTTGTCGAAGGTTTAAGGGAAGCCCTAAAGGCTGGGCTAAGCCCGGTCAAGCTGAACATGGTTGTCTTAAAAGGGATAAACGACCAGGAAATCCCTTCCATGATTGAATTCTGCTCATCCCTTGGAACTACTCTACAGCTCATCGAACTGCATAACATAAAGGGAGTAGGGAAGTCAGAATTCTTTGAAAAGTATCATGTCGACATCTCATCCTTTGAGGAATACTTGAGCTCCAGGGCTGTAAAGGCTGAAAGGCGCTGGGACCTTCAGAATAGACCTCGCTACCTCCTTGAAAACGGAGTCCAGGTCGAACTAGTAAAGTATTCCCATAACAGCTACTTTTGCCTTCGATGCCCAAGACTCAGGGTCACTAGCGATGGAAAGCTGAAACCCTGTCTCATGAGGAACGATAATCTCGTAGATATCCTTACGCCTTTAAGGAGCGGAGCTAGCGATGATGAGCTAGTGAAGATCTTCGAGAAGGCCGTTTCCCTTAGAAGACCTTATTTCAGCTATGCCTAAGGCTTATAGGCTTAGACATCCTTTAGTTCCTTCCATACCATAGTTGAAAAAAGGCTTGGAGGATCGTTTCAGGCTAGAGCCCCAAGGCTTTATTTATACTTTCCTGATAAGCTTCCACAAGACCTTCCTCGACTTCCCTCGGAGCCACAGGTCTCCTCGATATCGCCGCCTCACATAGGGCGTAGGAAAGGGCTAGGTCTTTCAGCCCCTCCAAGCCATCCACTTCGGGCCTCCTTCGATAGCGTATTGATTCCGCAAAATCGTAAAGCTCAATGGCTATAAGCTTCCTATCGATTTGTTCAAAGGGCATATCATAGGACAGCCTATAGCCAGGGAAAAGTTTTCGAGTAATTTCATCGAGGGCCTTATCGGCTATATTCATAAGGGCATCATTCTCTATAGATCCCCTAGTCCCCCTAGCTTCGAGGGGCTTTCCTGAGCGGTCAGGAGGAGCCTTTAGCGAACCTTTATCGCAGAAAATGAACCTTTGCCATAGGGCTTCACCCCAAGCTCCATGAACCTCAGTCCATTGTCCAAAAGCTCCCCCCTCGAATCTTAAGATTCCCAAAGCCGTATCCTCAGCCGTAGCTTGAACCCTTTCCACGATGAGGCTCCCTTCCCTTCGGACCCTTTCCGTCTCCTTCAGGGCTATGAATCCATAAACCTCCTCAACCTCTCCGATAAGGTATCGTAGAAGGTCGGCATAATGGACTCCCATGTCGATAAGGATCCCACCCTCGTTCTTCAAGTGTCTCCATGGCGTAATTAGGATCTGGTTTCCCCCTCCAAAAGATTGCTGGATGACTAGATATGGCTTACCTAAAATTCCGGATTCAATAACAGCCTTTACGAGCCTGTTCTGGGGATCCCTGCGATAGTTCTCTGCGACCGCTAGGATCCTTCCTTTGCTATGGGCCTCCTCCACCATGAGCCTTGCAGCCCTTATTGTCAAGGCAATAGGCTTCTCTACTATCACATCCAATCCAGCCTTAAAGGCGAGCGTGGCAAGGCTATGGTGGGTCTTGGGACTCGTAACGATGTCGATGGCTTCAAGTCTGGGGAATTCAGAAAGCATTTTCTCGTAATCGCTGAAGACCTTTGGCCGCCTTCCGAGATGGGATTCGCATACAAGAGCCAATTCCTCGGCTCTACGCACATCAAGGTCGCAAAGGGCCTCAAGCTCAAAGACTTTTAAACCCCTTTCCTTCAACTCCTTCAAGCCGAGGACATGGCGCCTACCCATCACTCCACAACCAACGATGCCAAGGGCTATCGGAGACTTCAAGGGCTTCATACCTCCTTGTTCCTATCCAGAATTAAAATCCTTTCGAGAAAATATCGAGCTTTCCAACCCATACTATACATCTTATTATCTTATTTTTCATAATCTCTTCCCTATTTTTCCACCTGGCTTATGAGAAATCCTTTGGGAGGCGCTAAAGAAGTTGTTTATAGGATAGGAAACCGTCTCTTACCTTTTGGGAAAGGATTATGAAATTAAGCTATGCTTCCTTCTCATTTCCAAAGGATACGCCGATCGAGGACATCATTAGAACCTTGCAAACGCTTGGCTTTGACGGAATGGAGGTTTCGGCATGGAGTGGCTATCAAACAGATATAAGCCGTCTTGGGACAGAGGATTGGAAGAGAATTAGGAACTTGGCTCAAGATGCGGGGCTTATTATTAATGCTCTTGGCTGTCATACCGCAATTCTAGAGCCTAAGGAATGGGTAAGGCGAGAAAGAATCCGAAGGACGAAAAGATGTATTGATGCAGCCCTTCAAATGGATTGTCCCATCGTAGATACGCTCTCAGGATCAAAGCCCAAGGACCTTTCGGATAGAGAATCTTGGCAAATCTTGGCGCAGGCCCTTGGAGAGATCGTAGATTATGCGGAGAAAAACGGGATAACCATCGGCTTTGAACCCCATGTAGGTAACTTTATTTACGAGCTTAGCTCGGTTCTAGAGCTTCTTAAGTTGGTTCCTTCGAAGAATCTAGCAATTACCTTAGACCAGAGCCACTTTGCTATCCAAGGATTGGATCTAGGAGCCATCCTTAGGAGGCTAAAAGATTTCATCGTCCATGTCCATATAAAGGATGTCAAGGGTATTTTTCCAAACTACGAATTCCTCATTCCTGGTGAGGGAAGCTTTCCCTTCGAGGACTTCTTCTCAGACCTACATGGCTTAGGATACGAAGGCTTCATAACAGCGGAAGTTTCAGTCATGCGGAGTTCAAAACCAGGCTACGATCCCTACGAAGCGGCTCGCTTGACTTACATAACCCTTTCTAATTCCTTAATTAGGCTCGGGTTGAGAAGGAAAGGCTAACGTTTTTTGTAAGGGAAAAGGAGCCGATAAATTTGGAAATCATCGGTTGGTTCGGAAGTCTAGACGAGATGTATGAGCATCGTAACTTTCTTCAAAGGCTTAGAGAAAAGTTTGGCTTAAACCTCATCATACCTGAAAGCTCCCTATGGCACACGAGTGGCTTTAAACCCTCGCCTCATGTGGAAGCGATAAATCCCCTGAAAGATTGGCGTCAGCAACCAGGTCTCCTAGAGCATCTAAAGCGCCATCATCTTCCTTCTCAAGCCTTCCCTGTCCTTCCTGGCATCATCGACGGCGCTGAGGATGGAAGGCTTATAGCCCTTCTAAAAGCTTGCAAAGGGACCGGGATCTATGTCTGGGGGCACTTCGGTCTTTGGAGCTACGGCGGTGAGCTTTTTCCGGAGTATGCCCTTCGGGATGCTTCAGGACGCTTGCCCCGAAAAACATTCGAAAAATGGGGTTTTGGTTTCTGCCCAAGTAATCCGGAGCTTATGAATTGGCTTGAGGTATGTCTGGAGGACGTACTAAATCGCTATGAAATCGATGGTCTCTTCCTTGATCATGCTCGCTATCCGCCTCCAGCCAACTTCGATAGCCTCTTCGGATGTGCTGATGCGCATTGTCTTAAGATGGCTAGGGATGAAGGGATTCGTCTAAACCGTATCACGACACCCGAGGAGATCCGAAAAGCTCTGAGGTCTACCAAGCCAGAAAAGGTCATCGAATTCTTGGAATCGAGTCCTGACTTCATAAGCTTCCTTTCTTATCTTATTCCCGATGCCTCCGTCTCCGATTGGTTTGAAGCCCGATGTCGCATCCTTTCGAGGCAGATGGAGAAGCTTCGATCCGTTGTATCTCGCATACGTGGCCCATCCTTCCCTTTTGGCTCGGACGTTTTCCCTCCCTCTATATCCTACGTGGCGGGACATGATATAGAAAGACTTTCCCAAGCCTTAAACTACATGACGGGGGGCTTCGGGCCTGTGGTTGGCTGGGAAACGGCAGCCCTCTTTGCAGCCTCCTCCTGGACGAGGGAAATATGCTCCTGTGTAGATGGACTGGATGAATGGAAAACTCTTGAGAGCGCCTACCGCTGGCTTGGTCTTAAGGGCATCAAGCTACCTAAGGCTTGCGATGCCATCGAGAAGGGGATCGGTATACCAAGCATCGAAATATTGGCTAACGAGTTCCGAAGGGTTGGGAAGGAATGGGGGAGGGGGCTTAGATTCTACGGTCCCCTTTCCTCAAGATACTCATCCAAAAGTCTCGAGGGGCTCATTTCCATTTTAAAAGAGGGAGGCTTCAAAGGAGCGATTTTCAGCGGCATAGATCCCAAAGATTCGAGGCAGCATGATATGCTCCGTCAGGTACTGAGTATCGCGTCTCCATAGAAGGGAAACAATTCTCAAATTGCATGACCATTCTACATGGAATGAATTTTAATTTATCGTAAACCTTAACTCCTTACCGATAAAGAGGTCCCTTGAAGGAAAGGTGAAGGAGGCTTGAAAACCTATTCGCAAGATGAATTCATCAACAGTCCCCTTAATGTTCTTCATGAAATTAGAAAGGACTTTCACCTTCCACAAAGGGTTCTTATCCACGATGTAACTCTGAGGGATGGAGAGCAGACCCCCGGAGTTGTTTTCACATCCGATGATAAGATAAGGATCGCCCAAGCTTTGGACGATCTAGGCGTTTCTACGATCGAAGCTGGCATGCCTATCGTTTCCAAGGAGGATATGGAAACCATAAAAAGTCTTACAAAGTTAGGTCTTAAGGCTAAGATCGCATGTCTCTGTAGGGCCAGGGAAGACGATATAGACATGGCCCTTAAGTGCGATGTGGATGCGATCGTTACGGACACTTTGGCGAATCCCAAGACCATAAAGGCCGTTTTCGGCTGGGATGAAGAAAAGGCCCTTGATCGCATAAGGGATGTCCATGCCTATGCAAAGGAGCATGGTCTCGAAACGGTCTTCATGCCCGTGGACTCCATAAGGGCAGATCCGGACTTTATCGAAAGAGCCTATAAGGTCTGTGCATTAGAAGCCAAGGTTGACGGAGTCGTAGTTACGGATACCTTTGGCATGGCCCTTCCTCAAGCCGAGATGCTCAGAGTAAGGCAGGTGAGAAAGTGGGTTGGTGAAGGTGTGAAAATCGCCCTGCACATTCACAACGACTTCGGTCTAGCTACGGCAAACTCTTTGGCAGCTGTTTGTGCAGGGGCTGAGGTCATCCATACATGCGTCAACAATCTTGGGGAGAGGGCAGGAAACGCAGCCTTGGAAGAGGTTGCCGTGGCTTTGCACCTCCTCCTAGGGGTCGATACAGGGATAAGGCTTGAGAAGCTCTATGAGGTTTCGAAGCTTGTAGAGGAGCTTTCAGGTATAAAGGTCCCACCTGGAAAATCAATCGTTGGTGAGAACGTCTTTACCTTCGAGTCCGGCCTCGTGGTTTACATGTGGAAGGCCTGTAAGGATGCTGGTTTTGAGCTTGGAGCCCTTCCATTCATGCCCCACATAATAGGACGAAAACCTACTAGATTCATCGTAGGAAAAAAGAGTGGAGCCACAAGCATAGCCCTCAAGCTTAAAGAGATGGGGATAAGGCTTGAGAATGAAAAGCTTGAGAAGCTTGTGGGGCTTGTTAAGGAGGAGTCAATAAGGCGAAAATCGACAATAAAGGATGAGGAGTTGAAGGATATGGCCTATCGCCTCATCCTATAGTTTCTTCTCAATCATACGGAACTTAAGGCTGTAGTTTCGATTAGATGCCCTTTCCTCTTTCTTTGCTGAATAAATTCGTTGGCATTTATGGAGGCGCCTTGATCCTTTCTTAATCGCCAAATGAACCCTTCAACTCAGAGTTTTTTTAAATCTATCTAAATTCTGGCATAACCATCTCCGAGAAGATTTCCATTCCTTTCGTAGATGGTAGGTCGAGGAACCAAATCATGAAGCGATTTATTCCAAGATCAACATATTCCCATATTCTTTCGACGCATTCTTCAGGATTTCCGACGATGTAGAACTTCCGGTATGCTTCCTCTGAAGCATAGAAGCGTTTCCTCGGATTGAGTTTATGGATTCGTTCTTGGATCCTCCTCAAACCATCCTTGTCCTTGGCTATCATCACTTCAGTCTCCAAAGACTTTCCAATATCGCTATAGCTTCTTCCCACATCAAAACAGGCTTTCCTTAAGGCTTCTAGCTTTGACTTACAAACTTCCACAGAAGCTGGGGTATTGTTCCAGACATTCGCATATTTAGCCACTGCCTTCATCATAAGTTCCTCGGATGGAACTATGTTCAGCCCACTCTCACCACCGAAGGTCCCTATCCATATGGGAGGATGGGGCTTCTGCAGGGGCTTGGGCTCACATACAGCTTCCTCTATGCGATAGTACCTTCCTCTATAGCTGGGCTTCTCTTGGGTCCACATAAGCCTCGCGATCTCTATGGCTTCCTCCATCCTTTGGATCCTAACAGCGGGATCCGGTTCCCAAGGAAAACCATAGGCCTTAGTCTCCCCTTCGGCCCAACCCGCGTCTATGAAGAACTCAAGCCTTCCTCCGCTTATCAAATCCAAGGTCGCTGCCATCTTAGCCACTAAGGCTGGATGTCTGAATATGTTACAGAGATGGATCGTTCCAATTCTCATCTTCTTCGTAACGGATGCCAGGGCTGAAAGGGTTGTCCAGCACTCAAGGATGGCACCACCTTTACCGAGGAAAAGATGATCTGCCACCCACAAAGAGTCAAAGCCCAACTCTTCGGCCTTTAGTACTGCCTCCTTGCAGGAGGCATAATCGAGCTCCTCGTAGCATGGCGTCCGTGCATGGGTATCGCCAGCACTTGAAAAAATAGGTACACAAAAACCGAAACCAACCTTAACCAACTAAGGCACCACCGCTCGGATGAATCATTGAAAGGAAGGCATAACCTCCTTCGCGAACAACCTTAACCCATCCATGGATGGTAAATCTAAAAACCAAAGCATGATATGGCTCACGCCTAATTTCACATACTCTTCAATCCTTCGAATACAGACCCCAGGATCCCCGATGATGAAGATTCTCCTGAGCTCTTCCATGGAAGTTTTTCCAATAAAGTAACCACCCTTTCTGGCAGTATGGAGAGCCTTCGCATCATCTTCAGCGATGATTATCCTCGTTTCTAAGGATTTTTTAATAGCTCCGAAGTCTCTTCCTAAATCAATACAATGTTTCTCCAAGGCATCAAGTTTCTTCGCGTACACATCCACCGGTATTGGAGTTACATTCCATCCATCCGCATACTTTGCGACGGCCCTGAGAAGGAGCTTCTCTCCCCCTCCCCCTATCCATATGGGAGGATGGGGCTTCTGCAGGGGCTTGGGCTCGCATACAGCTTCCTCTATGCGATAGTACCTTCCTCTATAGCTGGGCTTCTCTTGGGTCCACATAAGCCTCGCGATCTCTATGGCTTCCTCCATCCTTTGGATCCTAACCTTAGGCGATTCATACCATTCTAGGCCATAGGCTTCTTGTTCGCTCTTATGCCAGCCAGCTCCATAACCCAAATCGAGCCTTCCTCCGCTTATCAAATCCAAGGTCGCTGCCATCTTAGCCACTAAGGCTGGATGCCTATGGGAAGGACATAGGACGAGGGTTCCGATTCTCATCTTCTTCGTAACGGATGCCAGGGCTGAAAGGGTTGTCCAGCACTCAAGGATGGCACCCCTCCAGCCTAAGATAAGATGATCTGCCACCCACAAAGAGTCAAAGCCCAGTTCCTCGCATTCTTCTACAGCCATCTTCAGAAAAGGAAAGTCCGGAGAATCGTAGGAGGCGCCAGCCCCAGCAAGGATTGGTACGCAAAAGCCAAATCCGACCTTAGGCACACGATCACCAGATATCAAGATAAATGCCCCTTCGAAGATAAGCCTTTACAATCCTAGATGGATTGTGCGAAAACGCTCTAAGGGAAACCTTTTACTTTCCCCTTACATTGTTAAGCGATGGAAAGGATAAGAAGCGAAGGCTACCCTAAGGGAAAGTTTATAATCAAAATTTTTTCTTTATATCCTAGGGGCCTTGGGCTATAGAGAACGTTGCTTAACTTGCCCAAAATGCGGCTTTGAGTTCGATATCCTCTATGCCAGAGCCATGAGTTGCCAATCCTGCCCTAAGCTAATAGATGAAATCTATTGCCACCTCGTAAGGTGCCCTAGGTGCGACTACGAATTTCCGATTAATCAAAGAGTCACTAACGCCCTAAAAAGGCTCCAAAGCTTCAGACCCAGAGTTTAGGTGCAGTCTCGATATTCCAAGGGGAAAGGAAATATGGAGCCAAAAAAGGCTGCAAGAAGTCCAAGGAGATGGAAAAAACCTCCTGGTGAAACGCCTTTCATAGTTAAGCTTTTCGAGCACCATATTAGAAATTGGGGAGGCTCATCTTCCATCGTTCAAGCCCTTCCAAAGAATGCAAACTTTTCTTATCTTATGTTCACCCAATCAAGGGTTGGTCTCTTCGAGACTAAGTGGAACATTTCGGCGGTCTATGAAGCCGTTCCGAGGGAGGAAATGAACGAAGATGCCGCCAATCTATTCAGGAAGATAAAAGGCTTGGAATGCTCCATGACTAGCAAGGGTCTTATAAGGAAGACTTATAGATTCAGGCATTTGGGCATTTTGGATGAACTCCAAAAGGAGCTTCCTGAGTTCAAGCCCTCGGAAGAGCTATCGGAGATTCTAAACCAAGATCCTCGGTTGGAGCAACTTTTAAATTCTCTAAAACCTGACGATATGAGCATCTCCCTTCACTCCATCCCCTTAGAATATCAACCCTTTGCAAGATCCTTAGAAGCAACCGTCAAAGGTATGGCAGAATTCTATAAAAACCCAACCTACATCACATGGGTTGTTACGTTTTCAAGGATGATCTCCAGAGGCCCGGGAGTTCAGAAGATTGCTGATAATGCCATGGAACTCTTTAATCATATCTTCGAAATTCTCAATAGAAAGATGAACGAAATCCAGCCAAATGTAATAAAACCTTTTCCTAAGAGGAGGAAACCTAAAAAGGGCTGAAAAGTCCTTATAAATTTCCCAGAAGGATGAGAAAACGGATCTTTTCTTATAATTGAAAAGCCAATATACCCTAAGCCTTTGGAATTCCCTTGATCGTTGAAGAAATTTCGAGAACACGCTTGATACCAAGGCTTGTTATCTTGTATTCCCCTCCCTCTCCCCTCTCGATAAAACCCTGCCTCAACAACTGAGGCAGCCTATTCACGACGGTTTTGCTTGCCTTACTCGACAGCCTCGCCAGATCATTGGAAGATAGGGAATCCTTAGAAAGCTTACGAAGCTTGAAGCCGGCATATTGTCCAGCCAATAGCAGGCAGATGGCATCATCCGTTGCTAGATCCTGAGCCTTCATCAAAATTGGACCTTCAGGGGCAATTTTCAAAATTTCCTTAAGGGCTTCGATGATAGCCATAAGATCAGGCTCGAAGGAAATTTCCCTAATTACTGAAAGGTTTGGATAGAGGTTTTCTACGAACTTCAGGAAGAGGAAAAATACGTCATTTGGGCTTCCTCGAAATTCTGCTCGGTTTCCGCCAAATTCTACGATAACCTTAAGCTCCCCATCACCTTCCAAGGCATCATACCTCCGAAACCTTCAACCTGGGAAGGATCTCATCAAGAAAGTTCTTAATACCTAGAGTCGTAACCCTATATTCTCCCCTACCTATCCTTTCTACATAGCCAAGGGAAACGACCTCGCTAAGCCTCGCAGCCGCCGTTCCAGGCTTTGTACCAGTCAAGGTTAAAAGCTCAGCCATGGATAGGGACTCCTTCTCAACCTTCCCTATCCTATAGCTTACATAAGACTTCACAAGATGAAGGATAAGGGCATCCCTCTCGCTCAGTCTATCCCTAGGAATGAGAATGACGGGCCCCTCTTCTGCAAAGGCTATTATTCCTTTTAAGCGTTTTAGTAGGTCTTCTAAGTCCGTGCTGATCGTCAAATCTGAAACAAGTTCAAAAGTAGGTATGATACGGCTCAGGAAGGTCAAAAGTCCTCGGACGACCTCTGAAGGGGAGCCTGTAAACTTTACTTCTAAATCAGCGTATTTTGCGATGAGCTCCATTTTCACATCATCCCCTGATCCCAATTTTGCTCCCACCGCCATCAACTAACTCCGTGAAGTCTCTGTGCCAATTCCTCGGCCCATTTTCTCCCAGCATAGGTTAGCTTGTACAAGCTCCCTTCCTTCGTAACAAGACCCTCCCGCCTCATCTCACTTAAGCGGGCCCCAAAGCCTGTGGACCTTCTTCCACTCAGAGCCAAGAGTTTTTCTACTTCCTTCGCTGTAAATGCTTTGGGACTTCCGGCATAAAGGATTAATCCTATGGCCTCTTTGTCATGAATTTTTTCCCTTCCAACCGTAAGAATAGGTCCATTTTCCGTGAATTCTACAAAGTCCTTTAGTATCCCCTTAGTTTCGGAATCAAAGTCTTCCGAACCCTTTATTAGTTTCTCTATGACGAGGAGCCAATCCGGAAGTTCCTGAAGCTTTTCAACAAGCTCGTCAAGATTTTCACTCTCGACCTCAACATCTCCAAAGGATCTCCTTAAGAATATCCTGACTTTCATTTTCTCGAATAAGGTAGCGCAATATCTAAATTTAAGTATTTCGTTTCTTTACGTATTATACGTTTATTACGTAGAATTTAGAAATTTTATAAATATAAATAGGAAGAAAAGCAAAAATACAGTCTGGTCTTGAGCGAGACGAAATATCTTCCGCGAAGGCTTAGTTTCGATAAGCTTTGTGGAATCCTCGTTGCCTATCTCAATGCAGGCGCTGACAGGGAATATGTAGGCGTCAAGGAAGCCTCCTCTAAGGTCGATATTGAGCCCAAAAGCCTCAGCCGCAACAATGGCTTCTTGAAAAGCTGGGGATTCCTTGAGGAAAGCCAAGAAGCCCTAGGGCGTTATAAACTAAGCCCAGATGCCGCTGAATTTGCCTCAGCCTATAGAATCGACCCAAAGTCAGAGGTTACTAGGCGATGCCTTGAGAGGCTCCTCTCGAAAGAAGCAATCATAAACGGCCTGGTCGAAAGGATTAAAAGGGAAGCGCCGGATAGGTCCGCTATCCTTGTTGAGCTGCCTCGTATAACTGGCGATCTGAAAGCCGATAAGGTTGGTCTAAATGCCTTCCTCGATATGTTAATCTACGCTTTCCGGCTCGAGGACATTATTAAGACTCCGGCAGAGAAAAAGCCCCCAACCGTTCCGAAAGTGAGGGCTACAAAGCCTCTAAGGGTGAAATTCTCTAAGGAGCCTGGAGCATTACGGATCCCCTTTACCATAAATATATCTATAAGCCCAGAAACCTCCGTTGAAAAGTTAAAGGAAAGTATAAAGGCTATTTTAGAGGCTTATGATGAATATCTTGAAAAAATTTCTAAGGAAGGAGATGGCAACTCTTAAATACAAATTCAAAGATGAACGTCTTTCCTTTATTGATATTTCATAATCTATTTTCCCTTCTCAGTCTTCTTCTCGTTTTTATTATGATCAAAACATTAAGTAACTGAATAATTTATGATAAGAATTAAGGTTCCCAACAATTCCATCTCTTAAAGAAAATTATTCGATTACTATTGCCTTGACTTTATATTATTACATTTAGTCTTGATTCATACTCCCTTCGGAGGTACTTTCTGCACATAAAGATACTTTCCAGCTTTACCTTGTCTCGTTAGGATACCTTCCCTCACTAGGTCAGCAAGGGTATGGGCAATAGCTGTACGATCATAGTGATAGCCCCTCAGAGACATTTCCTCATCAGTCTCTCCTAGACTCCTTGGGATTTGGAACCATCCCTCCCTCCATAGGGATAGAATGATGCCCCTACTCGTTGCCTTTAGCCTAGAAGAATCCTTTGGTAAAGATTTATCGATACTTTCCTGTTCTTTCGAACGCTGTGTTTGAACAGCCGTTAGGAATTCCTCCACAACCTTCTTGAGCTGACCTTCTTCGCACTCGATCTCAGCCTCAACTCCGCCTATTGTAATTTTTATAACTACCCTTCCCGTTCCCCCACTCATAAGATCACTGTTGATTGCGCACTTTCAATGCACAACAACATTTATATACTTCATCTTTACTTAGCTATTGAAAGGTTGATGGGCAATATAAGAGTTGCGCAACAACAGGGGCCTCAGAAATGACGGCTATACAGCATGGCGAAAAGGGAAACGAAAAAGAGCTTCGCCTTACCCCCTTCCCAATAGAGATCGAGCCAGAAGAAGGTCCCTATGCAAGGCTTTATGAGGACATCATCGACAGGGGAACTGAAGCACTCCTAGAAAGGTTTAAGCGCTATGCCCTCAACCGTAGAACGGCCATAGAGGCCCTTAAGGGTCGAATAAGGGTCTTCAAAGCTTCCTTTGATCCTAAAGGACCGGCTTCCAAGCGGATTGTCGCCGTGGATGCCGGAAGGAATGGCACAAATTTACGATTTGCCTACGTACCGATATATGGGGCTGCAGCAGTTCTTATAGAAAACTGGACTTTGAAGGAAGAGCCTTTATGCGTTTCAGGCCCCCCAGACCTATGGCCCGTAGAAACGGATCCAAAGCGTCGGGAAAACCTCCTCCATATGAGTCTCGAGTTCTACTTGGCGAAAAAGGCTGCCTTACGGTGGAAACCGGACTATCTCCTTTTAGATGGAGGCATCGTTCTAAATCCAAGGCTATGTCCGTCCGAGGATAGCTCCTTTCAGTACGAGGGCGATTTCCTATATGCAGCCATGAACGTTCTAGACCTCCTCGAGACATGCCGTGAGATGGGTATCGTCTTAGCTGGCTTTGTAAAGCGCACTCAGATGAACCATTATGGAAAGCTCATAAAGAATCCGGGAGTCAGGGACATGATCTTCTTGAATCCTATCCTAGAACTTGGAAGTTATACAGAGCCCTTTAAGGTCTCGAACCGTGTTGTCGAAATGTACAGGCGCCTTTCTGAGGATTTGAACTTCAGTCCATCCCTTGTGGAGATACACTCTTCCTACGTGAAGACTGGTGCCTTCCCCTACAGAATCGAGATTCCATCCTTCTGCTTGAACTCCCTTGCCGATACGGTTTCCCTTGTCTATACGATGGCGGATTCAGAAGGGATTCCATACCCTATCCATGAAGCCGATAGGTATACGAGGATAACAAGGCCAACTTCTAACATTCATACCCTAGTCCTCTTCAGTAAGGCTTTGGACCTTGTAAGAAGGGGAGAAATATCGCCAGAAGACTTGGATATGCTCCTCCTCCAATATGGGGAGGGCTGGGCCCTAAATGGAAAGGGAATTGAGATTGAAGACGGTCCTTGAAGAGGCATCCGGGGGCATTTGGGGAAATGAAGGAGATAGGCTATATCATGTCTGGCTGCAATCAGAGGGTAGCTCCTTTCGTCGTTAAGGAAGGCTCCAAGGCCTTCATAAATCAGTATTACTTTGTTCCCCACCCCATTCATTCTGTCAAGGCTGAAGAAGGCTATAAGCCCCTTGTTCCTGTCCTCATAAGGGTTTTCAAGGTTATGCCTTACAATCCCGAGATGGATATAGGGGGCTTCGGTCCCATAGCCGGAAAAAAGGGAGAACCCGCTCGCTATGGAAAGAGGCTAGAGTATGAAATTGCTTGGGCGGAGATCTTGGGTTACGTGAACGATAATGGGAAATGGTGTAGACTCGAGTGTAGTCCAGGAACATGGGATCCGGTTTTTGAGCCTGACAATGATGAGATAAGCCGATTTTTTACCCTTTTAAGCTCTCAGAGACTTACAGGGGAAGATCAGGCTTACATGATAAAAATTGGAGTCCATAGAGGCTTGAGGATACCGGTCTTCTTGGATCTCAATGCCTTAGCCAAAGGGCATATGTTCATATCCGGCATGACTAGGAGTGGAAAGAGTACTTTCGCTATAAACCTGATCGCTAAATCTAGGGAAATTAACCCAAAGCCCCATTTTGTCGTCTTCGACAGAAGATCAGAGTATTCGATCCTCACAGACTTTGGTGCTACGATGATACCTTACCATCGATTTCTACCAAGGACCCGTCTCCTCAACGGAGAAACGGTCGCCTCTAGGCTGGGGGTAAATCCTAGAACAAGCCTTGGAAGGCTCATCTCCGAATCTGTCGAAGCCCTTGCAGCCGAGGAAAGGGAGGTTACGAAGGAATCCCTCATGGAGAAGGCGGAAACTCTAGCCTCCATGGTTCTGAGCAGGGATAAGGATCGAATCCTACGGAGACTAGATTGGACCCTTCGAACGAAAGGGGGCTTCCTCGAAGCTAAGGAAGAGGTCATCGATATCATCGAAGCCATCATGAAAAACGAGATACTCATCATAGACTTCTCTGTCGATACGGATGTGGATCAACAGCATGTGGCGGCCAAGCATATCATAAAAGAAATCGTAGAAAAAGCCATGGTCCATAGGAACGAGGGGGACTTTGCCGTCATCCTCGTCATAGAGGAGGTTCAATATCTTGCCCCTGAGAAGGGGCTAAAAATCGAGGTTGGAAACCCCGAGCGTATAGGGGTCGATAAAGCCCTTGTCGAAGCCATAAGCCAAGCTGGTGGATACAATGTGGGCTTTCTCATCCTCACTCAAAGACCTGCCTATGCCTCGAAGTCCATAATTTCCCAGTGCAACTCTGTTGCATGCTTCAGGCTCATGTCTGGAAACGATCAAGAGGCCATTATACGATATTCTGAGTACGGAAACGAGCGCCTCAGCGATTACCTTCCAGGCCTTGCGGATCATGAGGCTATGGTATGGGGCATCGCCTCCCCTGTTCCATTCCCTATTATAGTAGAGATGGATGTCAAGGTCTTTCCTAGGAAAGCTGGAGTTACAGCGAAGCAAGCATGGGAGAAGATGGCTAGGATTCGCATAAGTAGTGATATCCAAAAGAAAAGTCCTCTACATTCTTTCAGGGGCTTCGATTCCGAGGAGGCTAAGAGCATTCCTGAGAGTGATCTTAAAAGCCTTCACTAGAGCAAGCCTTGCATCCCTTAATTCCCTAGGCTCTGCCCTGAGGACTGGAAGATGGTCATAAAAGGCATTGAAGGCACTTGCCAGATCGTTAGCGTATTCTGCGATAAGGTGGGGCTCTAAGGTTTCAGAAACCCGAACGAAGAGCTCTGGAAACTGGGCTATTCTTAGGAGAAGATCATGTTCGAGGGGATTCGTGAGAAGGCTTACGTTAACTATTCTATCCGCCACATCATCTTTCTTAAGAATATTCGAAGCCCTTGCATGGGCATATTGAATAAAGGGGGCGCTGTTCCTTTCGAAGTCCAGAACCCTTTCCCAAGTAAAGACAAGATCCTTCTTCGGTTCTGTCGAGATCATCGCGTACTTGACGGCTCCAAGCCCTACGATCTCACTTATCTTCCTTTTCTCCTCTTCCGAAAGCTCTGGGGAACGCTTCATAACCTCAATTATAGCTTTTGTTACAGCTTCCTCAAGAACCTGGTCTAGGGTTATATAGCGTCCTCTACGGCTGCTCATCCGATACATGGGAAATCTGACATAGCCATGAACGAAGTGCGTCTGACGCTCGGCCAGATCCCTTCTTCCTAGGATGCAAAGGGCAACCCTCAACTGAAGCTGGGGATGGACCTGAAGCCCTATGACATTGATGACGCGATCTGCCAACTCGAACTTACGGAGGCTGTAGGCAATATCCCTTGCAGGATAGAGACTCGTTCCGAAGGAAGTTGTGAGGGTTACTGACGGAAGCTGGTAGCTTTGAGGGATGCCTAAAAGACTTCTAAGTCCAAGATCTTCCACAGCCGCTCCGATGTCAAGTTCAAGGGCTCCTGAGACAAGCTTGGCATAGGGACTTTCCCTTAAACGCCTAAGGACCTCCTCAACCCTAGATGACCAAGCTAGCTCGCTCTCCCAATCCCAACTGTCAAATTCAACTCCAACCCTTGAGAGGGTTTCCTTGAAACCCTGGAGGCATAGATCTGTTACCCCTCGGATGAGGCCTTTGACCTCCTCGTCACCCTCTTCATACTTCTTGCTTAGTTCCTTAATCACCTCATCCGGATTTGAATCCCTATCAACTTCCGTTAATATCCTTTCGAAAATCTCCTTCTGCCTGCTCCGAAGATCCTCAGCCGCAGCTATCCAATCGTCTAATTCCATCTGAAGACGCATCAGTTCGTCCTCATCGCCCTTATCCTTCGCCTCTTTAATTCTTGCCTTCAACCTCCTGATCTCAAGGATGCAAGATGTTATAGCGTATATATCTCCTATGAAATGGTCTGGCTTTGAAGTTGGTTTTGGACGACCGAGTTTATCATAGCCGTAGGCGATGATGGCTGTTTGCCTTCCCAGATCATCAACATAATAATGCCTTGAAACCTTATGTCCTCGGATTGAAAGAATCCTAGCTAAGGAATCCCCAAGGAATGTGCCCCGAGAATGACTTATCTCTATCGGATGGATGGGGTTCACGCTGGTATGCTCCACGATGATTCTGATGGGTCTATCGGTCTTCAAAAATCCCCATTCCCTATCAAGCTTCAAAGCCGTCTTTATAACAGCATCGAAAAGATGTTCTTTATCAGCATAGAGGTTTATGTAACCTGCCCCTCCGACTTCGGCTGCCTTTAAGAAAAGAATCCTAGAACCAGCCTCCCTTTTGTAAAGCCCTATGGCTTGAACAACCCTTGATGCCACCTCCCTCGGGTTCAATCCAAGCTTTTTCGAGGCGCTTAGACAAATCGATGAGCTTAGCTCGCCGAGATCTTTTGACGGGGGCTTCTCAAGGGCTATGGCTTCCAATTGAAATTCGGGGAAGGATCTTTGAAAGGCGACCCTAATGGCCTCCGTACACTCTCCTCGGAATTTTCCCCAGGGATCGAGCATCGTTAAATCCTCGCCCTATAGGTTTAAGGGGAACCTAAAAACAATTCTCAGTGACCATGAAAACTTTAGTTCCACAACTACTAATTCTCAAATTAACGTATGTAGGCTCCATTGCTTCTCAGTTGCATTCCTTAAGAAAGGATGCCTTAGGGTTCAGGATTCGGGTGGTGTGAATTTAGGTATTACTTTCCATAATAACTCATGGGTCTTGAAGGCTTAAGTTCAAACCAGCCAGGATTTGGGCTCTTAAGGAAAAAGAATCGCGTATCATTTGGATCTCCTATCGTTAAGCAGAGCGCTTGACGGTCATATTTTGAGAAAAAAAGTTAATTGCCCACCTCGCCATTGTAGCTCTACAATGATCGATGAAGAACTAGAATCCATAAAGAGACGTAAATTCATAGAGATGCAGCAAGCCCTCCTTAGAAAAACATTGGAAGCCCAAAAGGTTTCCAAGAGTGAGGAGAATTATGAAGAGATTTTAAGGAAGATGCTATATGCCCAAGGCGATAAGGTTCTTGATGCCTTTAAGGCCCAGTATCCGGAGGCTGCAAAGGTTTTGATACCAGCCTTCGCCAAGGCCATAAAAAGCGGGAGGATAACGGAGCCTATCGATGGAGGTTCCCTACTCCAATTCCTACGAAATCTAGGCTTTATGGTAAGGCTTGAGACTAAGATTTTTGTCGAGAAGAAGGGAAAACTTTTGGAGTTTGGTGAGTACCTAAAAGAACAGGGATTATAGTTACAGTATGGCTAAAAGGGCTTCAACCCAACGTTTCCTATTTCAGTAGGAGTACTTTATCTTTGCTTTAAATTGCCAGGAAAATTTTAAACGCCTGGTAGCGGGATTGGAGTTTTATGGCTTTACTCAGTTCCCTATTGCCCTCTACCGTGGCATTCATCCTTAGTGCTACTAGCACCTTCGTCCTTATACCTTCTATTGCAAAATTTATGCGAAAGAAGGGAATTGTTGGCATAGATGTCCATAAAGTATCGAAACCCGAGATACCTGAGATGGTTGGTATTACGTTTCCCATATGTTTGGCAATAGCCCTTTTAGGAGCTTTTTTTCTAGCCCCTAAGGAAGCTTTCCGAGAAATTCTATCCTTCTATCTAACTGTTTTCATCGTTGCCCTTGTGGGAATCCTTGACGACCTTAAAGGCTTAGGACCACATACTAAGCCCCTTCTAACTGCTTTGGGAGGCCTTCCCATACTGGCTCTTGGAACCTATAATCCTAGGCCGACCCTACCCTTTGTGGGAGTTACAAGACTATATTATGTTTACCCTTTATCCGTACCTTTGGCTATCGCTGTAACCTCCAATGCTATGAACATGGCCGATCCCGTTAACGGTTCTATGAGTGGATCATCTTCGATTATTTTCCTAACATTGGCCTTGGCATCCATAGCTTTGGGAAGGGAAAATGCTCTCTTTTTGGCCTTGGCATGTTTGGGCTATGCTTTGGCCCTATTCTACTATAACCGTTATCCTGCTAGGGTTTTCACCGGAGATGTCGGAAGTCTATCACTAGGGGCAGCCATAGGAGCCATAGCCATCTTAGGTCATATGGAAATTGTAGCCGTTGTTGCAATGATGCCCCAAATCATGAATGCCTTCGCAATTCTAACGAGTGTGGGAAGGCTTTTTGAGAGAAAGGAGCTGTCTGAAAGGCCAACAAAGATTTGTAGCGACAATCGGATCTACGCATCGACAAGCCGAAAGGCACCCGTCACCCTTGCACGGATGATCGTAGCCGCAAAGCCTATGGAGGAAAGGGAACTAGCCCTCGAATTCTTAAAGCTTACCTCCTTCTCCTCGTTTCTTGCGCTTATAACAGTCTTTTTGATGGTGGTCTAATCCTTGGAAAAAGCCATTCTTCGAATCTACGGAATCCTTATCATCGTCTGGGTTACTATGCTTATCCTCCTTATCGTTGCCACTAAGTTCATCGTACCCCTCGAGCTACCCTTTCCGAGCCCGATGGGCACCATTCTGAGCTCCGTCATGAGGACGATTTTAGGGATTGCCTTGGCCCTTGCGTGGCTATATGGATGGAAGAAACTTTACGAAGAATACTTTTGGAGACTTATAAAAGCCCTTGAGAAGAAGCAGGGCTAAGCAAAAATCATTGATAAGCGTCACCCTATGAAACCTCCGCCCCTCAAACTCTATTTAAAAAATGGAAGAAATAATTAGAATATGAAAGCCTATGGCGAAGCATACAACAAAAATATTTAATAAGTCTTGAAAGTCTTTACTTTATCAATAATTGGATGGAAGTCTTATGCCCTCTTGGAAGTATTCAATAACGGGCTTGGATCCCGACAAGACTGCCATAGCCTCAGGAAGGGACTTGAGAATATCCCCAAAACATGCGATGGAAGTCTGCCGAGCCATTAGGGGTATGATGCTTGACGAGGCAAAAGAGTACCTTCAGAAGGTTATAGATGGGAAGGCTCCCGTGCCCTACAGAAGGCATAAAAAGAAAGTTGGACATAGACATGAGCTTCAGGGCTGGTATGCCGGAAGGTACCCGAGGAAAGCTTCTAAGGAAATTCTAAAGCTTCTGGAAGGGGCTGAGGCTAATGCTGAGTTTAAGGGACTGAATCCAGAAAGGCTTAGGATCCTTCATGCTTCTAGCCAAAAAGGAAGAAAGATCAGAAATTATATTCCGAGGGCCTTTGGAAGGGCTACCCCATATTTCAGGGAGCTTACCCATGTTGAAATCGCTCTTGAAGAAGTTTAGCCTTCTGGGATAGGTATTCTCTTTTCCTAAATCGCTCCCTCTTCCATATGTTCTATTCTTCTGCTTCTCTTATCTCCCCTCTAGCCCTTTTCTTCATCATCTTTTTAGAGAAGGTTTTTATAAACCCGCCTCACCTTAGGTTGCCAAAGGTGATCGAAGGTCCAAGAACCTGAAACCATAAGGGTTCCATAATATGTCTACTCTTGATCATTTCGTTTCGGAATCTATTAAGAAGGCTGAAATAGATGAGTATCTTAGCAAACGCCTTCAAAACGCGGGTTATGCAGGTGTTGAGATTGCGAAAACCCCTTTAGGCGTTCGTCTTAGTATCTTATCAACTAAGCCTGGTCTCGTGATAGGAAGAGGAGGAGAGGTCATAAAGGAGCTTAGCAAGGAGATACAGGAACGGTTCAACCTTCCATCACCCCAGATCTCTGTCGCTGATGTACCCCTTCCAGAACTAAATCCCTATATTATCGCTTCCCAGATTGCCTCCGCTCTTCAAAGAGGCATTCATTTCCGAAGGGCTGCCTTCTGGGCCTTGGAGCGTATCATGAAGGCTGGAGCTTTAGGAGCTGAAATTACGATCAGAGGAAAGCTTAGGACAAATAGAGCTAGGCACGAGAAGTTCGTAGAAGGATATTTGCCGAAAGTCGGGGATCCTGCCATGAAGTACCTTCGCACAGCCGTCTTAAGCGTCCAGCTCAAACCTGGCTTATGGGGAATAAAGGTTAGGATTCTTCCTCCAGAGGCTGTCTTTCCAGATAAGATAGTATTCAAAGCCCAAGCTCAAGCCCAAGAGAAGCAAGAAGCCACTCGAGAAGTGCCTATTAGTAGCGGACCCGGGAAGGCTCAAGAAAGCCAAGAAGTTGAAGGCGAGGAAGAAAAAGCCTAGGAGGTAAGGTTCCTTATGCCACTTATGAGGATGAAGGAGATTAGAGACCTTACGGAGGATGAGATACAGCGAAGGCTTTCTGAGCTCAGGGCTGAGCTATTTAAGCTTCGGGGTGTTTCAAAGGCTGGAGGGGCTGTCGAGAATCCCGGAAGGATCAGGGAGATAAGAAAAACAATAGCTCGCATCCTAACTATTCAGGCGGAAAGGAAGAGAGGAAAAGCGGATTAGGAGGTAGGTGAGGGGGAAAGGAAGGGAATTGCCAAAGGGGCTAAGTCAACTTCTAAGGAGGGACCTTATCGGTCTAAAAATAAGGGTCATTTCAACTCCCTGTCATCCTTACCGAGGGATGGGAGGCATCGTCATCGATGAGACAAAGAATATGCTGATCCTAGCTACAAATGATGGGGTAAAGAAGATTCCAAAGAAGGCTGCATCCTTCCTTATCAAGCTCGAGGATTCGCCCCCTATAAGGGTTGAGGGTTGTAGGCTCGTAGGGCGTCCTGAGGATAAAATTGGCAGGTGATTCGGAAGTTGTCATCCCAAACTAATATATCGTTTAGTAGCGTATGTAACGACAGAAACTGTCCCTTTCACGGAAAGCTTTCGGTTAGGGGAAATATCATCGAAGGTATCGTGGCGAGTGCTAAAGCCCAGCGTACCGTCATTGTTCAAAGGAGCTACCTGCACTATGTACCAAAGTATATGCGCTATGAAAGGCGACGTAGCCGGATACCAGCCCATTTGCCTCCTTGCATAAGCGTAAAGGAAGGTGACAAGGTTAGAATCGCCAGTTGTAGGCCTCTCTCTAAGACCATTTCCTTCGTTGTAATCGAAAAGCTGGAGGGGAAATGAAGTGTCGAAGCCCTCCTCAACTGCTAGGGGTAGAGTTCAGGCAAAATCCAGGGCAGTTTCGGCCAAAGGTGTCCAAGAGTACAGGCCAAAGGTTCCAAGGGTTCTACCCATTGGAGCAATCTTAAACTGTGCGGATAATACGGGAGCTAAGGAGCTAAAGATTCTAGGTGTAATCGGTTACAAGGGAAGGCTAAGGAGGCTTCCAAGCGCAACTGTAGGAGACCTAGTTACGGTTTCTGTGAGGAAGGGGACGCCAGAACTAAAGGGCCAGGTTCTTCCAGCCGTGATCGTTAGACAGAAAAAATTCTATAAGAGACCCGATGGAGTATGGATAGGTTTTGAGGATAATTCTGCAGTCCTCCTAACTCCTGAAGGTGAACCTAGGGGAACGGAGATCAGAGGACCAGTAGCCTTGGAAGCTGCCGAGAGGTGGCCGAGGGTAGCCTCAATCGCTAGCATTGTCGTCTAAGGGAGGATTTTGAATGGGTTTTTATTACCAATCAAGTAAACCGAGGAAGCAACGTCTGCTTTTGCATCAGGCCCCCCATCATAAGATCCATCGCTTTGTCTCGGCTCCCCTAAGCCAAGAGCTTCGGAATCTCTATAAGACCCGCTCCCTTCCTGTGAGGGAAGGCGATACGGTCCTTATTGTGAGGGGAGATTTCAAGGGCATCAGCGGTCGAGTGCTCAAAGTAGAAAGGAAGAAAAGAACTATAGAAATCGAAGGAGTGACTAGGGAAAGGGCCGACGGAAGAACAGTAAGGCTCGGAATCCATCCATCAAAGACTGTTATAACTAAGCTTAACTTGGAGGACAAATGGAGGATGAAAATTTTGGAGCGAAGAGCTGCAACTCCTAAAGCAGAGGGCGAGGCAGAGAAGCCCGTGGAGGTAAAAGTTTAGGCATGGGAAAGAAGGGTGCTCCAAAGAGGCTTAAGAGGCTGGCTGCCCCCGCCTTATGGCCAATTCCTAGACGAATTCATAAGTGGGTTGTAAAGCCAATTCCAGGGCCCCATTCCTCAGAGGTATCCCTTCCTCTTCAGATAGTCTTAAGGGATATTCTTGGATTAGTAGAGAACACTAGGGAAACTCGCTTCATAGTCGCTAAAGGTGGAGTTCAGGTCGACGGACGTACCGTGAGGGAAAGGCGTTTCCCCTTAGGAATTATGGATGTCATCACCTTTCCTGAGCTTAAGAAGTTCTATAGGATTATTCCGTTTCCCGGAAGGGGATTGGTCCCATATCCGATCCCACCCGAGGAGGCTTTCTTAAAACCAAGAAAGGTCTTGAGAAAGGTTACACAGAAAGGTGGGGACATGATGCTGGGTTTCCATGATGGCTTTAATTTGCGTATCAAGGTATCCGATCCTACAAGACCCTATGAGGATATATACAAGGTTAAAGATGTTCTCCTATTCGATCTTTCAAGTGGGAAAATTGTCGAGAAAGTTCCCTTCAAAGAGAATGTATATGCCCTTATTATTGGAGGGAAAAACCTTGGAAAGCACGGTAAACTCATATCCTTTACGGAAGGATCCGTGACAAGCTCAGGAATCGCAATAATAGAATCCAAGGATGGTGAAAGGTATCAGACGACGCTAGAATACGTTTTCCCAATAGGAGTAGAAAAGCCCCTTATATCCTTGCCTGAGGGATCACCTTGATGGAATCGCCGAAAACCTTTGCCACACTCTCAAATCCAATGCTCCAACCAAGGATTGAAAAGGTTGTAGTTAATATCAGCGTAGGGGCATCAGGGGAACCCCTTGAGCGGGCAAAGGCTATCCTTAACCAGTTGACAGGGGCCAAACCCTATGAAAGAAGGGCAAAGAAAACCATAAGGGAATTTGGTATAAGAAAAGGCGAGCCCATCGCTTGTCTAGTAACCCTTAGAAGGCAAAAGGCCCTCGATTTCCTAAAAAGGGCCGTCGAAGCCATCGGGAACCGACTTCCATCCTCGAGCTTTGATTATCTCGGAAATGTTTCCTTTGGGATCAAGAGCCACCTAGACTTTCCTGGAATAAGGTACGATCCGAAGCTTGGAACTGTAGGTATGGATGTTTGCGTTTCGGTAGCGAGACCTGGCTATAGAGTCGCTAGAAGAAGGATATCTTCCCGGATCGGAAAAAAGCATAGGGTAACGAAGGAAGAGGCGATAAGATTCTTCAAAGAAACTTTAGGCGTCGAGATAACGGAGGAATAACCATGGCCAAACAAAAGCCAAAGAAGCAGAGAAAATTTGGCAAAGGTAGCAGGCCCTGTAGAAGATGCGGTTCTTATGGGCCTGTCATACAGAAATATGGTTTATTTCTTTGCAGACAGTGCTTCAGAGAAGTAGCCCCTAAACTGGGCTTCAAGAAATTCAGCTAATTTATCCATCAATCGCGAAAACGTTCTCAAGATTAAGAATTTTTTATGTTCCTTTCAGATTCGAAAAATAAGATCATCCTTGTCTTTCGGAAATCCTTGAAGCAATATTTCCAGCCTTGGTGGGCGATCTTCAGTATACCAAGGCCACCCATTCTTTTGGCAGATCTTTAGAAGCGAAAAATTTGGGTTCAGTGCGATGGGACGTCCAACCCTTCGTAAAAGAGGCTCGTCTTCCTCGGTATCACCAAATGCAATGGAATTTGAAAGGTCTATGCTCCGAGAATTGGCTAACCTTTCAAGAAGCCTTCCCTTGGAACTTCCGAGGATAAGATTTCTTTTCACAGTCCCAGTGTATGCGCCACTTCGATTAGTTGTGAAGAGACTTCCATAGCCTTCATCGAATCCTAGTTTCCCCTTCAACTCTTCAACGACTTCCTGTGGAGATCCTGAGATGGCGATGACAAGGTTGAAGCAACTTTTGGCGGCGTCTAGGAGCCCCTTGGAATAGGAAAACAGGTTTCTTGGAACATAATCATCCACAAAATCCCTTACGAGCGCGGACATGAGACTTATCTTTAGACCTTTTATCCCAGAGGCATAAAGGGCTGGCACTTTTCTGGCAACCTGGGAATAGGATGCGTCACCCCTTTCGTAGGCAGAAACGATTAGGTCGATATTATCAGCTATTTCCTCTTTTATTTTTCCCATTTGTGCAAGGTAACGAGGAAAGGATCTAATCATAAATCCCTTTATCAAAGTCCCATCAAGATCGAAGAAAGCAGCCCTGTTTGAGAAACCCTTATCTTTCTCCGATTCATCCATAAGCATCCGACCTATA
>JAWCLV010000008.1:0-44224 GCA_038850515.1 Bathyarchaeia archaeon
TCTACAGGGGCATGGGAAGGTACGCTATAAACAAGACCTGTAGCTGCCTCTGGATCCACGAACCAACCTGGAAGAATGGGAAGGCTTCTGCCTCCAATAGGCTCCTCAAAGGTCTTTCCCACAAGTTCCGAGCCCTTAAACTCCCGAAGCACTTCAACCTTCCGGAGCTGTTCTTTAAGCTTAATGGCTGCCTTTTGGCTAACGATCCATCTTTCTCCGTCGACAAGAGCCTCCACATATGGGGCATCGGGATTGACAAACATATTCGTAATGCCGTAGATGGTCTCTGGACGGAAGGTTGCCGCAGGTGCGTAGGCATTAGCAATTCGAAACTTGATGAGGGTATACTCCTCAGGTGAGACTCCCTCGCCTTCTAATCTATCGTGGTCCCCTGTGGGACTTTCATCATGGGGGCACCACACAACGGGATGGGTTCCCTTGGTTACGAAACCCTTACTTCCAAGGGTTTCATACTGCCACTCGATAAAGCGGCTGTAGGTGGGCTCTAGGTAGGTCGTATGGAACTCTCGGCGCCAATCGATGGATAGGCCAAGTCTCTTAAGGACCTCCTTACTATCTTCTGTATAATATCGAGCCATGTATGCCGGATCTGTGAGTTTCTCGAGTTCCTCCTCACTGACGCCATCGATGAGCTTTAGAGCCCTTATCATACCCTCGTCACGCCTCTTCAGGCGTAGTGCTGCCCCTACGATGGGCTCCCCTGTCCAGTGCCATGCCCATGGGAAGAGGGTATTGTAGCCCTGCATGCGCCTGAAGCGTGCATAGATATCTACGCGCGTTGAGGTGAAGCCATGACCTACATGCAGAGGCCCATCCATATATGGATATGGAACCGTTACGAAGCATTTCCTTCTATCGGGAATGGGGTCGCTCTCGAAGATCTTAGCCTTCTCCCACTCGCGCCTCCATTTTTCCTCAAGGGCCTTAAAGTCTATTGGCATAAGGCTCTCCTTTCGAGTAAGATTAGTTTAGCTAATTTCTTTACCTATGATTTTAAACCTTTAAATATTTCAAGAGGAGTCGATGGAAAGCCCTTTCATCCGAGGATTAAAAGGCTTGTAGGTTTCGAATAAGCGTTGAGGGTCAAGTCAAGGGTTTGTAAATATCTTTGGTAAATCGATCCCGAGAAAATACATTGTGAATAGCCGATGAATTCAACCATTATCTGGATGCGAATATTCAAGCAAAAGCTCTAATACTGCTAAAAATATACATCTCGATCCATAGGAGGGGGGAAATTTGAATGATTAATAAATTTTTTGAGTCACGAATTTTTATCGATAAATGGAGACCATTAAAGACTTAATTATTAGGAAATATACGATATCCGTATATTGTTTAATGATAGTTAAAGACTCTTAAAAGCTCTATAGAGCTTTAGCTTCGTAGGAAAATGTTTTCTTTTGGCTTGTTAAGCTAGCATAACCAAAGTCTTAAATCAGATAAGGTATATTAATTGGAATCGTTTCCTTACGATTTTTACAAATTATTCCAAGGGGTGTTATGAAACATGAAGCCTAAGAAGGTTCTTCTGGACACGGACATTGGAAGCGATGTTGACGATCTCCTAGCCCTCATTTTAGCCTTAAAGTCCCCCGAACTGGATGTCGAAGGAGTGACAACCGTGGGCCTTGATGCTGATCGTAGGGCTAGGTTAGCCCAAAGGGTCTTAAGGACCCTAAACCGGGAGGACATCCCAGTGGTGGCCGGACTTTCAAGACCCATCCTCAGGGATCCTGAGAAGGTCTGGGGGCCCTATGATGGCCATGGAATCGACATATCAGACGAGCTTCTAAAAGAACCTGTTTCGTCCTTAAAGGCCATCGATTTTATTGTATCGAAGGTCTTAGAATTCCGGAAAGAGATAGCCCTCATCACTTTAGGGCCTCTCACAAACATCGCTATTGCTCTCCTAGTAGAACCATGCCTCAAGGAGGCTCTTAAAGAATGCTTCGTCATGGGAGGTGTTATAGAAAAGACGGTCGGAAGAAGTGCACTTCGAGAGTATAACGTTTCCAGCGATCCTGAAGCCGCTAACATAGTCTTCAGCTCTCGTATGGCCATGACGATAGTAGGTTTGGATGTTACTTTACGGGTTCCTCTGAGTCGTGAGCGTCTGGATAAGATAGGTATGTCAAGAAGCCTAGGAGCAAAGCTGGCCTTTCAAGCAGCCATGAATTACCAAGAGAGGGTTGTGAGGCATCCTTGGAATTACCTTCATGATCCTTTAACCGTCGGAGTTGCGATTGACAGGAGCTTTGTAAAGACTAAGAAAATGCATGTTCGCCTAGAGACTAAAGGCAGCCTTACAGATGGCTGGGTTGTGGCTGATGAGAGTTCTCCCGAGGATTCTGAGGCGCCAGATGTGGCTATTGAGGTAAATGCGGATCGCTTTCTGGACTTTTTTGTTGAGAGGATCTCGGGTCCTTGAAACCCCTATAACCATTATTGGCGGAAAGGTCGGAGATAGAATAGGAGGATAAAGGTAATGGAATTACCGTTCAAAGGTAATTCAAAGGACGATGATTAGTGGAAGAGGAAGCGATTTTAGAAAAAGAATGGAGGAAAAGAGAGGGAAGAATAAAAATAGATTAAAGGAAGGTTTTAAGGTGAATTCCATGGTAGAGCGAAGGAGGGCCCGAGAGTTAGGTATCGTCATAGGAAGTCTCGAAACCGGGAGACTTAATTCCATAACGGATGTTGAGGGTATTGGAGTAGGGCATTCGACCATCATCCGTGGGGAGGGGCCCCTGAAGATTGGAGAAGGCCCAGTAAGGGCTGGTGTAACTGCCATCGTCCCGCATCAGGGGAATCCCTACGAAGAGAAGGTTGTTGCAGCGACGGATGTCTTCAACGCCTATGGTAAATCCATTGGACTTCTTCAGATCGCCCATATGGGAACGATAGAGACACCCGTTCTCCTAACCGATACCCTCAACACCTGGATCGTTGCCGATGCCCTTGTTTCATACATGTATGAGGTTTATGGCGTTAATTCCCTTTCGATAAACCCCGTCGTTGGAGAAACGAATGGAGGCTTTCTTAACGACTCCATAGGACGTCATGTTAGGAGAAGCCATGTGTTCGAAGCCCTAGATAGAGCTAGAAGCCCTGCGGGTATGGATGTCGTACCGGAGGGAAATGTGGGAGGAGGAACTCCCATGTCGGCCTTTGGCTTTAAGGGAGGCATAGGAACTGCCTCAAGAAAGACTGATTACTTCACGTTAGGGGTCCTCGTCCAGCTGAACTGTGGAAGCATGGAGGACTTAAGGATAGATGGGGTACCCGTAGGAAAAGAGCTCAGAGGCACCCATACCCGGGAGGCTGATGCTAGAGGTTCCGTAATCATTATCATGGCTACGGACTTGGAACTTACGTCACGCCAGCTCTGGAAGGTTCTGAGAAGGACCTTTTTTGGCATTGCAAGACTGGGCCACTATGGGAATGTGGGAAGCGGGGATTACGCCATAGGTTTCACAACTGGTAGAAGGAGCCTTCAGGAAGTCCTTAGAATCCCAAGTGTAGAAAAAGGGCGATTTGCAAGGGAAGAGGGCTATCTGGACCCAGTCTTCAGGGCAGCTGTGGAGGCAACTGAAGAGGCTGCCCTGAATGCCCTCTTCATGGCCGAAACTATGGTTGGAAGGGATGGTAATAAAAGGGAAGGAATACCTATCGATAGGGTGCTAGAGATCTTGAAAAAATATGGAAGGCTCTAGAGATGAGAGGGCGAAAGGATGCGCGAGTTATATAAAGCAAGCATTAAAAATCGAGAGAGTGAGACGCCTTTGGTTTAGGCTGATAAGGCATTCCATCAAAACTATGATTCCGAAAATCATCACGGCTTCTCGGGACGAGCGCCAAACCTAGCAATCTTTATTAACCAGAATTAATCTCTTTCTCTAGCCCTATTAAATTACGCTCTTCTCTGAGGATGGGAATGTCTGAAAGAAAGCGCTTCAATGTACTCGAGCACCATCTCGTGCCTGAGCACAGGTTGCTGACTAAAGAGGAGGCCGAGGAAGTCCTAAGGAAGTATCGAGTAAAGCCTTATCAACTTCCTAGGATAAAGGCTTCCGATCCAGCGGCTCAGGCCATTGGAGCCAAGGCAGGGGACATCATTATGGTTTTGAGGAAGAGCTCAAGGGCAGGTATTGCTTACGCGTATAGGTATGTGACCGAATAATCGGAGGCTCATATTTATGGAGAGTATAGGATCGTATTCCCGAGAAGACTTATGGACCCTCATGGAAGCCTTCTTCAGGGAGAAGGGTCTAGCAAGACAGCACCTCGACTCATATAACGAATTTATCAATCGTGGGCTTCAGGAAATCATAGATGAAATCGGGCAGGTTGAGGTTCCTTCCGAGAAGGGTTCCATTTTCATAAAGTTCGGAAAAGTGATTATAAAGCCACCAAGGGTTACCGAGGTTGACGGGTCTGAGCATGAAGTCTACCCTATGGAATGCCGCCTTAGGAATCTGACCTATGCAGCCCCCCTCTTCCTTGAGATGACCCTTGTCCTAGATGGAAGGGAGCAGCCCACTGAAACGGTTTGGATTGGAGATCTTCCCGTTATGCTGAAATCTTCGATCTGTCTCCTCACCAACGCAACAAGGGAGGAGCTTCTTCGCGCAAAGGAGGATCCGGAGGATCCAGGAGGATACTTCATTATAAACGGATCCGAGCGGGTCATCGTTGGCCTTGAGGATCTCGCTCCCAACCGCATCATAGTAGACATCGATAGAAGTGGATCGAGTCCTGTCTATCGGGCTAAGGTTTTCTCCTCTACGGTCGGCTTCAGGACCAGAATCGAGATACGAATGAGGTCTGACGGTGCCCTTTATGTTTCGATACCTGGTGTTCCGACTGAGATCCCCTTTGTAATCCTCATGAGGGCCCTTGGTATCGAAAGGGATGACAAGATTGCTGAAATGGTTTCTATGCAGCCAGAGATTCAAAGATGGCTCGAGCCTTCCTTCGAAAAGGCCTCTGGCGTCTACACGGTCGACGAAGCCATCATGTTCATCGGTAACAGGGTCGCCTTCGGGCAGGATGAGCAAAGGCGCATAGCCAAGGCGAACAAGATCCTAGATAGCAACTTCCTTCTCCATCTTGGAAGAACTGCCGATAGGCGTATCGATAAGGCCCGCTACCTGGCGGATATGGCATTAAAGGTAATTGAACTAAGGCTAGGCCTTCGCCCTGAGGACGATAAGGATCATTATGCAAACAAGCGCATAAGGCTGGCTGGGCAGCTCCTATCGGATCTTTTCAGAAGCGTCTTCAAGGATCTTGTTAAGGATATGGTGTACCAGCTCGAGAAGCTCAACCTTCGGAAGACCGTCTATCCCTATTTAGCCGTAAGGCCTGGCATAGTTACAGAGAGGATTAACCATGCCCTAGCCACAGGCAATTGGGGAAGGGGAAAGGTGGGAATAACCCAGCTCCTCGATAGGACGAACTTCATATCGACGATAAGCCACCTGAGAAGGCTCCAGTCCCCCTTAAGCAGAAGCCAACCAAACTTTGAGGCAAGGGACCTCCATTCAACCCATTTCGGGAGACTATGTCCCAACGAGACCCCGGAAGGTAGTAACTGCGGTCTCGTGAAGAACCTCTCCCTAATGGCATCCATATCTGTTTCGGCAAATCCTGAGGAAGTAAAGGCGGCTATGTTGGGGCTTGGATACATTCCCGTTGAGGAGGCTGATGCAGAGGTAAGGGCAAAGGGAACAAGGATATTGATCGATGGCACCCTTTTTGGATATACCCTCAACCCTGAGTTTCTCGTCGCGAGCCTGAGAAGGCTTAGAAGGAAAGGTGAGATAAGCCCAGAGGTTAATTTAGCCCACTATGAAGATAGTCGTGAGATTCGGATAAACTGCGATGCCAATCGATGCAGAAGGCCCCTCATCATCGTTGAAAACGGAAAACCAGCCCTTGATCCAAAGGATATCGAAGCCTTAAGGCGGGGAGAGCTTTCATGGGACGACCTCGTGAAGAAGGGAGTCATAGAATATCTTGATGCAGACGAGGAGGAGAATGCCCTCATAGCCATCGATGAATCCCGTATTACACCTAGAACAACCCACCTAGAAATCTGCCACCATGCAATTCTTGGCATATGCGCCTCCCTCATACCTTATGCTGAACACAACCACGCTCCGAGGAACAGCTATGAGGCTGCTATGGCAAAGCAAGCTTTAGGCCTCTATGCCACCAATTACCTTTACAGGCCAGATACGCGAGGACACCTTCTCCATTATCCCCAAAAACCCCTTGTCCGCACAAGACCCATGGAGGTTTTGGGATACGACAGACGCCCCTCTGGCCAGAATTGCGTTGTGGCCCTCCTATCCTTCGGAGGATATAACATGGAGGATGCCATCGTTTTCAACAAGTCTTCTATCGATAGAGGATTAGCCCGCTCAAGCTTCTTCAGGATCTATGAGGGGGAATGCCGCCAGTACATGGGCGGGCAGAAGGATGTCTTTGAAGTACCAAATTTGAACATAAGGGGATACAGGGGAGATCGATACTATAGGCTTCTAGAACCCGATGGCATCATCAGTCCTGAAAGCGATGTGGTTGGAGGCGATGTTCTCATAGGGCGTACAAGTCCTCCAAGGTTCATGGAGGAGTATAAGGAATTCGAGGCCCAAGGACCTTCAAATCGAGATACCTCCATCTCCCTAAGACCCTTCGAAGTGGGCACCGTAGACACAGTCGTCCTAACAGAAACTTCCCAAGGGAGCAAGCTCGTGAAAGTAAAGGTTCGTTCGAACAGGATTCCTGAACTTGGGGACAAGTTTGCCTCCAGACATGGACAGAAGGGAGTCATAGGCATGATATATCCCCAGGAGGACATGCCCTTTACAGAAGATGGTATCGTACCGGATGTAATAATAAATCCTCATGCTATACCTTCGAGGATGACCGTTGGGCAACTCCTAGAAAGCCTTGCGGGAAAGGCGGCCGCCCTCACAGGAAGGCCGATCGATGCTACTCCCTTCGAAAACGAAGGGGAGGAGCCCCTTAGGAAAATGCTCATGGAAAGGGGCTTCCGGTATAGCGGCCGGGAAGTCATGTACGATGGTAGGACTGGGAAGAAATTTGAGGCGGATGTATATGTGGGCATCGTCTACATCCAGAAGCTTCATCATATGGTTTCAGATAAGATGCATGCTAGGGCTAGGGGTCAAGTCCAGATGTTGACGAGGCAGCCTACAGAGGGAAGGGCGAGGGGAGGGGGGTTAAGGTTTGGTGAAATGGAGCGGGACTGCCTTATAGGCCATGGGGCTGCGATGCTCCTCAGGGATAGGATGCTAGAGGAATCTGACAAGTTTACAACTTTCGTCTGCAACAGATGCGGCTTCCTTGGCTTCTACGACTTCCGAAGGAGAAGATACATTTGTCCCTTCTGTGGGGATGATGCCCGTATCGTTCCGATCGTGATGTCCTATGCCTTCAAGCTTCTTCTCCAGGAGCTTATGAGCATGTGTATAGCTCCTCGCATCCTCGTGAAGGAGGGGGTATAGAATGGCGATGAGTGTAACAGAGGAAGTCGGAAAGCAGATCTCAGCCATTAAGTTTGGTATTCTCAGCCCCTCCGATATTCGGAAGATGTCTGTTGTTGAGATAGAGACCGCTGATACCTATGATGAGGATGGAGTCCCCATCCCAGGAGGCTTGATGGACGGAAGGTTGGGGACCCTAGAGCCTAGGCAGCGTTGCAGGACGTGCGGAAATACAGCCACAACCTGTCCTGGGCATTTCGGACATATCGAGCTAGCTGTTCCCGTGGTTCACGTAGGCTTCGCCAAGATCGTTCATGAGCTCCTGACAGTCACTTGTAGGGATTGTGGTCGAATCCTTCTCCCAGATGAGAAGATTCAGGAATTCAAGGAGCAGATGGAGGCTTATCGGGAATCCTCCGGGGAGATTCCCAAGAATTTCTTCGAGCATGTAAAGCGGGAGGCAAAGAAGAACCCAGATTGTCCCCATTGTGGAAGGCCCCAATACCCGATTCAGTATGTTAAGCCTACAACCTTCCAAGAGAGCCTCGAAACGGGAGGCTCCATCACCCTTGAGGCTGCCCAGATAAGGACGCGCCTCGAACGCATTATTGACGATGACCTAAGGCTTTTGGGCTACGATCCTTCATCAGCCAGACCTGAGTGGATGGTTCTTCAGGTCCTTCCAGTTCCTCCAGTGTACGTGAGACCGAGTATAACCCTCGAATCCGGAATAAGGTCTGAGGACGATCTAACCCATAAGCTCGTCGATATCGTTCGAATCAACCAACGCCTTCGGGAGTGCATCAGTAGCGGAGCCCCTACGCTGATAAAGGAGGAGCTTTCTGAACTCCTTCAATATCATGTGACCACCTACCTTGACAACGAAACCTCTGGAATTCCTCCTTCTAGGCATCGATCAGGAAGGGCCCTAAAGACCCTATCCCAGAGGCTCAAGGGAAAGGAAGGAAGGTTCAGGATGAACCTTTCAGGAAAGAGGGTCGACTTCAGTGCAAGAACCGTCATCTCTCCAGATCCAAACCTGAAGGTTGATGAGGTTGGGGTCCCCATTGAAGTAGCCAAGAAGCTCACGATTCCAGAGAAAGTTACGGCCTGGAACCTTGAGGAGATGAAGGAACTCGTGAAGAACGGACCGGAAAACTATCCGGGGGCCGTTTATGTCATTCGGCCTGATGGAAGGAGGGTGAGGCTCGAGTTCGTAGCAGAGCGCCAGAAGGTTGCTGAAGACCTAAAGCCTGGCTTTATCGTGGAAAGGCACCTTAAGGATGGGGACATCGCCATCTTCAACCGTCAACCATCCCTCCATAGAATGTCCATCATAGCCCATAGGGTCCGGGTCCTTCCCTACAAGACTTTCAGGCTTCATCTAGCCGTTTGCCTTCCATACAACGCGGACTTCGACGGAGATGAGATGAACCTTCACATCCCCCAGACGGAGGAGGCCCAGGCCGAGGCTAGACTCCTCATGCAGGTTCAGAGCCAGATCGTATCGCCTAGGTATGGTGCGCCCATCATAGGGGCTACCAGAGACTTCCTGACGGCTTCATATCTTCTTACTAGGAGCGATACCTTCTTGACGAAGAGTGAAGTGGGAAGACTCTTAGCGGAAATGGACTATGATGGCGAGATTCCTCCACCTATCAGAAGCCATCCTGAGCCCCTATGGAGCGGGAAGCAGATCTTCAGCCTTTTGCTTCCTAAGGACTTCAACTTTATCGGAAAGGCGAGCATTTGCAAGCACCGACATACCTCTTTGGATGAAGAATGCCCTGTGGATGGTATTGTGGAGGTTCGGGATGGAGTCTTAAGGAGAGGCGTCATAGATAGGAACTCCATAGGAGCTGAAAGGCCCGATAGCCTATATCATAGAATCGTAAAGGAGTATGGATCCGCCTTCGCCCAAGACTTCCTAAATAAGCTCTGCCGACTCCTGAATAGTTTCATAAACATAAGGGGCTTTAGCTATGCCATAGATGAGCTTGAACTCCCTAAGGAAGCTGAGGGAAAGATCGGAGTTATTCTAGAAGAGGCTGAAGGCTCCACGAGGCGTCTCATCGAAGCCTATAGGCTTGGGGCCCTCCAAAGGGTTCCTGGAAAAACCCTTGAGGAATCCTTAGACCTTCATATCATGAACGAGCTTTCAAAGGCTAGGGAGCAATGCGATAGAATTGCGGAATCTTGCTTCGGTATGGATAACCAAGGAGCCATCATGACTAGGGTCGGAGCGAGGGGCACAGCCCTTAACATAGGGCATATGACCGCATGCCTAGGCCAGCAACATGTAAGGGGAAGTAGGATTCCCTTGGGCTATCGAGGCCGAACTCTTCCCCACTTTGATTGGGGTGATCAAAGCCCATCCGCCAGGGGCTTCATCAAATCCAGTTTTCATAAGGGCTTATCCCTTACGGAGTTCTTCTTCCATGCCATGGGAGGAAGGGAGGGCCTCGTCGATACGGCCGTAAGGACCCAGCAAAGTGGCTATATGCAACGGAGGCTTATCCATGCCCTTGGCTTCCTAAAGGTCGAGTACGATGGAACAGTAAGGGATACGGATGGCAACATCGTCCAGTTTAAGTATGGCGAAGATGGTGTCGATCCGGCTAAGAGCGATCATGGAAAGGCTGTGAATGTTCAGAGACTCGTCGATAGAATAAAGGGGCGGGGAATGAGGGGGAAACCTATAAACCCGGAGTCCTTGGAGGAGCAATTGAAGGCTGTCGAGGATAGGCTGCCACCTCTTCTTATAGAGGAGTTAAGATCGACTATCTTGAGCGCCCAATTGCCTTCCTCAGCTGCCAAGGCTGTCATAGATAGGGCAGTTGAGGAGTATGAGATCGCCCAAGTTGAGCCTGGTGAGGCTTCAGGAATCGTAGCTGCCCAGTCGATAGGGGAACCAGGCACCCAGATGACCTTGAGGGTCTTTCACTTCGCTGGAGTTAGGGAAATGGACGTCACGATAGGGCTTCCAAGACTTATCGAGATCGTCGATGCGAGACGCAGGCCCTCAAGGCCTATTATGACGATAAGGCTTGATGAAGAACACAGGAAGGATAAGGAGAAGGCATTACGGATCGCCCAGGATATGGTTCATACGAAGGTCAAGGACCTTATGAAGGCTGCCCAGTATAGCGTAAATCTAGAGGAAAACTCCGTATGGGTAGAACTCGACGAGGAAGCTATGAAAGCCAGAGGCGTAGCCTATGAGCAATTGGTGGATGCCATACAGATTCCTAGAACATCCGTAAGCATAGAAGAGGGAATTCTAAAGGTCAAGGCCCAAGATATCATGGAAGAAGGGGGCTTAAGGAAGCTCGGAACCCGAGTGGTCAATTCTTACGTGAAGGGCATTCCTGGCATCAACAGGACCCAAGTAGTTTGGGAGGATGGGGAAGACTACAAGGGCTGGTTCATCCAAACCGATGGGTCCAACCTTGCAAAGGTTATCCAAATTCCCGGAGTCGATCCTTCGAGGACTTACACCAACGACCTTTATGAGATCCTAGAAGTCTTGGGCATAGAAGCGGCTAGGAATGCCATCATCAAAGAGGCGAAGGAAGTCTTCGAAGGCACGGGCGGCGGAATGGATGTGGATATAAGGCATATCATGCTCGTGGCTGATATAATGACCCAGACAGGAGAACTTCGCCAGATAGGACGCCATGGCGTATCTGGAGAAAAGACGAGTACCCTTGCAAAGGCAGCCTTCGAGATAACCGTGCCAAATATAGTAAAGGCCTCTGCTAGCGGGGATGTCGATGAACTGAAGGGAGTTACCGAGAATATCATCGTGGGGCAGGATATGCCCATAGGAACGGGGCTTGTGGACATATACATGAGCCCCTCCGGCATGATGGCACCAACGGAAGAAAGGGACGAGGAAAGTGGGTGAGTGTGAATTGGAACGCCTGGAGCTCGATAGAGCGATACTAAACGCCGTTCGGACTGGGCGCGTAACCTTAGGAGCGAAGAGAACCCTTGCCATGGCGATGGGAAAAAGGGCAAGGCTTATTATAATCGCCTCCAATTGTCCTATGGAAATTAGGAGAGCCATCGAAGAAAGTGCCAAGATGGCTGGCATCAATACACATGTCTATAGAGGGAGTAGTCTGGATCTGGGAAGGGCTGCGGGAAAGCGCTTTCCTGTTTCTGCCTTGGCTGTAAGGGAGCCTGGAGACTCGAATATCCTTAGCCTCTTGGAGGAACCGAAGGTTGAGCAAGATTAAGCTAACCTCGGAAGAGATGGGACTAATATCCCTCTTGGAGAGCATAACCAACGCCCCATGCCAAGACTGTATCATCGATCATAAGCTGAACAGACTTATCTTTGTAGTGAGACCTGGAGCCATAAGCGCAGCCATTGGAAAAAACGGGATGAATGTAAAGCTCTTGAGGAAGCTTACTGGAAAAAACATCGAAATCGTCGAATATTCGGAGGATCCGACCCGATTGATCGTAAACTCCCTTGCCCCAGCAAAGGTCAAGGAAATAAGAATGATGGAGAAAGCGAATGGTGAAAAAATGGTTGTGGCAGTTGTAGAACCTAAGGATAAGGGAATAGCCATCGGAAAAAATGGCCGGAACATCGAAAAGACACGCCAGCTAGCTAAGCGATATTTTGGTATAGAGCATGTTATCATTTCTTGACTTGAATCGCCAATATCGGGCTAATCTACGATTGAAAAGAGCGCTAACCATAAATAAGGCCTTTTTTATTAACACCCATCAAACCTAGGAGCGAGGTCCAGAAGATGCCCGGAGAGTTTGCCGCTAGGGCTTTGAAAAGGCGGCGATCAAAGTTCAGGTGGAGTTATCGTTACTACAAGCGCCGCCTTCTTAGGCTTGATGTTGAGGCTGATCCATTGGAAGGAGCTCCTATGGCAAGGGGAATAGTCCTAGAGAAGGTGGCTGTCGAATCTAAGCAACCAAATAGTGCTGTTAGGAAGTGCGTCAGGGCCCAGCTCATAAAGAACGGAAAAGTTGTAACGGCCTTCCTCCCTGGGGACGGTGCCTTGAACCATGTGGACGAGCATGATGAAGTTATTATAGAAGGCATAGGAGGATCGAGGGGAAGGTCCATGGGGGATATCCCTGGAGTTCGTTGGAAGGTCACGACCGTGAATGGCGTATCGCTGAAAATGCTCGTCTTAGGAAAGGCTGAGAAGCCCATCAGATAGTCTTAGGATGCGCTTAAGGATATTATTTTATGTCATGGAGTGGTTTAAATAGGGCTTCATGTTTTTCAGGGCTGACTTGAGATGGCCTCCGAGGCATCCAGCGGGAATATCTTGCTCTTTGGGAAATGGCCCTTCGATGGAATTCAGGTAGAAGACCTTGGCTTAAAGCGCTACATATGCCTAAAGCCTGTTTATATCCCTCGGACAGGAGGAAGACATGAGCATAGGCCCTTTGGAAAGGCTGAGACCCCTATAGTCGAGAGGTTAGTGAATCAGCTGATGAGACCAGGAAAACATGGAGGAGAAAAGGCTAAAGCCATCGAGATCGTGAAAAATGCCTTTGAAATCATTCACCTGAGGACTTCTCAAAATCCCATCGAGGTTCTTGTGCGAGCTGTAGAGAACTCGGCACCATGCGAGGATGTTACGAAGGTAGCCTATGGAGGTGTCGTCTACTTTAGGTCTGTAGATATCTCGCCTTTAAGAAGGCTAAACCTTGCCCTTAGGTTTCTTGTTGAGGGTGCACGGATAGCGTCAAAGTCCAACCCCAAAACCATCGAAGAATATCTGGCAGACGAACTCATCGCAGCAGCAGCAGGAGATCCCAAATCCTACGCCATACAGAGAAAAAATGAGATGGAACGTATCGCCTTGGCATCCCGCTAGCCTTAAAGATTTTTGAATACGATTCAATACAACGCAATACAATACAACGTTTAAGAGGCCTTCTGAGATGCGTAGAAAGACAAATGTCGGATGCCATCTTTTTGTGGCATTAAATCAGAGTGCGAATAATCACCAGAGGCGGAAAAGTTAGAATGGAATGAGGGGGCGAGGAAAGAAAAGGAAAGGAATTCAAGGAAATACGAAGAATTTCTTCACTTCGACCCTCAAGGCATAATCTCCGATCAAAGGAAGGATATTGGAGGATGGTAAGAAGCCCAAGAATGCGCTTGTATAAGCCATGCCTAAGGATTCATAAGAAAACTTTAGAAGGTCCTAGAGAAACCTTCGAAGAGCCTTAATAAAGAGCACTAGCCTTCGTAGATAGCTTAATAACACAATTCTACTTAAAATGGCTAGGTAGATGCCTTTGAATATTCTCAGCCTTTCTTCCAAGGAATTTAAGGAAAGGTTTGAAAATCGAGAATTGACGATGACAGTCCTTGGCTGTGGGGCTATGGGTCTCCCCTCAGCTTGCCTATTCGCTAAAGCAGGCTTTAAGGTATTAGCGGCAGACTCCAATCCAGTCGTCATCGAAGCCCTTAAGGAAGGAAGGACCCACTTGGATGAGCCGGGTTTGGAGCCCCTTCTAAAGAGACTTGTAAACTCATCAACCCTTATTCCAACACTTGAGATAGAAGAAGCGATCAATAAGGCGGATGCGATCAACATCCTAGTCCCTACCCTCTTGGACGAGAACAACCGTCCAGACTATGGAGCCCTCATAAGGGCCTCAGAATCCGTTGGCCGAGGCTTGAAACCCGGTTCCTTAATTATCGTGAGTAGTACAGTAGCGCCGGGAGTAACTGAGGAGATTGTGAAGGCCAATGTTGAGCGTTTCTCTGGCTTAGGTGCCGGCAAAGATTTTGGCCTTGCCTACAGCCCCATCAGGGCTTCCCCAGGCTCAGCTCTAAGGGATTTGGAAAGCTTTCCGAGGATTTTAGGTGCCATTGATGAAAGGAGCCTTAAGACGGCTTCCCTCGTTCTCAGAACTATCGTAAAGTCTTCCATCATAACTGTAAGCAATATTAAAACGGCTGAGGCTGTAAAGCTCTTTGAGAATGCCTATCGTTTTGTTAGCCTTTCCCTCTCGAATGAGCTTGCCGTTCTATGTGAAAGGTTAGGAATAGATTATATGGAGGCCAAGAATGCCGCAGTCACCCAGCCTTATTGCCACCTTCTACTTCCGAGTATAGGGATCGGGGGTCATTTACCCAAGGATGTCCGTCTCCTGTCGAGCTTCGCCGAAGAATACGGCTGCAATCTTAGGGTTGTGGAGGCTTCTAGAAAGGCTAATGAAGCTGTTGTCAGGCATAACGCGAAACTTATAGCGGAAGCCATAAGGGCAACGGGGCGAGGGTTGAGAAGGAGTCGTATAGCCTTTTTGGGCGTATCTTACAAGGCGAATGTGAAGGAGGCAAGGGGATCCCAAGCCATCGAAGTGATAAAGATGCTGGAAAAAAACGGTGCAAGGGTCCAAGTCTATGATCCCCACTTTTCAGCCATCGACCTGCAAGTCTTAGGACTTAATGCCGCCAAGAGCCTGGATGCTTGTCTTGAGAACGTGAATTGTATCGTCTTGGCGGTTGCTCATGAGGCATTTCGGAAGCTTAACCTTGGAACCATGAGGGCCTTAGCTCATCGAGATGCTGTTATTGTAGATTTCGCAAGGATAGTGGATCTGGAGGAGGCGAGGAGATTAGGCATTCCATACGTCGCGGTGGGAAGGGGAAGGACTTAAAAAGGTAAGATGGGCTTTACGATCATGTAAGGATTGCTTATCGGTGGTGCTTTATGTCCAAAGCCGGGCTTCATAGGTTCCTAGGGGCTTGGGCCTACGGCTTGCTATGGAATCTTAATAATGCTTCTAGTTTGCCAGCTTATTCTTTCCGGATAGTAAAGGCAGAAGAAGCCCGAAAGATTCTTAGAAAAAATCTAAAATTAAAATGATAGAAGTTCTGCCAGATATTAGGGGGAAGACTTATCTTTGAAACGTCGCTTGATGGAGATCCTTGCTTGCCCCATAGATAAACATCACCCCTTAGAGCTTTATGTCTTCGAGGAAAGGGAAGAAATTGTCGAAGGGATCATTGTCTGTCCAAAGTGCAACCGCTTCTTTCCTATAAAAGATGAGATTCCAGAGATGCTCCCGGATGAGCTAAGGAATGCGGAGGAGGATCTAAGATTCCTAAAAAAATGGGAAAAGAATGCTCCGGAAAAGATTGTGAAGAATGGAAAACCCTTCAACCTCTCTGGGAAAAATAGAACGTAAAGATTAATTATGATCCTGGCTAATTAGAATCTTAGCCCGGTGGTGTAGTGGCCAAAGCCGAAGCGGCTTGGCATAGCGGCCTTTGGTTCCCTTCAATTTCTTATCGAGAAGAGAGCCGCTGACGGGAGTTCGAATCTCCCCCGGGCTATTTTGCGAAAAACATCGTTCCTTTTCTCCTTAGCTTTGTAAAAGAGCTTTTCAAAGGTACGGAAAGGAAATATTATCGTAACTAAGGTGATAATAATTTAGCGTCCAGAGCTACTTTTTTACAGGGCTAGGGCATAATCTTGTGAAAAACAAATCTTTCTTTACCTCCTAGGCATGGAAAAGGAGGCGACGAATTACGAATTATCGTAAAAATTGGTAATAGGGTAAAAGGAGAGGAACTTTTATTTCTTATTTCTTTATATGAGGCAAAGGCAATGAATTCTATAATTCCGATACTCCAAGGCATACCCATGAAAAAGGAAGCGATTAGATGGCCCTAGGAAAGCTTGGCTCTTCCCTATATGAAGCTTTAAGGAAGGTCCTTAGGGCACCAGTCTTAGATGAGACTATCGTTAAAGAGCTCTGCAATGATGTCCTCAGGGCCCTTCTCCAGGCGGACGTGAACGTAAAACTCGCCTTAGATCTATCCAAGCGTGTTGAAAGCCGGGTCTTGAAAGAACCCGTACCTCCCGGTATCTCTAGGAAGGAACATGTTATCAAGGTCGTCTATGAAGAGATAACGAAGCTTCTCGGCGGTGAGGCCCATCCTCCCTATACCTTAAAACCTGGAAAGTTGAACATCCTTCTCTTCGTCGGAATCCAAGGCTCAGGAAAGACCACAACCGCCGTGAAGGTTGCGAATTTCTACAGGAAGAGGGGCTTCAAGGTTGCTCTCGTATGCACCGATACCTATCGTCCAGGTGCCTATGAACAGCTTCAACAGCTTGCCTCTTCTGTCGGCATCCAGGTCTATGGCGAGCCTTCAGAAAGGGATCCCGTAAGGATAGGTATCAAAGCCCTAAGGAAGCTTGAAGCCGAGGGCTATGAACTTGCCATCATCGATACGGCCGGCCGCCATAAGGAAGAGGATGCCCTAATGGAAGAGATGAAGTCCATCGCCGAGGCCATAAAGCCCGATGAGGTTTTCCTCATCATAGATGGGACCATAGGACAACAAGCTTTAACTCAGGCAAAGGCCTTCAATGAAGCTACCAAGATAGGCTCCATAATAATCACGAAGCTCGATGGGACCGCAAAAGGAGGTGGTGCCCTTTCGGCCGTAGCGGCCACTGGAGCCAAGATAAGGTTCATTGGAATCGGAGAGAAGGTTGGCGATTTAGAGGCCTTCTCCCCCACAAGCTTCGTGGGAAGGCTCCTAGGAATGGGTGATCTTAAGGGGCTTATTGAGAGGGCGAAGGAAGCAGAGGTTTCCATCAGCGATGAAAGGGCAAAGGCGATCCTTAGCGGGCGCCTGACTTTGAAAGATATGTACGAACAAATGGAGGCCCTTCAGAAGATGGGCCCCCTAGATCGGGTTCTATCGATGCTTCCAGGTCTAAGCTATAAGGTTCCTGAGGACTTTTCAGACATAGCCAAGGAAAGGTTCGATAAATGGAAGGCCATAATACAGTCGATGACTGAAGAGGAGAAGGAGAATCCGAAGGTCCTCAATGCATCGAGAATTCGAAGGATTGCCCGAGGGGCGGGTGTTCGGGAGGGGGATGTGAAGGAGATGCTGAAGTACTATGATGGCATGAAGAGGTTTATGAAGGCCATGAAGGGAAGGGGTATAACCTCCTTCAGAAGGCTCATGAAAAGGGCTAGCCAAGGTGGCTTGCCTTAGTTGGGCTTAGGTGGGCTTAGCCTAGAAGATCCTAGCCTAGCTTAACCTCTTTTCGTCTTCCTTAGCATCATGATTTCGGGATTCTTATGCCAAGGAGGATTATGGGGATAGACGAAGCCGGGCGGGGACCTGTGATAGGTCCGATGGTTGTTTGTGGCGTTGTCGCCAGGGAGGATGCTATTGAAAACCTCATCGAATTGGGGGTAAAGGATTCTAAGGCATTAAAGCCATCTAGGAGAAAAGAGCTAAGGAATCTAATCATCGACAGCGTCGAAGCCTGGGAAATCCTAGAGGTTTCTCCAAGGGAGATCGATGAAGCCGTAAGGAAGGGAAGGCTCAACCTCCTCGAAGCCAGAAAGATGGCCGTCCTCATAAGCCGATTCAATCCCGATGTGACTTATGTGGATGCTCCAAGCGTCAATACAAAGGCTTTCCTCAGATGCCTGAAGGGCCTTCTGAAAGTTAAGGCTAGTAGGATGGAGATTGTAGCCGAGAACTTCGCCGATGAAAGGTATCCTATTGTTGGAGCTGCTTCAATATTGGCAAAGTTACGGAGGGATGAAGTCCTTGAGTCCTATAAGGCCATGTATGGAGACTTTGGTTCAGGTTACCCTTCCGATGAAGCAACGATCCGCTTTCTCGAATCCTATTATCGGGCTCATGGAACCTTCCCGGAGATCGTGAGGCTTGAATGGGAAACAAAAAGAAACATCCTTGAAAGGATTCTCCAGAAAAAACTTGACCATTTCCGATTATGGGTTTAAAGATCGCTAGTAAGAATTTTATGACTCTCGCAAAGCTAGAATCAACACAAAAGAAAGATAAGATGGATACGCGAATCCTATCCTTGATACAAAAGAATTTACGAATTATGATGGATTTTCCCCTCCCTTATTATCCCTCGATTCCTTTCGGGAACGAAACCTTCATTTTCCGAGCCTTTTCTTTTGGTTATATTCTTAGGAAATCTTTTGGAGAGGCTCTCAAGACGCGACTCTAGATAAGATCTTCTCGATACTGCGTATGGTCGAGATCTAAAGGGAGGATTGCGGGAGAAAAACGGTTTTTATCCACAATGACCTTCCATATATTGGACTGATACCTTTGTCGAATGCTAAGGATAGCATGTCTGCCCTTGACTTCGTTATCGAAGTCCTTAGGGAGCACGAGAAGGAACTGACAGCCCTTGGCGAGAAACTTGAAGGGATGATAAAGGATCTGACGGAGGGAAAGTTTAGGGAAATCGTCAGCGAGATCCAAAAAACCCTTGAGACCCTCCTTAAGGACATTGAAAGTATCAGCCAAAGACTGTCAGCCCATATAGAACTGGATAGATCACTATCGGAATCACTAAAAGAGGTTGCGGATCGGATAAGGTCCTTTAAAGAGGTTATGGAAACCGCTCCTTCCAAGGCAGAGGTCGAGAAGCTCTTTTCTAGACTTTCAACCATCGAGGAACTCGCTTCTGAAATACGACGCCTTAAGACTTCCATATCCGAGCCCAGTATCCAAACCTTTGCCGAGTGGGCGGATTTTAAGCGGGAGGCCATAGAGGCAAATCTCATCGCTTATCAATTTAAAGAAAAAACCTTTTGTGTAAAGGCCTTCAGCCATGGAAGAATCTATGCCTATAAGGAGTCCTTTCCTCCAACCTTAGAGGTGAAGGTGGGTGCCCAAGAGCATCTCCAAGTGAGGCTTAGGTGCGGCTTAAGCCTTACGAAAATCGTTGAGAAGATCGATCCTACCAAGGGAACGGTAAGGGTTAGCTTTTCGATTCCTAAAGACGTTATGTTCTGGCTTTCTGGCGAGTTAAAAGTTTACCCTCAAAGTGTTGTGGAAGGAGATATATCGTGATTAAAGAATTAGATTTCCAAGTTTCCTCATCAATTTGGTCTTTATGAAATTGCAAAGGACGATTATCAATCAATTTATATTATTCTTCGTTTTATCTTTTTATACCTTCCCTTCTTTTAAACTTGAGACGACAATCCTTTTCTTATAAATTGCCCTTTCAACTTCGTTAAAATATCTAACAACGGAAATCCCTGCCTCAGTAGCGAAAAATCTCTTCTTTCCGTTTTCTTCTACTTTTTTCACTAGGCCCCTTTCCTCAAGAAACTCGAGACATCGCATAACCCTATCATAAGATAGATTGGCGGCATAAACAATGCGAACTGGCGTCCTGGTACCATTAGCCACAGCCCTTAGAACATCCACGTATAGCTCAAGCTTTGAACGCCTACCTTCCATCGAATCCGCCATTTAAAAAATGGAGGGAAATGCTTTTAAGCCTTACTCTCTGGGAGAGAGCCAGGAGAGCGCTCCTCAGGAGTACGTAAAAGATGTGAAGGGCTCAGCCTTCTTTTGTTTATCCTCTTCGATCCGAGGGACCGACATATTATGAAAAAGTTCTAAAGGCACCGAGAATTTTTCTCAAATCAATTGGTTTATCTGAAAGTCCATAAAGGCGCTTATTAGCGTCTATTGGTGAAAGCTTTGAGGACTCTTTTCATCGTAGGCATGGCAGGCTCTGGAAAATCCCTCTTGACGGGCTCTCTAGCCCAGTTCTTCATGGATGAGGATCAGAATGTTATAACCGTAAACCTCGATCCAGGAGCCCTAAGTCTTCCCTACAATCCAGATGTGGATGTGAGGGATGAAATAAACGTAACGGAGCTTATGGACAGATATGGCTTGGGACCAAACGGTGCTCTCATCATGGCTGCCGATCTTATAGCGACGAAGGTGGATGTTCTAAGGGAAAGTATCGAGGAATCGAAGGCCGACTATGTTATTATAGACACTCCAGGGCAGATGGAACTCTTCGCCTTCCGACAGAGCGGTCCTTTCATCGCTGCGAATATAGCTGAAGAACCGAAGGCCGTCGCCTATCTCTTCGATGCCCCCTTCTCAAGCGATCCTTTTAACTATGTTTCGAACCTTTTCATATCGGCCGCTTTGTACATACGCTTTATGATACCCCAGGTCCATGTCCTCACGAAGATCGATATGATTCCTCCCAACGCCCTAGACGAAATCCTTACATGGTCCGAGGAGGAGGGAGGCCTTGAGGGCGCTATTGAAAGCCGCCTCGAAGGAGAAGCCTATGTCCTCAGCAGAGACCTCCTCTCAACCTTGGCAAACCTTGAGATTGCTTCGGAACTGATACCGGTTTCGGCCAAGACTGGGGAGGGGCTTTTGAATCTTTCCGCGGTATTAACGAGGATATTCAGCGGAGGGGAGGAAATCCTCCGTTGAGCTTGATCCCTTAATTTATCATTTCGATAGAAAATCATTTTTGGAAGCTTATTAGATTCTTTAAGGGAGCCGCTTGCCAGATCGAAGGTTTACCCTAAAAAACGCTTTGAACTTGGAACTCAAGGAGGCCCTTCTCCTCTACGCCCTACGGGACTGGGGTCCAATGGGCAGGGGAACCCTTGAGATGGTTTTGGGGCTTCCTGAAGGAATCGTTCGGGGGCTCCTGAAAAGGGCTCAGATGAAGGGATGGATAAAGGCTGAAAGGACTGGCTGTAGCATTACGGAGGAGGGAAAGGACGCCCTCTACAAAAAAATGGAAAGGATGGGTATAAGCTCAGGGGCAAGGATCCCCGGTGAATGCCTTGGTATTGGACCATCATGCCATGGAGTTTTGATAAGGGGAGCAGCCAATCGGATACATCTAGGTATCGAGCAAAGGGATGCAGCGGTAAGGGTCGGAGCAAAGGGAGCTGTCAGCTTGGTATACCTCAAAGGGAGACTGATTATGCCAGGGATCTGCGAGAATGTGGATTTAACTATGCCCGAAGTTTCAAGGGCAATATCCGCTTTCCAGCTCCAAGATGGTGATTTAGTGGTTATAGCCTTCGCAGACAATATTTGGAGGGCCGTTGAGGGCGCCTTCTCTGCGGCCCAATCGACTAAATTCTCGAGCTCAATCGATTAGTAAAAAGGGAAAAGATTGGATTAGCCAAGGACTTTACTATCTTATTATATATCTCGGAAAGTTTAACATATAAAAGAAAAGCTTAGAGCTTACAACCTTTCTTCGATCTCATCTTCTTACAAAAGCTTATGAATGATCGTATTATTTACATAACAACTGGTATGTAAAAATGGCGACGAACTGGGTGAAAGGAGAAGAACGGTTAGAGTTGCTCCGGAAGTTTTTCGAGATTGTACGCAAGGCAGGCATCACACGTATCAGTGAAGGAATTGAGCTGGAGGACTGGGTGAAGCGAATGGGTAAGAAATAAATATGGGAAACTTTCCACTAACTCTGCTCTTTCTAAAAATACTGGCTGAAGAATTTTTACATGACTGTTGATCTGTAAAACTTTTCAGGGCTAGGCATAATCCTGGTGCGAAAGGTGGTGGGAACTTAGGTATTACTTTTACATAATTAGTCATGGGCCTTGAGGGCTTAAGTTCACACTACCTTCCGAAAGGTAGAAAGGTTTAAAAAAGGCTTTTCAGCATTCCGTAATGGGCCGGTAGATCAGTCTGGTATGAGCGGTTATTAAGCGCCGGTACAGTCGATCGCTTGGCATGCGATAGGTCGTGGGTTCAAATCCCACCCGGTCCACCAAAATTTTTAATTGAATCCTCTATTTTTCCTTAGTTATTCTTAGTTATTTTTATGTTTAGAGCTAAGTATGTGTATCTGAATTAGAGGATGTTAGGCGTGTTAGTAGAGACTTATCTGCTTTAGAGGATGTTAGGCGTTGGTCAGCAGCTAAGTCTCTACTGACCGCCACAGTTTATGTTAGGAATCACGGCTCTATTGTGAGCCGAATAATCCTGATCCTAAGGTTAGTGTTAGGGATGCTGGTTTTAAGGCCTTTAGGGATCACTTCGCCGACTTTGTGAGGTGTTTGGAGCGTGAGGGTGAGGCTGAGGCTGGCTCGTACATCGCTAGGTTTTAGAAGGTTTTGCATAGTTGGCTTGCCTTTAATGGAATAAATGTTCAGCTTAAGGTTAATGTTAGAGGCGAATCTGATACTTCGACTATCGCCAGATAGTGCGTTACAAGCAAGGAAGGGCTCGAGAGGATGTTGTGGATAGCGTCTCCTAGGGCTAGGGTCTCGATAGCCCTCATGGCCTTCAGCGGTTTAAGGCCTCAAACCCTTGGAAACTATGATGGTAGTGATGGCCTTCGGCTAGGCGACTTATCGGAGGCTGATATACGCCCAGATGGCATAGAGTTCAAGAAGCTTAAGGAAAATTATGGCGTAAGGGTCATAGTAGCCAAAGGAGCTCCCGGTACGGCGTCACTTCGGAGCTTGGTCTAAAGCTCATCCACTTAACGATAAAAGCCCCCTGAACCTTATGGAAAGGTTAAGCAAGGAAGTAAAGCGCAGGCTTAAGGACTTCTCTTCTCTTCGACCTTTACCGTATTTCCCCTACAGATGCATAATCCCTTCAGGCATGCCTCCAAATGGCTTGAAGCCTGATTTGGAAGGCTTAAGGTGAAGGACATGAAAAGCGTTTAGGCTTCTTTTGCCAGGCTTCTATGGGTTGGCAAGGCTTGGTGCCGTGCTGCGATGTAATCTAATGTAATGACCCTAAGAGGTCGGTAAAGTGAATGAGCCTTACCAAACCAAACCAAACCAAGCCATCCTTGACTTGAGCGGGCGCCCTACTGTCCTTCCAGGACGGATGGATGACTGCCGCATGGGGTGGGAGCCAACCTAAGGATGCGAAGCTATGATATGATAAGCGTAGGGATAGACGTAAGTAGGCAAGCATAGCATAGCGTAGCTTCCATTCCAAGCATTCGTTAAGGATGATGGGGGCGGGATCCTGGGCGAGCCATCTCATCCCTTCCAAAAGACAGACTAGGAATCGAGAGGCTCTTGGAAGCCTCTATAAGCGCGTAACCGCCCGTAGAGGGTATCGGAAGAAAGCCATCGTAGCCGTTGCCAAGCAAGGGAGATGCTTTCGATCATCTGGTACATGCTTTCGAGGAAAGAAGCCTACAGGGGATCCGATCGGATCGAAGGCTTGCGGAGATAAAGCTTAAGAGGATGCGAAGGAAGGCCTTAGCTTAGCCTAGGATAGGCTCCTACGCATACGAAGCGCGTAGAAGAATCCAGACGCTTTTAATGGATACAGCACCTATACAAAACGCGAAAAGCTTTTATCGCTGGTCCTAAAGGTATCGTTGATCTGCATGGAAACTGGTAAAAAGCCCATCAACCTCCTGCTACGCTGTAAGAATTCAAAGATCAGGGTGAGGCTTAAGAACGATTATGAGTATACCGGGAAGGTATTGAGTTGCGATGTGTATATGAATATCCTTCTTGGTGAGGCTGAGGAATACAGGGGTAACGACCCTATAGCTAACTACGGCAACATTTTCATTCGAGGGAATAACATACTTTTCATCAAATTAGATAGCCCTAATTACTCTGAATAATAAATTTCCTCGGCATTATGCAAAATTTTAAATACGGAAGGCCCCCTCGAGTTATCGTTCTTCTCCGAGCCTGGTGGCGGTAACTATGCAGCGAATCGTTCTGGAGGAGCTCAAGCGACAGACAATAGAGGATCAGGCCTTCGAGATTGTTGAGAGGAAGGGGTTAGGACATCCGGACTACATATGCGATGCCGTCATGGAGAGTATCTCAGTTAAGCTTTCGGCTGAATACCTAAGAAGGGTAGGCACCATTGCCCACCATAACATTGACAAGGCCCTTCTGGCGGCGGGGGAGGCGGAGCATAGATTCTGTGGAGGAGTTATCAAGAAGCCTATGAAGCTCATCATTGGTGACAGGGCTACCTTCGAGGTCGAGGGAGTCGAAATTCCCGTTGCTGAGATCGCAGAAAAGACTGCCAAAGAATGGTTCTTGAAAAATCTGAGACTCGTGGATCCAGAAAAGCACATCGAATTCCAGATCGAATTGCGAAGGGGATCTGAAGCCCTAAGGGATATCTTCAAGCGTAAAGGTGAGGTCCTAGGAGCCAACGACACATCGGCTGCTGTTGGATATGCCCCTATGACGGAAGTAGAGCGCCTCACCCTAGAGTGCGAGCGCTACTTGAACTCCCGAGAGTTCAAGAGGAAATTCCCAGTATCCGGGGAGGATATCAAGGTCATGGCTCTGAGGCAGCAGCGTCGCGTTCAGCTGACGATATCCATGGCCTTTGTAGATAGGTTTGTGAAAAGCGAGAGTGATTACTTCAGGCAGAAGGATGAGATCCTTGAAGCCATAAAGGAATTTGTGGCAAATTACAACTTCGAGGAAGTTCAAGTAGACCTGAATACTTTGGATGAAAGGGGAAGGGGATTAGAGGGACTTTATCTAACCGTCCTTGGCACCTGCGCCGATGGTGCAGATTCTGGGCAGGTTGGAAGGGGGAATCGAGTTAATGGTATAATTCCCCTGAACCGTCCGATAAGCTCTGAGGCTGCTGCGGGGAAGAATCCTGTCTCCCATATAGGGAAAATATATAACGTCCTTTCCCATCGCATCGCGGCCCAGCTCATTAAGGAAATCGAAGGGATTCGGGAAACCTATGTTTGGCTCCTAAGTCAGATAGGAAAACCCATTAATCAGCCAAAGATCGCAGCCGTACAAGTAATCCTTAAGGATGGGGTTTTATTAAGGGATATTGAAAGCGAGATCGAAGAAATTGTTGTCTCCCAGCTTGAGAATATAAAAGGTTTCTGCACAGACCTCGCCTCAGGAATCATAAGCGTATATTAGAAGCCTTTCGTCCGAACCCTCGATAAAAACCATCAAACCTTAATGGTCTTGGAGACTCCCGTCACAAAATCGAGGGCATCCTTCAGTTCTAGTTTGACTCCAAACTTTCGCCTAAAATACCGAAGAACGTTCCCTATATCTTTCCTAAGATACTCACCAGCCCCTGGATGATCTATATACAGATACTGGGGCCAGTCGATGATGAAGATATGACCGTCTGGCTTGATTATTACATTAAACTCACTGAGGTCTGAGTGGACTATATGGGCTTTCAGGTAAGCCTTTCTAAGGTTTCTGAGAATCTCTCTTAAGATGGCCTTTGGCTTAGGAATTTCATAATAATCCGCCAACTCGGCTCCCCTTATGATCTCCATAACTATCGCATGCCTATTTTGGGCTATGGGTCTGGGTACAGCCACCCCAGCCTTATGAAGCTCCTTTAAGGCTTGGAACTCCTTTTCAGCAGCCAATCGGGATTGATAAAGCCATGAGGTATGCCCCCTATTCGCTACGTACGCCCTTGCCCTTCTTGTCGATCTAAAGCTCATCCTTCCAAGGCGCATGAACTTCACAGCAACCTCCATTCCGCAAGTACCTAGGGCATCGTAAACATCCGATTCTTTTCCGATGCCTAAGGGCTTCCCAAGGGCTTCAAGATGACCGCTCCTTACAAGGGCATTGATGGCTAGGCAATCATATCCAAGATAATTGAGGGTAAACCCTAGGAAGGGTTTAGAACGTCGCTTCAGAAGGTTAAGGGCATGGAGCCTCCTGAGCCTAAAATCGACTTCCTGCTCTATTAGATTGGAATACTTCACAATAGTATTGACAGGGACGAATTCATGGCTCATCATACCCAACTCGACACCAAGGAGGACTCTTAAGTCCTCGCTTTCAAGCCTCTTGTAAAGGCTGGCAGCCTCCTCGGCAGACATACCTAAACCATCCGGGAAGGCGTCTTAGAGCCTCGTCTCGTGAGAATTTCCCTCCTGAAAACCGAATTGGGTTAGGGTTGTCTGGCTTTTAGGCATAGAAACCTTCAGGTCCTCGTAGGCAATTTCTTGGGTAAATCCGTAAAATTGCTCAGTCTTTCTCATCGTCGCCATAAGCTTGCTCCTTTCATGGGTCCTATTGGAAACAAGGGCATATATGAGGGCGAATTCTTTCCCTCCAGGTTGCCTTAGGACCCTTCCAAAGCGCTGGATCCACTTCCGCGGGTTTCCCGGGGGATCCAGCCATATCTCCAGATCGGCCGATGGAATATCGAGCCCCTCCTCAGCCACCGATGTGGCTACGAGGATCTGCGCTCTTTCTCTGAAATGGAGGAGGGCGGAAGCCTGTTGATCCATAGACATGGAGCCCTTCCCTACGAGGACTGCCACGTTTTCCATACCGAATTCATTCTGGAGCTTCATCCCTAGTTGCTTGATCGCCTCCACCGATTCTCCGAAGACCAAGGTCTTCCTTAGGTGGTTGCCTCGAAGGATTTGGAGGGCTGCCGCCATCTTATGATTGTACTCTTCCTTGAGGGCCTCCAAGTATAGTTGGTAGAGATTTTTTCCTCCAAGGCTTTCTATGGGCTTATGAAATTCCCTGAGCTTCCATGCCCTATATTTTATGACGCTACTAGCACCATCTTCAACGATGCGGAAGCGAAGGCTTTGCAGAGCCCTTAGCCAGAGGCAGATTCTATGGTCTTTGCAGCGGGTAGTAAGGTGCTCGGAACCGAAGCTTTCAGCAATTCTTTTTTCAAAGGCGTTTACGACATTTCCGAGTTCTTTATAAACTTCGAGAAGCTTTGGAGGCGTTGGAACCCTAACGATTTTTATTACCCTTCTGGGAATTTTTTCTCTAATCTCTGGATCCTCTACGGAGAAAACCTCAATCCGATTGAATATGAGTTTCAGTTCCCTCAAGCGTTCTGGAGCGTGAAGCTGGGGGGTTGCACTAAGGGCCAGAATCCTCGTACCACAGGCCTTCGCCGCTAGCAAGACGGAATAACCCTCAGTTTCGCCAACGTACCTTTGGCATTCATCCGCTACCACTATGTCGAAGGGAAAGGTGAATAGAGCAGATTGAAGGGTTTCGGAAAGGGCGCCTATATCCTCCTCCGAAGTTTTGACAGACTTAAGACTTGTCTCAAAGGGAGAAATCCAGTCGTTGTAGAAGGTTTGGGGCGTGCAAACGACATAGGCATTGTTCCATACCTTCAACTCAAGGCGTTTTTTAGGCGGAAGCTCTCCAGAAACGAAGGTAGCCTCCCTTAGATTAAGCATCCTTCTGGCGAAAATCGTCTGCTGAACGCCTAATGGAATGCTAGGTACTAAGAATAGGACCCGGATAGGGTTCCTCAGAGACTCCCTCCAAAGATAGGCCCCAGCAACAAAGGTTTTCCCAAGGCCCGTTGGTAGCCCAAGGATTAGGGTATTTCCTGATATTTTGTCCAATACGCGTTGTTGAAAGGGCCAGAGCTTATAGTTGATGGATTCGATCTTTAAGCTCATCGGGGAGTCTAAAGGCCTTTCAGGGCTAAGATCCGATATGAGCCTATGAACTGAATAGGGGCTCTCCTCCAGATACTTAAGGTAATCATTCCATTTTGCCAAGGGCTCCTCTCTTCCGTATAATCAAAGTCATCAGTAAAAACCTTAGGGCTTCTTCGAAAGCGATTTTTCACAACGCATCCTGCTGAAAGTTCTTATTCGCCCGATATAATCTGGCTTATATAATATGTTGCTCAGTAATATACAAAGGAGTAGTTTTATATCTCAGGACTTTTTGCCTTAACCTCATACCTCTGTATGCACAAAGCTTAATATGGCTTCAAGAAGATATAAAGATGAGACGAGTCATGGCTAGTCAATACTTCCCCTATATTAAAGGAAGCATGGAAAATGTTGACTTTGACAAAGATGGTATTAAAGAGACATTATAAATTAAATTTCAGAATAGAATCGGTTCTGGATCTGCCTCAATTGCCCTAGAGATAAGCGTAGACGGTATAAACTACACAAAAAAGCTTCTTTAAAAATATCAGATGGAATTATTCGAGCTATAATGCCTGGAATGTCAATAACTTCATATTATGGGGATAAAGTTAATTTGATGGTTAATCATGGAGGTAAAATAGATCCAGGTAAACATCAAGTAAAGATGAAGCTTACAGTAGATTGGGAATCTTATGAGACAAGTATAGAAGATGAAGTTAAATAGCCAAAATTTTTAATAATGGGAAAGGATATTTTTGTTTTGAATCCCATGATCGATGATATAATAATATGTAAAATATTATTTCATCAAAATTTAAAGGATATTACAATTAAGATGGATTAGATGAGCATAAGAAGTTCTAGGCTTTTCTACCCTTCCTTAATGCCAAGGATCCTTTTGACAGTTTTCACAAGAGGAATCGATAGAAGAAGTCCAACCGTGGCTTGTCCAATGTTAACTGGGACTTCAGCAATGGCATAATAGCCAAGGATTATTTGCTCATAAAGAAAATATCCAAGGACCATTTCCATTCCTCCTAGAAGAACCGATAGAACAGTCCATCCAATAGTTGGGTCCAACTTCAGGCCTAAGATAGCCATCGAGAATAAGGCGATAAGAGCTAAACAAACCCAGAAGGCTTCTGGAAGGGTAATGAGGACTGTGCTCGAACCTAGCTCAGGAAAACCCATTGTAATTTCCATTGATCCGCTGTAGAGGCTTGTCCCTACGGTCCAGACGAGACTAGCAATCGCTATTCCCATGAGAGTCGTGAAAATCCTCCATTGCCTCACATTCTTGAAGGGACGATGCTTGGCAAGGAAGCCGACGATGGCACCCTCAATGCCCTTTATGACCAAGGTTCCAGGTGCGTATGGATAGAAACCTAGAAAAATATCGGCGAGCATGGAGCCTACGCCTCCTGAAAGGGCACCTATGTATGGTCCAAAAAGTAGCGCCGAAGTATATACCATCGTGTCTCCGATGTTAAAATAGCCCTTGGTCGCAGGAACATAAACAGTAAAAACCATGGTAGCCGCACATGTAAGGGCCGTGAAAATCGCAGTGGCACTTATTCCCTTAGCGTTGGCGTATTTCTTTATCGTGCTGAAACACCTTCTCCCTTCGAAGGGCTTAGAATATTCAAGTTAGAACTTTATATTTTAAAACTTTGCCTTCTTACATAAGAAAATCATCCCTTCTTCGAGGTAGCTCCAAGGTTTAAAAGAAGCCTATAGGAATAAAGGCATCGTGAGGCTTCTTGTCTTCAATGCCTCCCTTCCAACACGGAAAGCTCCCACCCGATGCCCTGAGGAGTGCGATATATCCTTACCTAGGGAATAAGGATCCGAGGATCATCGCAGGTCCTGGTATTGGTGAAGATGCAGCCATCATAGACCTCCTAGACGAAAGGGTCCTCGTCGTCCATTCGGATCCCATCACTGGTGCCCTTGAAGATCTAGGCTCTTTAGCCGTATATGTTAGCACGAACGATGTGGCAACAAGGGGTGCAAGGCCCTTTTGGATATCCCTAATCATCTTTTTGGCGGAGGGTTCTTCCCTCGAAGAGGTTAGGAGAGTCATGATGCAGGTTGACAGGGCTGCAAAGGAGCTAGGAGTCGCGATCGTAGGCGGACATACTGAAGTCACACCAGGTTTGAAGAGGACCATAGTTGCTTGTACAGCCTTCGGGATTGCCCAAAAGGGAGCCTTTGTGACCACGGGGGGAGCAAGGGCTGGAAACCTCCTTATCCTCACAAAGGGTGCAGCCATAGAGGGGACTGCCATCCTTGCCACAGACCTCGCCGACGTCCTTTCGGACAGGGTCGATCCTAAAATCCTTGAGTCGGCTAAGCGATTTCGAAGGGAAATTAGCATCGTAAAGGATGCAGAAGTTGCCATAAAAACTGGTGGGGTGACTGCCATGCACGACCCAACGGAAGGGGGCTTGGCTGGAGGAATATATGAAATGGCCTTTGCATCCAATCTAGGCATAGAAGCCTATGAAAGCGCGATAATCGTACGCCCTGAAACAAGAGTTATCTGCGATACGCTAGGAGCGGATCCCCTCCAGACCATCGGTTCAGGAGCCCTCCTTATCGCTGTCGAGGCTGAAAAGGCTGATAAGGTCCTTGAAGGGTTAAGGAATGCTGGGATAAAGGCCTCTATAATCGGTAAGTTCCTTAGAGATAGAAGCATTCGAAGGATCCTAAGATCCGATGGATCTGTGCTGGACCTTTGCAAGCCTCCTCAGGATCACCTTTGGAAAATATTGGAACGATATAGGAAGCTTTAGCCAGAGGATAAAATTGATACCTTAGGCTATTGGAGAACCTCCCCTTCCGCTAGGATCCTTTTCCTTAGAATCTCTTGAACTATGGTTACATCGGCCTTTCCCCTGAGGGTACTCATGGCTATTCCAAGGAGGCGTTGAAAAGCCTTCGATTTATCGCCCGCCAGAAGCTCTTTTCGCTCCATAAGAAGCCTATCAATGAAGGCTTCTACTTCGATTCTCGACATCATCCTTAAGCCAAGGGCTTCCATGGCCTGATGGACTTTAGAACCTTTCGATCGTAAAAGCCATCTTAGGACATCCGGTATGGCTTCCTTCGCCAATTCTCCCTTGTCGATAAGGAAGAAAGTTTCCATAATCTGCTCATCTGAGAGGGCTTCCACATCTAGGCCCTCCCTCGAGAGGGTTTTTAGGGTTTCAGTCAAGGTCACGGCTATTATCGAAGGGGCTACATGGGTCTTGGAGGCGACCTCTTCGAAAAGCGATATAAAATCGGAGTCCACGATCTGCTCAGCAAGCTTCCTGCTGAGCCTATAATCTTTGATGAATCTTTCAACTTTTCGCTCTGGAAGCTCAGGTAGAGATGCCTTAAGCCTTGCTATCCTTTCCTCATCTATAACGATAGGCGGTATGTCAGTCTCGGGATACATCCTAGCAGCGCCGGGTCTGGGTCTCAGGTATCTTGTCGTCCCGTCTGGATTCGGGCCCCTTGTCTCTTCAGGTACTCCTATTAGGGCTTGACGGGCCCTTTCCACAACAGCCATAAGGGCATCTGAGGCGTTCTCCCTTATATCGGCAACAAAAACAATGGCATCATTCTCGGATGCGTTAAGCCTTTTCCTCAGCTCCATCACTTCTTGCAAAGATATGCCATAGCCTGGAAGTTCATCTGTATGGAAGAGACCCTTCACCCTTCCCCAGAATTTCGCCACATCGGCTAGCTCCGTTCCGAACCTGATGTTGGGGATAAGCTCCCTTCCTAGAAGCCCTTTAAAGCCCCTTAACCTTACAGCCAACACTATGCCTCCATTCTTAATCGAGGAGCTTATGATTTCGCAAGCCGTATTTCTGAAGACTTCCGTCACATCGATGAAATCATCCTTAAGGTCCTCAAATTTTACACCCCTGGCCTTTAGCTCATCCCTTATGGCGAGAAGACCCAATTGCCTTTGAACCTCATACTCCACAACCTTCGAGACGAGCTCAAGTTTCTGAACACCCTTCACTTCGATGAGGGCTCCTTCGGAGATGGAAATGTTAACATCCTGCCTTATCGTTCCTAGACCCCTTCGCACCTTACCCGTCGCCCTGAGAATTCGACCCAAAGCAAGGGCTACAGCCTCAGCTTCCTTCGGAGAACCAATAACCGGAGCCGTGGCTAATTCCACAAGGGGTATTCCAAGCCTGTCTAGGCTATAATGAACGAGGGGCCCTTCGATGCCTAAAAGCCTCGCGGCATCCTCCTCGAGGCATATCGTTTGGATAGGAACTTGCTTTCCCGAGATTTCAACGAGGCCTCCAAGGGCGACGACACATGTTCTCTGGAAGCCTGTAGTGTTGGAGCCATCGATGACGATCTTTCGCATAACATGTATCTCATCCACGGGTTTGCAACCGGTCATGAGGGCTATGGTGAGGCATATATCCAAGGCTTCCTGATTCAAAGGATTAGGAGGCTCCTCATCCAGTTCTACGAGGCACGAAGTCCTATCATCAGCCTCGTAGAGGATCTTCCTTCCCTTTTTGAACTCGAAAAGGGCGGCCGGATCAACCTGTCCAAGCTCACTCTGGGTTGGACGAAGTTTTCTAAGGAGTTTTAGCTCTGCTCCCCTCTCCCTAAGCTCTGGCTTACAATGGCAGAAAAGCTTTGAGCCCGTCTTCAGTTGCTGATGTAGCTCCAAACCAACTTTAAGTCCAAGGGCTTCATAGTCCATCTAAGGCGCCCCCCATCTAAAGCTTGTTTTGGATGAGATCTCCCCGGCGATATTTGTGAGCATAAGGCGCTTCACGGCTTCTGGCTCCTTAGCCTCGGCTAGGGCCCACATAAGCTTGACGAGGGCTGTTTCAGGAAGCATGTCCTCCAGAGGAACGATTCCTATGGCTTGGAGGTCGCGCCCAGTGTAGTAGACGTTCATGTTTACCCTTCCCCATAGGCATTGGGACGTCATGCCTAGGAAGACTCCCTCAGAGGATGCTCGCTTTAGGGCTTTATGGCATCGCTTGGAGACATGCCCAAGACCCGTTCCTTCGAGGATTATACCCCTATAACCCTTATCCAAAAGAAATTCAATTATGTCGGGATTGAATCCGGGATGAAACTTCAGGAGACCAGCCCTTTCATCGAAATCAGGTTTCAGTTCGAGGGCGCCTCCCCCTAGGCGCCTTCGATATTCTTCCGTAAGGACCCTAACTTCTCCGTTTTTGATGGCAGCCAAGGGATAAGCATTGATGGACCTGAAAGCATCCCTTCTGCTTGTATGGCATTTTCTAACCTTAACGCCCCTATGGAACAGAACAGTCTCATCAGAGGGATCGGCATGCATGGCTACAAGGACCTCAGCAATGGGTAAATCGGTCGCGGCCTTAACGGCCGATAGGAGGTTAAGGGCAGCATCAGAGCTTGGTCTATCCGAGGATCTTTGGGCCCCTACTAAGATGACGGGGACTGGAAGGTTCTGGAGGGCAAAGCTCAGAGCCGCGGCTGTATAGCCCATGGTATCTGTTCCATGGGCGACGACGATGCCTTCGGCTCCTGCCTGGATATGATGAGCGATAACCTTTGCCAAGGTCTTCCAATGTTCAGGATCCATGTCCTCGCTAAAGATGCTAAAGATCTCTTGAGTTTCGATGAGGGCAATGTCCGAGAGTTCAGGAATGATGGAGTATAAGTCCCTAGCCGAGAAGGCTGGAGTGACGGCCCCAGTCCTATAATCGACGCGACTGGCAATCGTTCCGCCTGTACTGAGGATCGAAACCTTTGGAAGGGAAGGGTTCATTTCCGGGGCTGGTGGGGGTGTAAAGGAAGCCTTGGCACCTTCCCCGAGCCTTTCGACTATGAGGTCTGGTGTAACCCTTATGCCAACATTATACCCGTTTTTCAGTTTAATGACGATATGCTCATCATCATCATACTGGGAGCGTTGGAAGAGGATACCTTCGTATATCTCTTTACCCCTCCTTAGCCTTACCAAATCCTCCACTCGGACTTTAGCATCAGAAAGAACCTTAAGGGCAATTCCACGATATCCAGGTAGCCCCTCCGTCAATCCAAAACCCCTGCCAAGAGAAAGATGAGGAAGGATTAAGTTAAGCCTTGCTCAAGGCTTAGGAATCGCCACCTTTAGCCTTTTTAAATTTATAACTGGGCTTATTGTGCTCACGGATGGTTCGGAACCCTTTTTAGCGAATCCTTTAGAATTAAAGAAAAGGGTAAGCCTTTGAGCTAAGGGAGATTCGCCATCTAACAATGTAACGAAGTAAAGCTAGTCGAAGGGGTGTGCCATGGGGATTGAAGACATAAAACCATTAAGACGAAGAAGAAACAGCTTGGAAATCATAGCGGAGATACTGGAAGTGGTCCAAGAGGGGGCGAATAAGACGAAAGTAATGTACTCTACAAACTTGAGCTTCAAACAACTTGAAAATTATATGAGGTTCCTTATAGAGAAGGGCTTTGTAGAAAGAGTTGGAGAGAAGTCAGGAAAGGGAGCGGTTTATAGGACAACCACCGGAGGACTTAAGTTTTTGGAAGCCTTTAAGGACCTTGATGCCTCTTCTTCACCCCCAATTCTTTCGTCAAAATCATAGGCTCAAGACCAAATTTGATGCCAAAATGATTTTAACCTTTATCACGTTCTCATAGATTCGATACTTTGGGATTCATAGTTCCCTCCCTTTTTATGGGAAAAGGATTTAATCGATAGGGTTGACTTAGCTTTAGCTTTGGCGGTAGATAAGGAATGGATAGTCTCGAGATATGGGCTGAGAAGTACAGGCCGAGAAAGCTCGATGATGTCATCGACCAGCGCCATGTTGTCGAGAGGGTAAAGGTCTTCGTGAAGGAAAGAAACATCCCCCATATGCTATATGCCGGGCCCCCAGGCTCCGGAAAAACGACCGTTGCGCTTTGCATATCTGAAGAACTCTTCGGAAGTGCATGGCGTCAGAGCACCTTAGAGACCAACGCCAGCGATGAGAGGGGTATCAACGTCATAAGGCAGAAGATAAAGGATTTCGCCAGAACAAGGGCCATCGGAGACGTCCCTTTCAAGATAATCGTCTTGGACGAGGCTGATGCCCTTACGCCAGAGGCCCAACAAGCCCTTAGGAGAACCATGGAAACCTTCACCCGAACTGCCCGGTTCATCCTCTGTTGCAACTACAGCTCCCGTGTCATCGAGCCCATTCAGAGTCGTTGCGCCGTTTTCAGATTCAGACCTTTAAGCGGGGAGGATGTAAAGGCGTATGTAATGCGCATCGTCCAAGGCGAGGGGCTAAAGGTAACTGATAAGGCGATAGAAGCCATCATATATTTCGCCCAAGGAGACCTTAGGAAAGCGGCCAACCTCCTCCAAGCGTCAGCAGCCCTCAGTCGGGAGATCGATGAAAGCTCCGTTTATGAGGCGGCCTCCCAAGCCAGACCAGAGGATGTAAGGCATATGCTCGAGAAGGCCCTTTCGGGGTGTTTCCAAGAGGCTAGGGAAATTCTCCAAGATATGCTCCTAAGGCAAGGTCTTATGGGCGAGGATGTAATCCGGGAGATCCATAGACAAGTCTATAGCCTCGACCTTACGGATGAGGAAAAGGTCCAGCTCATCGATAAAATAGGAGAGTACGATTTTCGCCTAACGGAAGGAGGAAACGAACTTATCCAGCTAGAAGCCCTTTTGGCCCAATTCCTCCGGTTCTCCAAAGCGCCAAGGAAAAGGTAGCGATAAGAAGGTATCGAAAAATTGAGTTGGGTATCGAAGTATAGACCCAGAAGCTTCAAGGAAATCGTGGATCAGAGAGAAGCCATAGAAGCCCTTTTGGCTTGGTATAGGAATTGGAAGCCAGGCTCTAAGGCTATGCTCCTTTATGGGCCTCCAGGCTGTGGTAAGACTGTCATCGTAGAAGCCTTGGCTCAAGAGGAGGGCCTCGACCTGATAGAGATGAATGCCAGCGACTTTAGGTCCGCAGAAGCCGTTGAGGCCAGAATCGGAAGGTCCATGGCTCAGGCATCCATCTTCCAAAGGCCTAAGCTCTTCCTCATCGACGAAGTGGATGGATTGGCTGGTGAAGAGGACCGGGGGGGTGTAGGGGCTATAATTCAAATCATCAGAGGATCGAAGCATCCCATGGTCCTTACGGCAAATGATGCCTACAATGAAAGACTAAGGACGATAAGACCTTACTGCCAGCTTGTGAGGATGCGGCGTTTGGGGATAAGGGATGTTCAAAGGTATCTGGAGCGCATAGCTGAGCTTGAGGGCTTATCGGTTAACGAATCGGTACTTAGGCTAATAGCTTCCAGAAGCCAAGGGGACCTTAGATCTGCCATCAATGACCTTGAGGTCTTGGGAAGGGGTTCTCGAATTATTAGAGAGGAAGACCTTTCCTCCTTAGGCTTTAGGGAGCGCCAAACGGACATCTTCGAAGCTCTTCAGGCAATCTTTAAGACCAAGAGCCTTATGACAGCCAAGCTTAGCCTGAACGAGGTTGATAAAGACCTCGGAGAAGTCTTCTGGTGGATCGAGAACAACATCGCTGAGGAATATGAGGATCCTTTGGAAATCGCTAAGGCCTTCGATGCCCTCAGCAGGGCTGATCTTTTCATGAGTAGGGTAATTTTCAGGCAAAACTGGAGGCTTCAGGCCTATGCCGTCGACCTTATGACAGGGGGCGTTGCCCTCGCCAAAAGGGAGCCATACAGAAAGTTCACGAGGTACGCCTATCCTTCCAACATCGCCCTTCTAGGAAGGACAAAGGGGGAAAGGAGCGAAGCCCTGAAAGCCCTCGGAAAGCTCGCCTCCATCCTCCACTGTTCGAGAAGGAAGGTGAGATCGGAATTCCTTCCATACCTTAGGATTATGGAAAAGAAACCCGATTTTAAGGAAAGGCTTGATGCCCTCATGGAGGCTTCGGAAGACTAATTCTAAGCTTTGGAAGCATGTTTAAAGGCTTTCATAGGATGGCATCTAGAAGCCTAAGGTACGATAGAGCCTTTCCATAACCCTCGAAGATATCTCCCTGATAACCATGGAACTCTATGGAAACGAAGCCCTTATATCCCATAGACTTAAGGATCCTAAAGACCTCTCCATAGGGAATCGTTCCAGTCCCTGGAAGGCCTCCATGGTTCTCAGAAACATGCACATGATCCAAGAGGCCCCCTGTTCGCCTTAACGCAAAGGGAAGACTGGCTTCTTCGATATTCATATGGTACAAATCTGCCATGAGACGAACCCTCTCGGTCCCAAGCCCCTCGATGAACTTAACCGTTTCCTCCATCGTCCTCAGGAGATTTGTCTCGTAGCGATTCAAGGGCTCTATGACTATATCAACCTCTTCCATCTGGGCGAATCTGTCAAGCTTCCTCAGGTTTTGGGCAGCCCTTTCGAGGATCTCCTCGCGCTTTACCTCAGGAGGAGCCCTGAAGCTGGGCATAAGGCTTATGGGCGAATCTAGGGACCTAGCGATGGAAAGGAATTCCCTACCCCTTTCTATCGATTCCTCAGCCTTCGCCTGAATTCCCATGTCGACAAGGCTTGGACCTCCTCCTATATCCGATATGCGTAGTCCATAATCCCTGCTAAGATCCCTGAGCCTTCTCACAACGGCATCCTTTTCATCTGCCTTCAATTGCCATAGGAAGACTTCCACTCCATCAAAACCTAGGGACTTAATCCTCGCAAAGCTGGGAGGTTCAAGAAGCCCCCTCGAAATGACGGCTCCAAACTTCAAGAACTTCACCATAGGGCAAAGGGCCTAGGAACCTTAAAACCTTTAACCCTAGAAAGATCCGGATCCTTCAAGCCTAAGGTATTCCCTCATGAAGTCTGAACTCCTTATGGAGGGCCCTTATCGCCCTCTCTCCCTCGCTTTCCTTTACCACGAAGGATATATTAAGCTCGGAGGAGCCTTGGGCGATCATCCGGACGTTTATTCCCTCATCTCCCACGGCTTTAAAAATCCTAGCTGCAACGCCAGGGGTTCCCTTCATTCCAGCGCCTACGGCAGCGATGATGCATACATCCGCCTCTGCCTCCACATCCTTTATAAGACCCCCACCCAAGAGGCTTGTTTCTAGGGCTGTAACAGCCTTTCCGAGGAGGCTTCTAGGTATAACGAAGGATATGTTAGCTTCAGAGGAGCTCTGGGATATCATAAGGATGTTTATGCCATTCCTCCCGAGGGCATCGAAGATCCTAGCCGCCGTTCCCGGAGTTCCTACCATGCCCGATCCGCTTACGGTTATCATGGCAACATCCTTGATGAGGGTCAGCGCCTTCACGATACTTCCCGGTCTAACCCTTGCCTCCCCAGTTATGAGGGTCCCCTCAAAATCCCTTCTGAAGGTATTCTTTATCCGTACTGGAATTCCGGCTTCAGAGGTAGGCTCCAAGGCCCTTGGATGCATGCGCTTGGCTCCTAGGGCAGCCATCTCAACAGCCTCCTGAAAAGAAAGCTGGGGAATCGTCCTAGCCAAGGGCTCAACTTTCGGATCCGTTGTCATAAGGCCGTCCACATCCGTCCAAAGCCAAACCTCATCTGCCTTTAAGGAAACGCCTAGGATCGTAGCCGTATAATCGGAACCTCCCCTACCTAGGGTCGTTATGTAACCATTCTGGTCTGTGGCAATGAAGCCCGTAACCACTGGAACGATACCAGCCTCCAATTCGGGCTCCAACCTCTGCCGCACATGAAGCTTTGTCATTTCCATAAGGGGACGGGCTTCACCAAAGTTGGAGTCCGTGATGATTCCGGCCTCGCCTCCAGTGAAAGCCTTGGCCCTAAAGCCTAGATTGCACAAGGCCGCCGCTATGATAGGGGCTACTAGCCTTTCACCGAAGCTCAGGACGTAATCCCTAGACCTAGGAGTAAGCTCCCCTAAATAGCCTATTCCGACCAGAACCTTCTCGAGCTCCTCCATCCTTTCCTGGACAAAGCGCGAGATTTCGACCTTACGATTGGGATCTTCGATTATATCCTCCAAGAACTTTTCGTGCCTTCTTTTCAATTCCTGGCATATTGCCCTTACGGTAGCTAGGTCCCTTCGTAATGCAGCCTCCGAAGCCTCGATTAACCTATCCGTTACTTGACTTAGAGCCGAAACTACGACAACAAGGCTCCATCCCTTTTGAAGATACTCATGGATGATCTCCAAGGCCTTTTTGGCAGCCTTCCCATCGGCTAGGGATGTTCCTCCAAATTTCATTACAACCCTCAAATCAAATTCGCCCCCCTCTTACCTTTCTAGAAGTTCCCCTTTGATGTTTAAAAGATCTCTTAAGATGGCTACGGCTGTTTCGGGGCCTCCGGCTCCTCGCCCTATTATTGTTTGCTCACCACTATATCGCGTTGTGAAGGTGACCGCGTTTAGAGTCCCTCCTACACAAAGGGGACTAGTCCTAGGGATTTCCATAGGCTGAACCTTGAGGTCTCCGTCGATCGAAGCGATGAGCTTCAGAACCCTTCCTAGCCTAGCTGCCTTCTGGATATCTTGGGTTGAAACTTTCCTTATGCCTTCGATTTTTACGTCTTTCAGGGTAGCCCTTATTCCCATAACATAGTTTGCTATAATGACGAGCTTGCAGGCGGAATCATAGCCATCCACATCCATCGAGGGATCCGCCTCCGCATAACCAGCCCTTTGGGCTTCTGCCAGACAGGTTTCAAAGCTTACGCCCTCCTCCGACATACGGGTTAGGATATAGTTGGTTGTTCCGTTGAGAATACCCTGAACAGCGAGGATTCTATCGCCAATCAAACACTTCTTTGCGAAATCTAGGATGGGCGTACCGGCGCCTACCGTTCCGCTAAACCTCAAAAGAACCCGGTTGTAGTCTGCCAGCTCCATCAAGGCCGGAAGGGCCAAGGCTAAGGGTCCCTTGTTAGTCGTAATTACGTGGCGGCGGAGCTTTAGGGCAGTCTGTATATGCGAAAGCCCAGGTTCTCCATCCTTAATGTTCGTAGGTGTTGCCTCAATCAACACATCGGCATCCACTTCCTTTATGATGTTCAAAGCTTCGACTCTCGGAAGCCCCAGGGTTTCGTGAGCAGCTATGGTTCCCCGTGTGCGCTTCAACTCAAGGGCTTCGCTCAGGAAGAGCCCTTTTGGATCGACGATGGCTCCCCCTTTATCAGCTATGGCGACTACTTGCGGATGGAGACCGTATTTATAACGCAAGGCTTCTCCTTGCTCAGCCATAATCCTAGCGAAGGCTTGGCCAACGACCCCAAAACCCACTAAGACGATTCGCATCTATGCCTCCACTACCTTTCTTAGGCTATCTAGGTCCACATCGATTTCTAACGGAGCCTTGCAACTCTTGAGGGCTATCTCAGGGTCTTTTAGCCCATGGCCCGTAGCCACGCATACGATCGTTTCCTCGGGATCGATTCTATCGGCTTTAAGGAGCTTCTTTAAAGCAGCCAAGGGAGCTGCCGAGGCTGGCTCGACAAAGATCCCTTCCTTGGATGCGAGGAGTTTCTGGGCTTCTAGGATTTCCTCATCCTCAACGCTGATGGCAAGGCCTCCAGAATCCCTGATGGCTTGGATGGCCCTTCTCCAGTTGACGGGGTTTCCGATCCTGATAGCCGTGGCTATTGTTTCTGGATTTGGCTCAGGCTCAAGGGCTGAGAGCCCTAGGTTATATGCCTTTACTATGGGAGCAGCTCCTTCAGACTGGACTCCCACCATCTTTGGGAGACCTTGAACTATTCCTAAGCTTTGAAATTCCCTAAAACCTTTCCAATAGGCAGTTATGTTCCCCGCATTTCCTACGGGTATGATGAGCCTATCCGGAGCCTTCCAACCGAGCTGCTCGCAAATCTCGAAGGCTGCCGTCTTCTGACCTTCGATGCGAAAGGGATTTAGGGAGTTGAGGAGGTAAACCTTCCCCTCCTCAACAAAACGCCTCACTAGTCCTAGGGCATCATCGAAGTTTCCTTTAACCGCCAATACTTCAGCTCCATACATGATAGCCTGGGCGAGCTTTCCGAGGGCTATATTCCCCGAAGGAACGAGGATGATGCATTTAAGCCCACCTCTGGCGGCATAGGCCGCTAGCGAGGATGCCGTGTTTCCCGTTGAGGCACAAATAACCGTCTTAAAGCCTAGCTGAAGGGCCTTTGTTATGCCGACAGTCATTCCCCGATCCTTGAAGGATCCTGTTGGGTTTTCCCCTTCGTTTTTCACATAAAGACCATGGATCCCCAATTCTTTTTCTAGTCTCCTACAGCGATGAAGACCGGTTCCTCCTTCCCCAAGGCTTAGGGGTTCGATATCCTCTGGAAAGGGAAGGAAAACGCCATACTTCCAAACCCCTAATGGACGCGCTTTCCAATCCGTGCTTACAACCCTTCTCTCCAATTCTTCAAGGTCATAATGCACGTCTAGTAAATCTCCGCACCGACGACAAGCATAAAGAACATCGTCTAATGCGTATGTATCCCCACATTGGATGCATCTAAGCTCCATATTAACCCCCTTTTTCGCATCATAGCTTAAAAGGGCTCTACAGTTTTTCCTAAAAACCTTTTCTTCAACCCTTCTAACGAAACTTTTTGAAGAACAATGAAAAGAAAAAGAGGAGGAAAGATCGCAGTATCCATAAAAATTCCTAGAGCCGATTTCCGATATGAAGGCGTAGAGAACGACTTCTGAATGGCTATTATGCCTATGCAGTTTTCTTTTCTCCTTGTATTTTTAAACTCGGACCGAAGTCTAAGGTTTCAGCATGCTATTCTATTCTTAACCTTTCGATTTGCCTATTCTTGTCTATTTGGTCCTATGGGCTTAGGATGCTATTATTATATTCGGTCTTAGAGGAAGCTAAGCGTCGCGTACTTAAGGTTTATAAAGCGAAGACCTTATATATAACCATGTAATACGATATAAACCCTCTTTCTCTACAGCCCCTTGAGCCTCTCAAGAGGCTGTAGAAAAGCGAAGTCTCAGGGGATAAAAATGGCCCAAGATATTGCCTTACGAAGGTGCCCGGAGTGCGGGGGCGAAAAGCTCTTTCGGGATCCAGAGACGGGAGAGCTTGTTTGCTCACTTTGTGGTCTCGTTATCGAGGACCGGGCACTAGATCGGAGGCCTGAGTGGAGGGCTCTAACCCCTGAGGAAAAGGAGCAGAGGATAAGGACAGGGCCTCCAACATCCCTTTCGACTTATGATAAAGGGCTTTCCACGGTAATATGGATTGGCGCCGATGCCTCAGGAAAGCCCCTCCTTCCCAGCATGAGAAGGAGAATGTGGCGCCTGAGAATGTGGCATATAAGGGCTAGATCCCAGTCCTCGGTTGAGCGAAACCTCAGTAGAGCTATGGCTGAGATCGATCGCCTCTCAGACATGCTTAGCCTTCCATCGAATGTCCACGAGTCAGCCGCTGTTATCTACCGAAGAGCCCTTAAGGAGGATTTGGTCCGAGGAAGGTCCATTGCAGCTATGGCTGCCGCCGCCGTTTATGCTGCCTGTCGCCTGACCGAAACGCCAAGGACCTTGAGGGAAGTAACACAAGCCAGCACTAGGGGAAGGAAGGAGATTGCCCGATGCTATAGGCTTCTTACCCGAGTTTTAGGCTTGAGGATGCCCATCGAGGATCCAGTTAAGGTCGTTTCAAAAATAGCTTCGAAGGCTGGCATCGATCTGAAGGCGCAGCTGAAGGCAATCGAACTCCTAAGGCGGGCAGAAGCCATCAAGCATACGACTGGAAAGGATCCTACAGGAATAGCTGCCGCTGCCCTTTATATCGCAAGCGTCCTTACTCGGAGGGAGTTGACGCAGAAGCAGATCGCCTCTGCCGCCGGAGTGACGGATGTTACCCTTAGGAATAGGGTTAGAGGACTTCAAAATGCCCTAAACCTAGGAGACCTCAAGGCAACTGAAGAACCCAAGTAGGGCTTCGGAAACTCCTCGATCCCTTGCTTGGCTTTTAAACTAATTTACGCGTTAAGGAAAGGGCTTCTTGCCTAAATGATCATTGCAGAAATTTCTATAAGAGATAAAAAGGAGGGGAGGCTCAAAGAATGCAAGGGAAGAGAATTTTGGGCATTCCGCTTTCCTGAAAAATAATACCTAAAATCTTTTCAAATAATCCACGAAGGATTCGAAGATGAGCCTCCCGTCGCCGTAGGCTGGGGGTTTCCCGAACCTAGTCCAATCAGGAAGCTGCCAGCCGAAGTAGGCCCTCTCTGGATGGGGCATTAAGCCGAGGACGTTTCCTGATGGGTTACAGACTCCTGCAATGTCGTAAATCGACCCGTTTGGGTTGAAAGGATACTCTCCCATGGCAGGCTCTCCATCGGGCTTGCAGTATCGAAGGACTATTTGATCATTCTCGATGAGGCGATCTAGGTATCCCTTTTCCTTCTCCCTTAATAGAACGAACCTTCCTTCAGCATGGCCTATTGGTATCCTTAAAACCCTCCGATATGGGACCTTGGACGTAAAGAGGCATTTTCCCTTGTTTTCATGGAGAAGATGGACCCAACGGCACTCATATCGAGCTGATGAGTTTGTTGTAAGGGCTGCCTCAAGGATGGCTTCAGAATCCTTCGAGCCTGGAAGGAAACCTGCTTCGATAAGAACTTGAAAGCCATTACAAATTCCTAGGACTGGCCTTCCGTCATCGATGAAGGCCCTCAGCTCGTTTCCTAGCTTAGCTGCTATTTGCTTTCCTAGAATTGCGCCAGCTCGAATATAGTCTCCATAGGAGAATCCTCCCGGGATTACTAGGCCTTGGTATTCTAGAAGATTTCCTTCCCTCAAAAGCCTAGCCAAATGGATGACTTCCGCCTTTATGCCAAGGTCTTCCAGAGCCCTCTTTGTTTCCCTGTCACAATTCGTTCCACCGACCCTTATGATGCATACCTTAACATCGAATCTTGGAGACTTCGCCATGAATCTTAAACGATTCATCAAGGAAGAAGAGGCTAGCTCGGCGCTTCTCCAGGATTCCTGCATTACTCCATTTCTCGCCTCATTTTCTGCGCTTGGCTCCACAGGCCAAAGCACCATCGCCCTTAGATCCCCTCCAATTCCAGCCACATTTATACTAATTGTAATGGGCTACTTCTCTTTAGGAAAGGGAGCCCTTATGGATTTCCTCTATATTTTCCATTTTTCAATACGGAGCTAATCGATAATAAACGCTTTTCCCCGATAGACTGGTCTCTAGCAACCTTGGATTTACCTTGATACGCAAAAGGATTTATAAATAAACAAAAAATAACTTGGTGATGGGTGGTAAGAGCAGAGATAAGTCTTCTAAAAGGAAAGGATCGAACGCCAAGAAGGATATCAGAAAAAGGCATCGCGACCGGCTGAAGGTTGCGGTCATACTAGCCATCGTCGGATCAGCTGTCATAATTCTCTTTTCAACGAGCTTTTTCATTGCTAAAAAAATTCGAAAAGCCGCGATATTGGATGGTCTATATGCCTCAAGGCCGAATTCCACCTTTATCGAAAACCTGA
>JAWCLV010000009.1:0-42086 GCA_038850515.1 Bathyarchaeia archaeon
ATATTGGTATTGATAAGGGGAGGGGAGGAGCTTTGTAGCCACCTTATTCTATTTTATTTTTCTCTCTTTTTATTAAGACCGTTGGTACCTATACCATCTCGAATGCATCTTTTCGGCGATTTTTATTTTTATTTCTGCTACGGTATGGTTTAGAGTCTCCTTTACTAGCTCTAGGCTAAGGCTTCCCTGGCTTCCTGTACTTCCATTCCTTCCTTCTAAGGATCTCCTGGACCTTAGGGATCTCAAGAACGAACTTCACGTGGCGGCACTCCGAGGACCCGCAGTAATCGCACCAGGCGCCTTCCGGGCGTAAGTATACGTCTATTATGCGACCCCTGGATACGGAGTTGGCTAGGCTTCTATCGAGGACCCTTACGCCATCCTCGCCAACGTTGAAGTGCTCCATAATGGGCTGGGCTTCTCCCTGAGCCCTTAAAAACTCAAGCTCCTCCCTGTGCTGGCGCCAGTACCAGTTTATCAAAGCCCTCAAAACCTCCGTATCGTTCTTAAGCCCAAGATGATCCTTTATGCGCAAGAACCGATCGGCCGTTTCGCCATCCATCCTCAGATAGACCTTAACGAGCTCCTTGGCTTCAGAGCCAGAGCCCGATTCCGCTCCTGATTCTTCTTTCAACTACTCTATCCCCTTTTAGCCACAGATCGTGTATATTTGTCGCGATAGATCCTTATAAACCTAAACGACGGCAAGGTAAACCAAAGTAAGACCTCATAGATTAAGGAGGGGTAGGAGGCTTCCCAATCTCTTATAAAACTTGATCGATAAATAAGGGGAGATTGAAACGAAGCAAAGACGGATCAGGCGCATGGGGATGCCACCAGCCGTGAAGTCTCCCAGCCCAAAAGTACAGAAGTGATATTTTGTGCTAAAGTTCCTACCGCCCGCATATGGCGAGAAAGACTTAAATTATCTGCGATCGAAAGTTAATAACAAATGCCAAAATGGTTTCATCATAGAAGCATCGCGAAAATTTTTAGCCTTCAACTTTCTGAAAAGGAAATGAAGGACATAGATTCAGCGCTTGATGGTATAAGAAAGGATTATGAACACGATTTTTGGAAGTACGACGAGCCTTCCTTAAAAAAGTACTTGGAAGAAGCATACGGATTATACGGTGACGACGGTTTAAAATACTGCCTTCTTCACATTTTACTGGACAACTTACAGGCATTTATTGTGAGGGAGAAAACCAGGGAAACGGTAGGCGCTAGGATCATGAGGTCCCATGCCCGTGAAATCGCCTTTAGGGATGCCGTTAGGATGATGGAGCTTCAGGTTAAGGATAGCCTTCAAGAACATAATGCAATTTTTGAGCAGTTTTTGAGAGAAGTTGAGAGTAAAGAAAAAGAAATACTGGGTATAGTTAGCGAATTGCCTGAAGTGGAGGCTCAGGTAACGGGTATTGAGAAGTTTAAGCAGAAACGTAAAAGGGCTGAGGAAATAGCCCGCAGATATGGAGCCTATGGCCCCCTTCTTCCTCTATACACATCTTTCATATTGGAGCTATGGAATGATAGGAAGAGGGGGATGTTAACAAAAGAGGCATGGGCGAACAAAGTTTTGGAAAAGCATAAAGAGAAGCTGAAGGGGTTAAACAAGGATTCTTCAGAAAAAATTTATAATGACTTCGTAAACATTGCAAAACGTCTCGCTTATATAAGCTAAGCATTATTCCTTCAAATATGGTTCGAATAGGCTTTAAATGTCTGATCTAGCAATTCCCTTTGGAATAAAAAATTAGGCTACTGGCAGATCTGCGCGTGGATGTGGATGAAGTCCGGGACTAGAGCCAAGTTTTTCCATTATTGTTCTTATTCTTACCCCCTCCCTCGCTCGGGTATTCTCTAAATACGCACTTAAGAAGACGAATGTACCCGTTGTTAGGATACGGAGCATCTAGAGGATGCCCCACTCGTTTAACCAATCGCTCAGCCACTCTCGGGGCTTCGTTTTCCAGCCTTTAAATTGATTGCTATCTAGTTTCACTGGTCAAGCTTTCGAAGATTTTTTCCAAAAAAGGGACTCGCACCTAATTGAGTACAAATACCGGCGGGCCCGCCTTTTTAAGGGTTAGATGTAATTAGAAGGAACGGTCCCACATTCGCATCGGTGAATTCCTTGCCCTACAAGGGATTGGAAAGCCTATCTATAGAGAAGGAATGCATCAGGCGATGGGCCTACGACCTCGCGGGTTAGAGATCCCTTCAAGTCCTTCTTCATCCTTTCCGGAGGGAGCCCAGTGGCTTCCGAAGTTCTTCCTAGGATATACGATCGACAGGCTCGGATATGATAAGTCGCCCCCGTACGATGAGGATTAATTCAGGCGGGAGTATAGTATAGGAATGTCAAGACCCACCTGAAGCTTCTCTTAAACCGTCCAGGTTCAGGAATGGATAGGATGTAAAATGTTCGAAAAGAGACTGCCCTGGAAGCTGTAAGGTGCTTTGCCGAGGCCTTCGGCCTAGCCCCCTCCAGGATAAGGATCGAGAAGTCCAAGGATCTTGAAAGGGATCCAGAGGCAGATGAGGAGATGGAGGCCCTACAGGAGACAATAAGGGTTCTAGGTACAGGGGGAAAGGGAAAGGGAAATGGGAAGGACGATCATAAGAAGGTAATGACTGAGGATGAGCTTGAATCCTACCTGGCGGAAGGCCGGGAGGTCCACATGGTTCTTCCCAGCAGGAGGGCCCTCATAAGAAGGCTTGAATAATGCTAAAATTTCTCTTCCTTCTGTCGTATGTAATAGAGCCCCGATCCCTAAAGACTTTTATACAAACCTTGCAGGAATTCGAGCAGGTCATATAGGCGGGATGGCTTCATTCTCGATGGTGCTGTAACCTTAAACCTTAGGGGAGCCCTATTCCCCCTCGATCCTTTATGATTATGAAAAAACCATTTGAAAGGGATAAGACTCCCACGCAGATCGTGAAGTGAAGTAGCCTATGCCGTATACTTATACCTTTCAGGCCTTAGCCTCAGGAAGGATTTTAGAGGCATAGAATAAGCCCCTTCCTTCCAAGGAGCCATCCTTCCGTATGAAGATAGCTCTCTTCGATAGGTTCGGAGGGGCTTCCGAAAGCTTCCATTCATGAAGGGCTAGGATGGTTCTACGCCAAAAGGTGCATGAAAGTACTAGTGTGGGTCTTGTGAAGCCTACTTTAACGACCTCACTGGAACAATTTTCGAGCGGTTAGATTCCCTTCGAAGGGATGTTCTGCTATGGAGGCAAAGTCGAGCCTCCAGGTTTCAGGGTAAACGAGTAAGGACTACGATTCCATACTGAACTTCGTTCGAGGCTAAAGATCTGGCATCGTGTTATGCCAAGGGAATTAATAGAAGCGATGACGGAACTCGATGAGGTATAGATACATTCGATTCTGGAGGGGAAGGAAGGATGATGAGCTGAGGAGAAAGGCTTTAAAGAAGAGAGGAGGGAGACTTGGGATGAAGATGGGCGTATTTAATTTTTTCAAAGCCTTACTATTAGCTGGTGCTAATGGATGAGGCTAGGGATTTCTACATGGGTCTATGCCAAGTATAGGATTGAGGAGAGCCTTCGTAGGCTTGCTGGCATGGGATTCAAAGTTCTGGAGCTTTGGGCGGATCAAGTGCAATTAGATCCCAGGGTTTTTCCCAAGGAGTCGTTAGATGACCTTAGGAGACTCGGCCATGATCTTGGGCTCACTTTCCAATCGCTGCACGCACCCTTCTCGGGTTTGGATGTGGCAAGTCCCTACGATACTAAGAGGGGCGAGTCTATCCAGTGGGTTCTTAAGGCCTTCGAGTATGCCTCTAAGCTTGGATGCCCCTTCGTTGTGGTACATCCTGGCTCTGCCGAGAGTATGGTTATGGCTGAGGGGAAGGAAAAGGTAAGAGGCGAAGAAGGAGTACTTGAGGCAAAGGAGCGGTTATCTAAGGCCCTTGAATACCTAGGTAGGGAGGCGTGGCGCCTTAACATCAAGGTCCTCCTAGAAAATATGACGCAACGCGATGGAAGGCGTTATGGTTCCAGGATAAGCGACCTGTTAGAAGTCATAGAAGTCCTTGGCAAGGAGGGATATGGGATCTGTCTCGACCCTGGGCATACGATCATAAGCAGGCTGGACGTTTATGATGAGCTTAGAAGGGCTGGAGGACTCCTTCATTCAATTCATGCGAACGATAATGATGGACTCAAGGACCTTCACCTTCTTCCAATGGAAAGGGAGGCATCGATAGATTGGTTGCGTTTCTTAAAAGTTCTCAGGGGTATAGGATACAAGGGAGCCTTCATGCTCGAGGTCTACGGAGGCGATGATCCGGACCGGATTGCCGAAGGGGCTAGGGCCCTTTGCCAGAGACTTCCGGGGCTCCATCTCTAGGCTAGAATTTCCAAAGGCCTTATTTCTCAAAAAAGGAAAGAAAAGGAAAATGATATTGGATACCGAAGCTTGAGCTATGAGGTGGAGGCTTTTTGATGGGAAAGCCCATAGTAACGGTTGTCGGGAGTCTCCACATGGACTTCACCGTTGTGACGGATCGTCTACCATCTCCTGGAGAGACCGTTATAGGAAGGACCTTTAAGATGTCTCCCGGGGGTAAAGGAGCGAACCAGGCTGTTGCTTCGTCGAGGTTAGGGGCGAAGGTTTACATGGTTGGAAGGGTTGGAGAAGACTATCTTGGCTCTCTCCTTGTTGAAGCCTTGAGAAAGAATGGCGTCGAAACGGCCTTTGTTACTAAGGATCCCTCGAGTTATACGGGCATCGCCCTTATCACGGTCGACCCACAAGGGAGGAATACCATAGCCGTGGCACCCGGTGCCGATGAGGCCTTAAGGAAGGAGGATGTAGAGAGGGCTATGCCTATTATAGCCCAATCCTCGGCTTTGCTATTGCAGCTTGAAGTACCGATAGAGGTTGTCACTTACGCTAGCGAGGAGGCTAGAAAGAGGGGTATAAAGGTCTTTCTGAATCCCGCTCCCTTCAAGCCTTTACCAGAAGGGCTTTACAGAAACATCTTTGCCCTTACTCCAAACGAAGTTGAGGCCTCTGCCCTAACAGGCATCGAGGCAAAGGATAAGGAAAACCTTGGCAAGATTGCCTCGAAACTTCTAGACCTCGGTATTGAGAACGTTGTTATAACCCTTGGTTCCAAGGGAGCCTTCCTATCCAATCGTAAAGGAAGCCTTTTCGTACCCGCCTACAGGGTCAAGGCCCTTGACACGACTGGCGCAGGCGATGCCTTCAATGCTGCCCTTGCCGTAGCCGTTGCTGAGGATTCAACTATCGAGGATGCTGTAAGGTTTGCCAACCTCGTAGCCGCTTGTAAAGTTACGAGACTTGGAGCCCAAGAAGGGCTACCAACGAGAGACGAGGTGGAAGCTTTTAAGAAAAAGCTTATAGCCCCTTAAGCTCCCAGACCTTAAGGCTTCCTCAACCCCTTTCTTTGCGTCGGGGCTTAGGACTCCATTAGAAGCTTCGCATCCTCTAGGCCGAATGGTACGAAGCAATACTCGTCGGTCCAGTTGAGTTCATCCATAAAGCTTCCTGGACCTACGCTGAAGAGTTCGCCCGACTTGTGATGATGAGGCCCTAAAAGGTTCCTTAGGCTTCCTACGAGTTTTATTTCGATCAAGTTCCTTCCTTCCTTAAGGAGTCCCGTCACGTCCACTTCGAGGGGCTTCATGAAAACCTTTCCAGCCTCCACGCCATTTATGGAAACTATCGCAAGAATGGCATGGAGCCCTTCCATGGACAAAAGGATCTTTCCCTCGAGTCTTGGCAGCTCAAGCTCTTGGATTAGAGAGACCCTTCCAGCGAAGAAGGGATAGCCCTGCCTTCCAAGGTCCTCGGAATCTACCATCCGTTGAGGATCTTCCTCCAGAAGCCTGAACCTTCCGCCCCCAAGGCTTTCCACTGAAAAGTCTCCGATGATGTAGGCGCTCTCAAGCTCGGTCTCAAAATCATGGGAATCCGTTCCGGCAATCATCTCCCTATAGAAGCCAACTTTGCCCGTTATCTCAACCGTGTTTTCGCCCCTCTTAAGGAGGCTCCCAATCGGTATTCTCTTGAAAGTCTTATCAATCCACCAACCATAGGTTTCTTCGTAGCTAACCTGAGTGCCATTTACCTTCACGCTGTACTTTTCAGGGCTTTCTAGGACGAGACAGACCTGGTCCTCTGCCTTGGGCTCAAGATATGCTTCGAAACTGTATTTGACCGAGAATCGAGTCCCGAGGCCCAGCCTAGAAAGGGTTCTATGGGCCTTCCAAACGGGCATGGGAGAACTCCATTCCCCAGCTTCATCCTCGATCTTTAGGCGGCAGTAGTCTAGGGTTAGGGCATTTGGATCGCGGCGCCTTAAGAGCCAATGCTTTCCAAGGGGAATTTCCTTCAAAGCCAAGGGCTTTGAGGCTTCAAGCCTTAGAGATCCCTTCCCCTCATCAAGAACGAGGAGCTTCGATCCTACAGGCGGAAGCCTGAACCTTACGATGGTATAGCCATTAAGGGCTTGACAAGGAATAGGGCATATATTGCCATCGAAGGGATTCCATTCCTCGAGCCTTCCCATTCCCCTAATCCTCAAGGTTAAATCAAAGCCTCTTTTCCGATCCGTGTTGGCTAGGAAAAGGATGTTCTGGCTCCCGTCTTGCCTGAGATGGTACCATACTTCCCTTAAGGGCCTTCCGGCTGGATCTGATATCTCGACCTGAGGTTCGAGGGGCTTGAGGGCATCTAGGATTTCAGCCTCACTAAGGTTTACTCTCTTAGCCTTAGCCAAGAGTGCCATAAGGCTTTCGGAAGGCCTTCCCTCGACAAGGTTCGGAGGGGGGTCGATGGCTATCAATAAGCCCCCTTCTTGAACGAAGGCCTCCAGAAGCCTAAGGGTCTTCTCCGCCATGGTTACCATCCTTGGAAGGATGACAGCTTTATAGGAGCATCTCCCAAGGATGAGCCTTCCATGCTCCACTCTTCCATGCCTAGCCATGATAGACTCATCTCCTAGCTCGAAGTCCCTGTGGACCTCAAGCAAGAGCCTACAGAGGTCTTCGAAGCCTTTGTGGAGCTCCTCGCTTTTCCTAGGGTTCAGGGGGCTGTATAGGGACCAGGCCCCTCCGATTGGATGAACGATCAGGATATCCGCCTTCCTAACTCCTCTGGAAAGGGCATAGCTTAGCCTCTCGAAGTATTCCTCTATGATACGGTTGTAGGGCCACCAAGGTTGCTGATAGAAGATATTAGGCGGATAGTCCCGCTTCCTCCTTCCCCGCATCGTATAGAGGGATAGGTGATGGTTTAGGAAGTTTACGCCAAGGACATATTCCCAGTCTCCTATCCATTTTCTATCCTCGAAGGAAAGGTTCTGGCCCGAGCATCCGTAGGTTTCGGAAAGGACCCTTTCCTTTCCGAGCTGGTTGGCGACGCTGGCTACCTGCTTGACCGTTAGGAAGCCTACGATATTCCTTCCCAGATGATCGATCCCAGGGACATGCATATACTCATAGTGGGGCATAACGGCTCCTGCGACCCTGAGTTGGCTTACAAGGGTCTCCTCTGCAAGGTAATGTCCCGTATACTTCAGCCCATGGGCTTCGCACCAATCGAAAAGTTGCTTTGTATAGGCATCGATGAACAAGGAGGTTAAGGTACTCCAGAAGTCGTATCGGATGCGCTTCCAATCTCCTACCTCGAAGAAGAGGCTAGGAAGATGATCCCTTATGTCGTAGCCCTTCTTGGCCATGAAATATTCCGGAAAGTCGGATGTCCATGGGATCGTGGGGTAGTCTACGATGCCCAAGGTCCTCCAGGCATGAAAGTTGGGCTCGTCCGTGAAGATCCCTGGAATCGTAGAGCCGAAGAATCTTCCTAACCTCCTTCTATAGGCTTCGTAGGTTGATTCGATGAAGGCCTTTACGGCTTCGAAGCTTAAGGTATCCAGGTATGCGAAACCATCGTACCATTTGCTTCCTATGGGGGACTCGCAAAGACAAAAGTATAGATAGCTCTTGCCCTTCTCGCCCCCCAAGCCCTTTTCCCCTGGGGCTAAGATCCTTAGATTCTCAGGCTTACCGTTTCGAAGGACGCACTCGAAGATTCTTATGGCTTCGGCTACCTCATCGAGCCTTTCACTAAGCATCATAGCCAAAGCCTTCGCCCTATACTCCCTTCTTTTGGCAGTTACGATTCCTCCGGCGAAGCCGCTTGGCCACTTGTCCTCATCATAAAGCCAGGCAAACATGCCCCTTTTTTGGGCTTCATGAACGCAAGCTTCAATCCTCTCCATCCATTCCTCCGTCATATAAGGAGTCGTCAGGCCTTCCCTTGCATGGAGGAAAAAGCCTCCAAACCATCCTTCCTCCATGAGGGCTATCTGATGCCTTAGCTCCCCCTCCTCCAAGCGATCGTTCAAGGACCAGAAGGGGGCGCCCCTATACTCCTTACCAGGATTCTTGAAGGTCTCCTCTCTCACGAGTCAAACGCCTCCAAGCCAATGAATTCTCGGGTGGAGGGCTTAAAAGCTTATAAGATAATCGAGGTTAGCCTTTTCTTCGGAGGTTTCGTTTAGCCTTGAAGGTGACTGATCGAATCCACTTGGTCGTGGACTCGCCCTTTCAACCCCTATCTCCGATTATATATGTTCTTCTGGGGAAGGAGATAACCCTCATCGATACGGGCTTCAGAACGACTCCTGAGAAGAGGATCTTCCCATACCTTGAGCAGCTTGGAAGAAGCCCCTCGGAAATATCCCTTATTGTCCTCACCCATGGCCACGGGGACCATTATGAGGGCATACCGACGATAAAGAAGGCTTCCGGTGCTAAGGTGGCAATCCATAAAGCCGATGCATGGCTTATTGAAGAGGATAAGGATGCCCCCCTCTTCAGGAGCCTCAGCCTCCAATATCCAGATTGCTTCAGGCCCCTTAAGGGTGAGCCCTACCCTAAGGCTGATATCCTTTTAAAGGATGGGGATTCCCTGGAGATGGGCGGTAGCGAATTCCAGGTTTTGGGCATACCTGGACATACGGAGGGCTCCATAGCCCTCTACGATCCTAAGGAACGCCTTGCCTTTTCCGGGGATCAGGTTAGCGGCGAATTCATCCACTTCTATCTTGATCCGGATACCAACATAGCCTCGGATAGGAAGCTCCTAAGCTTAAAACTCGATACTCTTTTGCCAGCCCATAAGTATCCACCGGCTACGGAATTCGTCCTCAGGGGATCGGAGGCTAGAGCCTTCATAGAACGCCACATAGAATCTGTAGAGGGGATTAAGCAAAGGATAAGGGAGATCCTCAGGGCTTCTCGAAAGCCCCTAAGTCCTCATGAGGTTGCGGAGGCTTTGAAGGGACCATCCCTTATAACTGTCATAAAGTATTTGGAGTATCTTGCCCAAAGAGGGGAGGCTATAACCGTCAAAGCCGAAACGAAATATTGGTAATGAGCTAGGGAAACCCTTTAAGGCTTGCTGAATCCCTAGGGGGATTTGGAAAAGGCCTTCAATCCTCCCTTTCTTTTCTTTTAATTTATTTTCTTCTTCTACCATAGCTGTTCGATGCTATCCTCTCCAATCCTAACCTAATCAAGCCTCCTCTTGCCTCAGCATACATTCTTGACATTTCTTTCCATTCTTCCTCATATTCTAGTCGAGTTTATCACAACCTAAAATTCCTTGAGATAGGTCCTTCAAATGGGCCACATAGCCAGGAGGCCCAAGCCTCGAATAGAGTTCCTCAGCCCACCGATAGGTTTGAGGCCTCGGTCCGAGAAATATCAGAGGCTTCGGCCAAAGAAGCCCAGCCACATAGGGAAGATCCGTGTACTTTAGGCAGTTGAGCATCTCAATCGCCGGTCCAGTACCATCGGGGTTTGAGGGGGCATCTTGCGAGGGGGGAGGATCGTATAGTATAACGGATGCCAAGTCTCCTTTCATCAGGGCAGCGTATAAGGCTGTTACAGCCCCTTCACCACATCCCATAAGGGCAATTCTTCGCCCTTCGATCCATCCTAGGGAGGATAGGGCTTCAATGGCCCTAAGGCAATCATAAACCCTCATGCTCGCCAAAGTCCTTCCCGTCAGCATGGCTGCCCTTCTCAGGAACCATTGCATGTCTTGCCCCCAGGATGTTTCTCCAATGCCTCGAACTTCTACAAAGGCCCTTGCCCAAGATACTCCGAGACTAGCCAAAAGCCCATCGCCGAAGTAGAGGTTTCGAGCATTCCTCGCCAAGAAGAGAAGAAGAGAAAGGGTGGAGGGCTCTGGTTCATTCATAGGTTTCATAACATGCATATGCAACCGCCAACCCTCCTCAGGGGTGAAGCCGATCATGTAGCCAAGCCATTTTTCCGACTCCTGGACGAGCTCGATTTCTACATCCAAATTGCAAGGCTTCCTTGGAAAAGCTGTGAAAGTCTTCTCGAGGAGGGTTTCAATGAGGTGCTTCCTGTAGGCTTCCAAATCCTTGGGCCCATCAATCTTGGGAGGCTCAGATTTTCTTACGAACCACTCATGGACCGTTGTAACCTTTTCATCCTTAGGTATGCTGGCTGTGAAGACCCTTAGGGTTTCAGGGGATTCTTGGACTTCTGGACTTTCCTCTATGTCACCAATTTCCTCCGGAGAAACTTCGATTCCTTGAAGATGTTTAAGGAACCATTGAAAGATCCTTCGTCTCGATATGGTATGGTAGGAGTGGCCGCCGGGCGTTTCTACAAGAAGGATGTTCTCGGGGACTCCAAAGCCTTCGTATAGGCGTTTAAGCTTTGCGTATATCAGCCTTACAGAATCTATGTCAAATATCCAATCCCTAAGGGCTGAGGCTATGAGGAGGGGCCTTGGCGCTATCAAGGCTCCTACATCAGTAAGGTCCCACATACGGTTGTTTATCCAGAACATGCAGTCGCAGTGCCCTTCAATGGTATGCTTGCAAACATGGGAGGCTATAGTGGCCGTTCCGCAGACAGGTGCGATGGCTTTAACCCTCTCATCGACAGCTCCCGTATACCAACTTATAGCCCCTCCTCCGGATATGCCCGTTACTCCTATTTTCTTAGGTTCCACTTCCTTCCTTGAATGGAGGAAGTCTATAGCCCTAATAGCGTTCCAAACCTCGACTCCAGCGGGCGTATAGCCTCTGCTATACCAGTTAAAGAAGCCGTAATGGTAGACGCCGTGATGATGTCCCCGGATTTCCCCCCTTTGAATAGTTTCGATCACGAGGACGATGAAGCCAAGCTCAGCAAACTTGCGAGCATGGGCCTGGTAGTGGTGCTTTTGGTTTTGGGAGTGCCCGCAAAGATAGAGGATGGCAGGACTGGAGCCTTCTCTCGGTCTCGGAATGTAAAGATTTCCCGTAACATAAAGCTTCGGAAGGCTCTCTAAGAAGAGCTTTTCAATCTTGTAGCCATCCCGTTCTATGGTACCAGTTTTTTTAACCTCAACGGGAGGTCTTTCCTCTGCCTTCATGGAATAGGCTTCTAATCCAAGCATTTCGAGGAAATATCCTAGCCTTTCATCCCTAGTCTTGGAAAGCCCTTTAAAATCCATGGGTTCTCTTAAGGATTTCTCTGTAATCTTTCTGGCCTCTTGGCATAAATAGGCGAAAATATTCATGGGAATTCCTCGATGGATATCTCCCTTCGAAAATATAAAACAAAAGAGAAGAAAGGAAAGGAAATGGAAGAAGGCATTAGATGAGCAGGTTAGGATATCATAGCATAGGCTGCGTATAGGAAAGTAGAGTAGAGTAGGATCGAACAGGATCTAGCCTAGATTTGGATCCATATCTTGAATATCCCCTATCCCCACGCATCCATAAAGATTTTTGGAGTAATTCGAAAGGCTAATATATCAGTTTTTCAAATATTCTAGCCCAGTCCTTTTTTAGCCTTTAAGGTGAGGAAGCCATGGGAGGAGCGCCGAAGATCGTTCTCACAGCTGATAGAACCCTTATGAGCGAGTATGGTGGCTCCATATTCTTTGGCTTCTTCGCCTGTGCACCAAGGGGTTTCATACCAGCCCAAGACTGGCTTTACTTCCATTTCTTATGCCCATCCATTCCTGTGGATAGAAGAACTGGGATTCCCCTCCGAGCTCCCGTTGGCTTGAGAAAGATCGAGGCAAGGCTTCTAGAATATGGCTTTTCTAGGGAGGAGGTCGCCGTAGTCCATCCAGATTTCATCCAAAAGGTCGTAGGAGACGAAACGAAGGCTTTGGGGATAACAGCCTTCGATCCCCTAGGCTTGGGACCCATAACCTCCACCTATGTCCCCCTCTTAGGAGGGGAGGAATCCTACAATATGTATAAATTCAGGGAACTTATGGAAAGGCGCATTCCTAGGCATAAGGATTTAAGAATAATCGTAGGAGGCCCTGGTTCCTGGCAGCTTCTGGAAAAGGATGCCCAAAGGGAGTTTGGAATCGATACGGTGGTCATAGGAGAGGGAGAAGGGGTCGTTGGACCACTTTTTAGAGATGCCGTTGAAGGAAAACGGCTTCCACCCATCGTTTATGGAAGCCCTGTTAGCGAGGAGAATGTCCCCAATATCGTCGGGCCTACGATTCACGGACTCGTTGAGATCTCAAGGGGTTGCGGGAGGGGTTGCCAGTTCTGCGAGCCAACCATGAGGCAACTCAAGAACAGAAGCCTAGAGGATATCCTGAAAGAGGTTAGATTAAACATCCAATCCGGTTTGGACCATGTAACCCTCCATTCGGAAGACGTATTCCGGTACAAGGCTTTAGGTATTCAACCGAGGCAGGATGCCGTAGAGGAGCTTTTCAAAGCCGTATGCTCTGTAGAAGGTGTTAGGAAGGTCCATGTAAGCCATGGAGCCTTTGCCTCCGTCTTATCGGCCCCGAAGATGCTTCCAAGCCTTAGTGAGATTATGAACCTTAGCTGGAAGAACTGGAGGGGTTACCAAGTAGGACTAGAAACCGGAAGCCCCAGGCTTATTGGAAAGTATATGATCGGTAAGTGTAAGCCATGGAAGCCCGAGGAGTGGCCGGAGGTCGTGGTACAGGCGACGGGTATATCCAATGATGCTTTCTGGATACCCTGCTCGACTGTGCTGATGGGCTTACCTGGTGAGATTGGGGACGACGTGGTGAAGACTCTGGAGCTTTTAGACGACCTAAAGGATTATAAGACCATGTTCTATCCCCTCTTCTTTGTTCCTCTAGGGCAACTACGAAAAATGGATTTCTTCACACCCGATAAGATGCTTCCTGAGCATTTCGAACTACTACTCAAATGCTGGGAATTTGACCTGAAGCTCTGGCCTAGACTTTACGAAGACATGTCCAAGGAATTGGGCTATTTAGCCATAGAAAAGCCTTTTTCGAGACTTCTTCTGAAGGGCCTAGTAGCCTACCTCCTTCGATGCCTAGAAGATGTGAGAACGAGGTTTAGGGCTGGCCTGCCCTTCCAATTGGGAAGGAGAGTTTTTTCTCCAAGCTCCTTCGCTAGCCTCCCTTCCCAAGAACTTATGACCTATAGGATAAGAACTCAGTAAACATCCTAAGAAAAGGAGGGAAGGGGGGAATTAAAAGAGCGAGGGGAAAGGACGAGGGAGAATGAAAGAAAGGACGACGGGATGGGAAATTGGATGATAGGGACCTATCGTTTGGCCCTTGAGAGGCTTTCTAGGCGATGAGAAGATGATCCCGATCATGCTTGAGGATCGGAACCCTTTGGAAGACATCCAGTCTCGAGCAGAATTTTACATCTGCCTCGAAACCCTTCTTACATAGCTCTCGGGCATGATGGCAATTCCATATGAATCGATCCAAGGGCTGCTTTAAGCCCTGGAAGGATAAAAGGGCGCCCAAGGCAAAGTCTGAGAACTCTACCTTGGCTCCCTCGAGCTTCATTGCTATAGCACCGGCACAAAGGAAATCCTCAAGGCTGAAGGAATTTTTTTGACCTGAAGGAGCTAAGGTTATACCAAGGCCTTCCTCTTGGGCTATTTGAAGGATCCTTTCGGCGGCTGCGGAAGCATTTATAAAGGCAGCCAATACTACGAAAGGCGAGGCTTTGGCAACCCCGATCGTTTTAGTACCGCTGGTAGTCGTGAGGATAACCATTTTTCCTTCGACGATTTCTCGTTTAAACTCAAGGGGGGAGTTTCCGAGGTGGAAGCCCCGAGGTTTTAAGCCCCTCCTCTCCCCGGCCAAGAGGCTTTCTGGATACCTTTTCCAGATAATTCGGGCCTCTCGAAGGGTTTCTGCCGGAATGATACCCTCCGCACCATTTGAAAGGGCCGTAATGATCGTAGAGCTGGCCCTTAGTACATCTATGACTACGATGATCCTTCCCTGTTCAGAGGCCTTGCGAATATCCTTTCGGGTGAAAGCGAGATCAACAGAAATGGTATCCATGGGATCTGCTCCATGAATGATGGCCTATCGGGCCTCATTAAGCCATAGTTGCTCCTCCCTCTTTTTTCTTTTTATAAAGAAATTAAAGATTAGGAATAAGATCATATCAATAGGAATGCCTTCGGGTCTATCCGGACATAAGTCTTTTCAAGAGCTAAATTTCCTCAACCTCACCTCACATGAATCGGACAACCCAAAAAGCCTCCCCATGATCTCATCGATTCCTTCATTTATGATTCCAAGATCTGAAGCGCCCATTTTTCTCCTCGCATAGAAGTAGCGGAAGTATCTTAGGGCTGTTTTGTAAACGTAGGCGTTCAAGGGATCTTCTAGCATCCTTGTCCTGAGTTTTCGGAAGGCTTCCCCTTCTTTCCTTGCTTCCATGGTTGCCCTCAAGACCGAAAGGAAGATGGGGTGGGGTGCCTGGGGGCATTTTTCCATCAAATTTATTATAGCCACATTCTTTTCCCTTCTCCATTTCCATGGAAGGAGGCAGTCGGCAAGGACCTCCTCGAGCCCCATAAGGAATATGGAGGCCATTTTCCTAGCCTGCCTAGGGCAGGGTCCTCGGAAGCTCAGCTCAAGCATTCCTCCCATATGGAAATGCTGATGGATGTGGGCGAACTCATGGGCAATGACAGGCTCCGGATGGGTTCTTGTGAACTCGTTTTCGATGTTCACGAAGGTTTCAGTCCAAAGGCCTTCCCTAGAAGTTCTGAATTCAGTAGTAGCCATGGCAACGAGGGAAACCCTATGAAACCTTTCCAACCTTCTCAAGGCAGAAAGGAAATCCTTTTCGGAGACTAAGTGAACGACATCAGCAGAGCATCCAACAATACGATGGGCATTTTCAATGGCATTCCTAAACCTGCCGCAAGGATCTTGAAAGGTTCCTAGAATGGTCGGACAATCCTTTTTCCAAGCTATGAAGGAAGGGTCCATCAACCCAAACCACCTTTTCCTTTGGAGGCAATGATGACGAAGCCTGAGGCTGCCTGGAAACCTGAGCATAGATAGAAAAGAAAGTCGAAGCCAAAGCTGGCGACTATCAGGGCCGATGCTACAGAGGCCATGGCCCCAGCCAAGTCATAGACCGAGTCGAAGATTCCCATCTCAAAGCCACGGTTCTTGGCTTCCGTTGCCTCAGCTAGGAAGGCTAGAAAAGCGGGACGCTGAAGGGCGTAGGCTAAACCGTTAAGGAGCTCCAGAAGGTAGAGTTGGAAGGCTTCAAAGCTGAGGGTATAACCAAGCGTGCAAACAGTGCCTAGAATGGCACCGAGGATGAAGATCTTCTCCTTGCCATACCTATCGACGAGTTTACCAGCCAAGATCTTCAGAAGCGCAGAAGAAAAGTAGAAGAGGGCATAGAGCAGACCAACATCGGATATGCTACCGGAGAAGCGTTGAAGAACGAAGATAGGGTACACTGGTCCGATCAGCCCCGCGCATAGGGAGCTGAAGATACCTATGGCTGTGATCGCGACCAGTGCCCTTCCCATAGGAACCCCTCCGGGACAAGGCACGGAGGGAGGCGGGGGCTATGAAGGAGCTGAATTTGAACAACCCGCTACCTCTTGGTTGAATACCTATTACCTAAGATTCTTTAATTAAAAAAGGATATATATAGTTTTTGTTGATAATTTATTAACTCTAGAAAGGATTTCGTAATTTACCTTTTGCTAAAATTTAACTTAAGAGTCTAAAAATCCAAAGGAAAAAGAGGCTTCCTTAAAAGATTCGGAGCGAGCGCTAATGGTCTTCCATAGACTATCTAAGGCTGCGGTAACCATACTTATACTTACTTTTACTTTTACTTTTACTTATTAGCCCCACCATGCCCTTCTATCCATACTCATCGAAGACTATGCTCGTATTCGTCTCGAGGATTTCACGGTTTTCCCTACGTATCCTATCCGTCAGCCTGTCTAGCTGTTCAAGGCTTCTCAAGCCTCGGACATCTATAATAAAGTCCCAGTCACCCGTCATGTCCTTTATAACGATCGGGACTGATTCTTCCATGAAGGTCTTTCTTATGAGCTTTATGAGGTCTCCCTCATCACAAGAGGGCTTGACTTTCATAAAGACTATGGCGTTTATAAGATCTCCACGCTCCTTAGATAGGGTAATCCTTGCACCCGTTTCTTGTTCTATAAGGCGCCAGACCTCAGAGCGCCTCAAGGGGCGACCCTTATCCATGGAAATGTCTCTAATGCGGTTAACAACCCTCATCTTTTGATCTTCGCTTAGTTCATGGCCTTCAAGAAGCTTATGAACTAGTTCCTTACTCTGCATGGCTCCGAATTCATACTCGCGCTCGAGGCCATACTTCGACCAGTCGATCGTTTCATAAGTTTCCGGGTCCTGTAGGACTGCCTTCTGGTGCGTCCCCGCCTTGTGCGTTCTGGCATAAATTCCCATGATGGGTGAGTTTGGGGGTATGGCAAAACCTGTCACAGCGGAGGTGTAGGCGTATAGCTCCGGAAGCCTCTTAAAGTCTACGCCCGTTTCGACGCCATATAGGCTTTCCAGATTCTCAACGATTGTGGCTAAATCCGCTATGCCGCAACGTTCTCCGATTCCCATAACGGCCACGTTAACGCTTTTGGCACCGCCTTTTAGGCCTGCAATGCTGTTGGCGACGGCCAAACCCCTGTCATTGTGGCAATGGAGATCCACTGGTATTTCCACAGACTCCACCAACCGGGCGATAAGATCCCTGAAGGCATCAGGCTCGGCCTGGCCCTTCGTATCAGGTATCTTCACCATATCTGCTCCAGCCTCCTCAGCAACCTTCGAAACCTCTATGGCCTTCTCTATAGGCATACTAGTGGCATCCTCAAGCGTATATTCTACGAATTCAAAGCCTACCTTTTCTTTGGCATATGCGATTACTTCCCTAATGCGCCTTAGGGCTTCCTCGTATGAAAGGCCGTTGAGTTTATAGAGCAAATGCTTATCCGAGGCTGCCATGAAGACGGTTATGCCCCTAGTGCCGCATTCCCAAGCAATGTCCACATCCTGACGAAGGACTCGGCAGTGGCTTTGGAGGAGGGCTTTTTCTAGCCCCATTTCCTTAAAATGCTTGACTACGGCCTCGACACCTTCGCGATATTTAGGGCTATAGGGCTGACCAATCTCAAGGGCTCCCTTCCGCCCTAGGGCTCTGTAGAGCATTTCGGCTATAGTGCACTTCTCCTCTGGTCTGAAGTAGACGTTTGGAGCCTGCTCCCCCTCTCTAAGGGTTGTATCCAAAATCCTTTCTAGTCTGATGGTAGCCAAGGCTTCACCTTTAAAGGATTTCAAAATCGTAGATGGATTTAAATTTTTCGTATTTTCTCCCTATTATTTTCTCCAAACTCGTAAGCTAATTAAGGTATTCGTACCAATTATCCCTGGAATTTGACGAATTTCGTCTATTGAGCTATTGAGCATGTTCACATCCTCACCGCTTATTATGGCTGTTATGTCGTATTGTCCCGTTACCTCATAGACAACCTCCACGCCCTTAACGTTTCGAATTCTCGAGGCGATCTCAGGCGTCGATACGGAGGGAGTTGTTTGCACAAGGACGACGGCGCTGATGAAGCCTTCTGAAGCCGTCTCGATGGTAAAGCGCTTGATGAAGCCTAAAGCCATAAGCTTCTTAACCCTTTTTCGAACAGCCCCTTCGGATAGACCAAGCCTCTCAGCCAAGGAGGTCATGGGAATTCTGGCATCCTCCTTAAGAAAATCCACAATCCTCCTATCCGTTTCATCTAGGGCTGGAGGTTGAGGGCGGGAGTTCAAAGTTAGGTTCATATGGATAAAGGCATCTCCTTAAATAACTCTTACGAATGACCTAAGGGTAGGATGCGATCCCTCGTATAGGCAGATCCTTTTTCTTCTTTAAGCCTTTGTTTTCCTTACCTTTCCACCCCGACCTGTCCGCCTAGCTGCTATTAGCCCAACCTTCCTTCCTGGCGGGGCTGTACGCCCTATGGTTGTGGGCTTTCCAGGATGCTGATGCCTTCCTCCTCCATGGGGATGGTAAACGGGGATCATGGCCACTCCTCTGACGGTTGGATACTTCCTACCCCTTGCTTCCATAAGCTTGAGTTTTTTCCCCGCCTTAAGGAAAGGCTTGTCTGTCCTTCCTCCCCCCGCAACAACGCCCACCGTAGCCCTACAATCGTTCTTTACGTATATTACCTTGCCCGATGGCAATTTTACGGAAGTTTCATCCCCCGTATGGCCTAGAACGATGCCATAGGCACCGGAAGAACGGATGAGCTTTCCTCCGTCTCCAGGGAGGCGCTCAAGGTTGCAGACGATAGTTCCTTCAGGAATCTGCCCTATGGGTAAGACGTTTCCTATGCCCAAGGAGGCCTTTGGACCTAGGGAAATCTCTGCACCCGTATAGAGACCCTCAGGTGCTACGGTGTAGAATTCCCCACCGCTCGATAGCTCTATCATGGCGAGGGGGGCTCCCCTTCCAGGATCATGGAATAAGCCTTTCACAATGCCCTTTACCTCCTCAGTCCCCATCAAGCCTATGGAGGAAGGATACCTAGCTGGCGCTATCCTTTTGTGAGTTGGCGCTCTGAAGGTTGGAGAACCCCTTCCCCTTCTCTGGACGAGGATTCGCTTGCCCATCCTTCCTTCGCCTCCCTCCCTTCCGTCTTACTTTACTTCAAGCCTCAATTATAGGATGCCAAGCTTTATGGCTACATCTGAAGCTTTAAAGTCTGGCTGCAGGGTTACAAAGGCTTTTTTCTCTCCAAGGGGAGTAATAAGGGTTCTAACTTTAGCCACCTTAACTTGATAAAGCTCCTCGATGGCCTTTTTGATGAGGGGCTTACTCGCTGAACGCCTGACGATGAAGGTCAGCATGTTCTGTTTTTCTATGAGGCTGACAGCCTTCTCAGTCATTACGGGATAGAGGATTACCTCGCCAAGCTTTTCGATCGACAAGTTAGGCCATCACCCCATGAAAAAGCTGATCAATGGTCTTGAAGGAGGAGGAATCCCAGAGGGTGAGCCTTCCTGGCGTTCCTCCAGGCGCGAGGAGTTCCACATTCAAGTCCTGAAGCCTTACTATCTCCAATCCAGGTATGTTTCTGGCAGCCTTCATAATTCCTTTATCTTCGGCGACGACGATCAAAGGACCCTTTCCAACCCTTCTGGACCTACCTCTAGACCTGGCACCACGGCTCCTTTCCTTTATTCGACCTTTTACCCTGAGGACGTCGTCCCAAAGGCCAAGGCTTTTGAGGGACCTTTCCACATCTTTAGCCTTGTTTAGGGATTGAAGCTCATCAGAGACGACAAGGGGAAGCCCCTTAAGGGAGGCTACATGACCCCTCTTCGTCACGAGTTCTAGGCTTCCAGTGGCTGCCACGGCAGAGGCAAGGGCTAGGAGACGCTCCTTCTTATTAACCTTCTTCGCGAGGATCTTCTCAGCCCTTGGGGGATGAGCCAGCCTTCCACCAACAGTCATAGGGGCGAAGGCAGCCCTCGTGGAATCATGGATCCGAGGAACCCTCGCTAAACCCCTACCAACACCTACAGACTCAGCCGAGGTTCTCATACCAGCTTTAGGATTCCTTCCCTTCCTCTGGAAGCGATGACTTTGTAGTGCCACAACCACCCTCCTGATTAAGTCCGGGCGTATAGGAATTCGAAAAATCTGGGGAAGGCGGATCCTTCCTACAACCTTGCCATCGAGGTTATAAACGCGAACAGTAGGCCTTCGCTCCCTTGGAGCCCTTGTCCTCGGCAATGGCTCAATAGTTCCCTTTTCATAGGGCCCTTCCTTCTCTACGCCTTCCTCCTTATTTTTCATATCTTCGCCTTCGCTTTTGCCTTTGTCTATGCCTATGCCTACGCCTTCTCCTTCAACTTCATCTTTACCAGAAACCTGAATAGCCTCCCTAACGGCTTCTTTACCTTCCTTCGATCCTTCTTCTGGGCTACCCAATTCCCCTTCAGCCTTCTCCTCCAAAGCCATGGTGCTACACCCGGACATAGGTTATGGTTGGAACCCCTACCCTCGCCTTGGGAGGCCTAATGGCATACCTCAACTTGATTAGCCTTTTATTAGAACCTGGGACACTGCCGCTCAGAAGGATATAATCGCCTTTAATAACGCCATAATTCGTGAACCCTCCCTTGGGGGTCACATCATTTCCCTTCTCCCCAATACGGAGGATTCGCTTATTATACTCCGTCCGTTGGAAGAGCCCCAGCTGTCCAGGTCTAGGAACAGTATACATAACCCTGCTTGGGCTCCAGGGTCCTAGGGTTCCTACCTCCCTAACCCTCTTCCGAGATTTATGACTAAGGCGCTTAACCCCCCATCGTTTGACGACGCCTTGGAAGCCCTTTCCCTTGGAAACGCTAGAAACATCCACATACTGGCCTTCCTTGAGAACATCCTTTGCAGATATGGGCTTTCCTAGGATTTCCCTACCGTATGCGAATTGCTCCTTGATGGTTCCTCCGCCTATCTTTATTTCGAGGATGTCTGGCTTTTTCTTGGGAAGGGATGTCAACCGAGGTTGGGTGCATAAGACCATCCTGAACTCCGATATCCTTTCCAAATTCGTCTCGATAGCCTTTAATCCTTCCTCCGGATCCGTATTCTCGGGAAGGTTTAGAACCCTTCTCAGGTCCTTCGGAAGGTTCTTGGACCAGACCTCCTGGAAGGATTTTAGACCTTCAGTCGTCTCTATGTATGCCCTAAGCCCGCAGGCGATCATGGGTGGCGCATCCAAGACCGTTATCGGGACTACGATTTCTTTCCCGAAGTAGGGAGAGTTCTTATCGTCATCTATTATGAAAGAATGGGACATTCCGACTTTGTACGCGGCAAAGCCTAAAAGGCTGGGTTTCCCATCGACATCAGGCCAGCTTCTCAACCTTCCCTTCAGGCTTCTGGAGCGCCCCTTAGGTATGAAGGCTAGGGAACCCCTCTTGGGGGCATGACGCTTTCTATGACCCATAGACCTTTCCTCAAGTCATCTTGAAGCTTCGGAACCCAGGATTTTTGGAACCTTAATGATGCACCTTCATATAAGTATTCTGCACGCCCTTAAGGGTAATGAAAAAGGAAGGGGGAGATCTTCGATGAGGCCAGGGCGAAATTCATATTTTTGAATCGATGCCAAAGACCCGAATGGATTTGATCGTTAGAATTTCGTGAAAACATATAAAGAAGATTTCCTTACCCTTCAAACTGGGACTTAGAAATGAGATATCGTCTCCTTGGAAGGACCGGCTTTAAAGTTTCTGAGCTAGGTATTGGAGGACATGAGTATAGACGATGGCTTAATCCCCAGCATTTCGAGGATGGCTATGATCGGGAAGAATTCTATAGAAGTCAGGAAAATAGAAATGAGATTATCAAAAGTGCCTTGGATGCTGGTATTAATTATTTTGATACAACCCTAAAAGAGGAAGTTGAATCCCTCGGTTTAGCTTTGAGAAAGTTGAATAAAAGAAAGGATGTTTTTGTGGCAATAATGTCCATATATCCATTTAGAAATTTTAAAAAGAATCCGAAATATAGATGGAGGGATATTATATTAGAAGAAATAGAAGAAAGACTAAAATTTTTATATACAGATTATGTTGATATATTCAATATCCATCTGCCTGAAGATAATTATTCTCAGGAATTTTTCGGCTATATGATAGACTTGCTTAAAGAATTGAAATCGCAGGAGAGAATAAGATCGATAGGAGCGTCTACGCATGATCCAGTTTTTTTGGCTGAAATTATGAGAAATTATGATTGCTTAGATTCGATTATGGTGCGCTACAATTATTATTTAAAAGATGCTAAGAATGTACTTTTTCCATTATGCAAAAAGTTGAATGTAGGCGTAATTGTAATGAAGCCCATCTCTTGGCCTTATTATGGAATTCCCTTTATTTATTTTTGTGGAGAAGAAAGCTTTGCTGGAGCCTATACCCCTGTCCAGACGGCTTTAAAATGGATACTAAGTTCCCCTGAAGTTTCATGCGTAGTACCTAGTGTAAACAGCATGGATGAACTTAAAGAAAACATTCAAACATCCGATAAGGACGATCCAATAAATGAGGAAATATTACAAAAATGTCTTCAATGTGCTTTAGGTAGCGAAGGGAAGGAGATCCTTCATAAACTTGCTTCCCATCCATACAAAGACATTAGCGCATATGCAAGAAGGGCCCTAGAAGGCTTTAAAAAGACGATCGAGTAGAGTAGACTTTGAATGCGTCCAAGCAGTAGAAGGGACTGTTTTTTATTTAATACGGAAGGCTGTCAATCCATGGATAGAGTTCCTTTATCCGTCTGACGGCCTTTTCTACCTCCTCCCGGGGATACTCGTAGGGCGGTAGCTTACCGCTTAAAAAGTCATCGTAGGCTTGCATATCAAAGTGTCCATGGCCGCAGAGGAGGAAGAGAATCGCCTTCTCCTCCCCCTTTTCCTTGCATCGGAGAGCCTCGTCGATGACGGCCTTGATGGCATGAGCAGGCTCAGGGGCAGGTATGGTGCCCTCGCCTGTTGTGAATAACCTTGCTGCCTCGAAGACCTCCACCTGGTTATAAGCTCTCGTCTCCACCTTTCCTTCGTTGACTAATATGCAAAGCGTAGGAGCCTTTCCATGATAACGCAGCCCTCCAGCATGGATTGGTGGTGGTATGAATTCATGGCCGAGCGTGTGCATCTTAACCATTGGAGCCAGTCTTGCCGTTTCTCCATGGTCATACATGTAGACGCCCTTTGTGATGGATGGGGCAGCCGTAGGCTCGACGGCGATGAACCTCACATCCTTTGGAGCCTTACCGGAGACGACATCGTAGTAAAAAGGCCAGAAGAGCCCTGAGAAGCTACTGCCCCCGCCTATACATCCACATACGATGTCCGGATAGTCGTTCGCAAGCTCGAATTGCTCCTTGGCTTCTAAGCCCACCACTGTCTGATGCGTAAGAACGTGGTTAAAGACGCTTCCTATTCCATAACGGGTATCATCGTGGGTCAGGGCATCCTCGATGGCCTCGCTAATGGCGATGCCTAGGCTTCCCGGGTTGTTCGGCTCCTTTTCTAGGATCTTCCTACCGGCCTCTGTGTTTTCACTTGGACTAGCGTATACATCAGCGCCCCAAAGCTCCATCAAAACCCTTCGATAGGGCTTCTGGTGATAGCTAGCCTTCACCATATAGACAGTACATTTGAGGCCGAAAAACATGCATCCGAAGGCTAGTGCCGAGCCCCACTGACCTGCCCCAGTTTCAGTTGTCATCCTTTCGATGCCTTCCTTCATGTTATAGTAAGCCTGGGCAACGGCGGTGTTAGGTTTGTGGCTTCCGGGAGGGCTAACGCCCTCATACTTGTAATAGATTCTGGCTGGAGTCTTCAAGAGCCTCTCAAGGCCGACAGCCCTGTAGAGGGGCGTTGGCCTCCATAGCCTATAGACTTCTCTAACCTCCTCGGGAATCTCGATCCAACGATCTTGGCTTGTCTCTTGAGCGAGTATGCTTTTAGGGAAGATCCTAGGAAGGATTCCGAGACCAGGGCCCCTCGTTTTGGGATCTATGGGAGGAGGAAGGGGTTTAGGAAGATCTGGAAGGATGCAATACCAATGTTTGGGAATTTCCTCCTCATCAAGGACGAATTTTCTTTGGATCACTTTCTTCACCAAGATACGACGTACGAGTTTAAAAGAAACATATCAAGATATATTTAAGTCTTATGGGTACAAAAATATACATTTAATATATTTTTCGTTCGCTAACATTTTTTGAAAGAGGCTTAAAGGTACTTGATCCGGAACTCCGCTTAAATGCTTGAGGGCATCTCCAACACCATAGGAGACTATGGCCCCGATGGTACCCATGGCTGCGAACTTGATGCCCGTTTTGATGGAGCTTTCACCGCTCATACGACCTACGTACCTTCCTAGGAGGAAGAGGGCAACATTGCCTATGAGAAAAGTAATGGCAATGGCTGAAAAGAGGGGAAGAAAAGCGAAGGGCATCATTAAGAGGAGGAGGGCTAAGAAAGTCGCTCCTAAAGATAGGATTCCGCTCATCCAAACCTCTTTCCTTGAATGGACCCTCACCTTTTTCCCATGCTCTACCGTCTCATGGATTTGGAGTCCCCTCTCTGTGGATTGGGAGATGACGATTCCGATGGAGTTTGCGAAGGCATTAGCTATTCCACTGATGATTCCGGAGATTACCACAAACCTAACATCTTGGGTCGCCTCGGCTACGCCTATTATGACTCCCAAGAAACAGATGATTCCGTCTGTTAAGCCGAAGGCCGCGCCTTCTAAGCCATAACCTTCTTCACTGCCATCTTCCTTTTCGCCTTCGTCCCTAAACTCGCCTTCTGACATCTTCAAATCCGCTCGAAAAACCTCAAAGCTTCAGGCAGCCATGCTTATAGGGATTTCGTTTTTTATAAAAAGGCTGAGAACTAAGGAAGTGGATTAAAGCTTTCATAGCTACCTTTTCTTGACTTTTATGGCGAATAGATGGTGCCTTATTAATATAGGACTTGATAAGTAAAGAAGGAGATTGGTAAAGAGGGAAGGAAGGAACAGATAACATCTATTGGAGGCGCGAATCCTATTATGTCGGTTGAAAAGCCTAAGCTTCTATGGAGGCTCCAAACGAGGCGCCCCCTATTAAAAGGGAAATTCCGGCTTGAAAAATTCGGAAGATGATAGGGGTTTTTCCATGGCTTTGACAAAAAGATCGGAAAAAAGGGCAAAGGTCGTAATACGCGGGATGCGCATTGATGATCTACCCGAGGTTTTCCACCTAGGGGAATCCCTCTTTACCAGGGATTTTTTACCTCTTCTTTATAGAACTTGGGATGAATACGAAGTGACAAGTCTTTTCAACAATAACTCAGAGCTTTGCCTCGTAGCTGAGAGGGGTGGGAAGATTGTAGGCTTTGCCATGGGAACGACCGTCGAGAAGGCTGGAAGCCCTTGGAAATACGGCTATCTGGTTTGGTTAGGAGTTGAGAAGGCTTACCAGAGTCGAGGAATCGGAAGGAGGCTTTACAGGGAAATGGAGAGGAGGATGCTTAAGCTTGGGGCGAGGATGATCATCACGGATACAGATGAACGCAATGAGCCAGCCGTCAGCTTCTTCGAGAAAATGGGGTTTTCGAAGGCTAGAGGACACCTTTGGCTAAGTAAAACCCTCAAGGGAAGGCGAAGGGGGAAGGGAGAAGGGAGAGAAGAAGCGTTGGTGGAGAGGAGGAGCGAAAAAACGGAGAGCGGAGAAGAAAAATAAATCGATGGAACAGCTTATGTGAAATGAGTCCCGAGCAATGACCCCACACTTTTCATCGTTCAATATGATGAATTCTTCTTTCTAACGTCAAAGCCTTCGAGGAAAAACTTCGGTAAGGTGAAAAGGGCCTTATGCAGCTCTGGCGTATAATAGCGGGTTTCAATTCCCCTTTCCGCCATCCTTTTCGCTAAGGCTCTTCTAGAAACCTTTAGAGGATCGAGACGCTTAGATGCCATAAGGAAGCACCATAGGGATCCAAAAGAAGGGACCCCGATGATGTATGGCCTTACTATGGGAAAAAGGGAGGCGAGAATACTATAACCATGGAAGTATGAGGCCTCTTCGTTCCAATGGAACATGGCTGAACCAGCTTGGAGGGACATCACCCCATCATATGTCAAAGCTCTTTTCGCAAGTTCGTAGAAGGGCTTAGAATAAAGTTCCTTTGAAGGTCCTTTGGTTGGTTCCGTGAGGTCTATGAGGATTCCATGGAATTTTCCAGGAGGATTTTTCAGAAAATGCTTCCCGTCTAGATGAAGAAATTTCACCCTTGGATCATCGAAGGATCCTCCATGAACCTCGGGCAAAAGCCTTCTACATGCTTCGACGACTCCCCGGTCGATATCCACAAGAAAAACTTCCTTAACGCATGGATGCTTTAGGGCTTCCCTCAGGGCACCCCCATCTCCCCCGCCTATAATGGCTATTCTCGAGGGTTTTGGGTGTGTGAAAAGGGCAGGATGAACCAGAGCTTCGTGATAGACCCATTCGTCCATCTCAACGAGCTGGATGTCATCATCTATAACGAGGATCTTGCCAAGGGCTTTATTCTTAAAAATTTTCACCTTCTGGTAATCCGTTTTCCCAGAGTAAAGGAGGGCGTCGATTTTCAGAAGGCGAAGATATCCGTCGGTCACCTTGTCGATATGCCATTCCCTATGCGGAAGTCCTTCCTCCAATGTCAATGCCCCTCTCGATTTTAATGATCGTTGTCTGCCTTGGCTTAAAGGCTTCTTCAATGACGTTAAGTGCCTTTGCTGGATCCCCTCCACAAACGAAGATGTCCAAGGCTGCGAAACCATATTCTGGCCACGTATGAACGGAGATATGGGACTCTTTGATGAGGATGACGGAGCTCACACCATAAGGCTCAAACTTATGGGTCGTTATGCCGATCATCTGAAGCCCGGCCTCCTCGGCGGCCTTCTTAAGGGTCTTTTCTATTAAGGCGTCGTCCTTTAAGACATCACCTTGACAAAGGAGTAGATCGGCAACGATATGAATACCAAGCCTCATCGTGAAACACCCGAAAGAGAGTTGATTCGGAATTATAAGAACTTTTCTAGCCTTTTTCTAGGCTTAAATTTTATAAAAATAGAAAAAAAGAGGTCGAAAGGCAAAATATAATGAAAATTTAAAGATTTCGAAATTTAATCTTTAATAAATGCATATTTTTCTTAAATATCGTTCAAAATGCGAAAGAAGAAAGGCCGCGTTATAGAAAGGCTATTAGCCTAGAAAAATTCCATTTCTATTCGAGATTCTTAAAAGATAAAAATTGGATATTTTTGAGTTTACCTGTGTTTTTCAGAATAAAATTGGTTGTTATTTCTTTTTCTTACGCCTCTTCCCTTTACTCCCTTTCTTTGGCATTCGTCTGCCCTCCTCACCAAAATTTTTGCTTATTTCTATATTTAAATCTTATCTCATTTTTTAAAAGAAAAAATAAGATAAAATTCCTCTTTAAAGAGAAAAAAATTGCAGATTTATTTTTATAATTTCTTTTAAGTCTTAAACAATGACTGAAAATTCAAATAACCCTCGAATACCAGCTCTATTGCTAAAGCCGCTATAAAAACGGCCATGATCCTCGCGATTACCTGAGAGCCAGTCCTCCCGAGAATCTTGTATATAGGTTCTATAAAGCGAAGAACCAGCCATATGATTGCGAAGTTTATCAAAACTGCGAGGAGACTAACGAAGGCCCCATCAGCCTGGAGGGTTACAAGGGTTGTTGTCATGGCTCCAGGACCAACAAGGAGCGGAAAAGCTATAGGAACAACTCCCATATCCTCAGGTCCATCGCTTTTCTCATGCCAACCCCCAGAAAGCAGGATCCTTACAGCTATGATGAGGAGAAGGATTCCACCGGCCATCATAAGGCTGTAGAGCTTGACACCAAAAATCAAGAGAACCTGTTGTCCTGCCAAGGCAAAGGTTATGAGTAAAAGGAAGGCGACCCAGCTAGCCATATGGAAGATTCTTCTCCTCTCTTCTTGACTTAACTTTTCTGTCAAACCGATAAACAAGGGGATGTTCCCAATTGGATCTATGACGACGAAGAGGGAAATGGTTGCCTTTAGGATTTGAGGAAGGATGCTGTATAGTTCCTCGACGATGATTAGAGACATGGCGATTATTCCTAGCCTGGCTTAGAATTAGATATTGTTATCTTAAAACCTTGTAAATATTCGGCTTCAGCCTGGATCATTTCTTCAACCATGTTTCTTACCTGATCTATTAGCAGAACCCTCGTTAATGAATCTACAAGGATGGCTTGAAAGGCCAAGGTTTTATCTCTTTCAACGGCAACCTTAACAGCCAGCTCTCGACTGTAGAGACTAGTAAAGAAAAAAGCTTCTTGATAGGCTTCTAAAGGTTATATGGAGAGCTAATACCACCCAACACTTCGCATTACTTGGAGAAGCTCTTCGCCATAGAAGGCCAAGGTTCTTGGACCAAGGCGTTTCGCTAGCATTGACCGCTCTTGCTGATCCGCGTAATTTGGATGTGTATAGTCAATTTCTAGGGAGATCGGAGGATTGAAGGTCAAAGGTTTGAGCTTAGTAAGGTTTTCTAAAGCCTTTTTGGCACCCTGCTTTATGAGACTCCTAGCTTTGGTTGGTGGGAGACAAATAGCCACATTACGGCTTAAGCCTTCCTTTACTGCCACCGTTTCTACATCGCCTAATAAAGACCTAGCCTCCTCACAAGCCTTTAAGCAACCGGTGACGAGGGCTATAGGTATTCCAAAGGCACCTAGGATCGAGGCATCGATGCCTATCTCTCCTACCCTCATGCAATTTATGCGAACATCATAGATAACCCTCGTTGACATTGTATGATCTAAGACGGCTCCCTGAGTCCCAGCCATGGCATGGTAACCTATCATGAAAGCAGCATCAAAGCCTTTATCCAGCCTTGGAAGTCTACAGCCCCTAGGTCCCCCAGTTATGCATTTGGCCTCTGGATGAAGCTCCTCTAGGACAAGGTTAAAACCTTGGCGGGCTCCGTGGAGATCGTTAACAAGGATCTCCGATGCTCCTGCTTCAAGGGCCCCATCTATGGCTGCGTTCACATCCTTTGTGAGGGAAAGGCAGGCTTCTTCATACTCTTTGCTACCTGGGGATGTTTGTTCCTCCCTCAAAACGCCACTTGCTCCTTCCATATCTGTAAGAACATAGAGGCGCATGGACAGAATCACCCTAAGAGAGCTTGAGCTTTTTTCTATTTGAAACTTGACATATGAAAGGAATGCCGGATCATTGAGAACTTCCTTTTCAAAAATGCGTTCCTCTGTACTTCGAGAACGATAATGGTAGTAGCTTAATTTTGCTTAGAGTCCTATTTCTCCGCTTATCTTCTGAAGGGCATCGAGGGCTATCTTAAAGAAATTATCCCTTGGAATACCAATCTCTTCGCATAGAAGCATGCGATTCCTATCGGCTCCTCTAGCGAAGTCCTTATCCTTGAACTTTTGCATGAGGGTCTTGGGGCTGACTTGGGCAAGCTTCTTCTGGGGCATGACTAAGGCGCAAGCGACGATAAGTCCAGAAATGGCATCCGACGCTATCAATGCCTTTTCTAATGCTGTTTCAGGTTTAATGCCCGTATGCTCATAATTATGGGCCTTTATTGCCCTAATAATTTCCTCAGAAACAAGGCCTCTTAGTCTCTCAGCTGCTACAAGTCCATGAATTTCTGGTTTCATCATCGTTTCGTCGAAATCTAAGTCGTGGAGAAGACCGGCGAGGCCCCAAAGGTCCTCATCTTGATCGAGGTGCCTCGCGATGGCTCTAGCTATTGCCTCGACTGCAAGGACATGGTAGAAAATATTTTTTCTCTTAATGCTAGCCTTAACAAGGTTAAGGGCATCCTCTCTACTTAACATCCCATCTCACTAACTCCATTGTCTGTACTACTCTAAGCTAAGAAAATATATCGCATAAATTGATTATCATATAGCCACCCTGAGGCAGGGATGAAGGAAGACCCAAATTCGCCTAATGATGATTACTAATCCAGATATTTTATATAAAATAAATAGACCTTTCAATGGAATCTCTAGCGTCCTGAAAATCAGTTCACCCTCTAGGCTTCATGGTAAGGAGGCCTAAGAACTGGAAGCTGGATGATCGGAAGATCCGATGGATCGTAAGGGAGAGGGAGAAGGGCTTCTTAAGAACAGGGAAATCGCCTACAGCTAGGGTGTGAACATTCGAAGAGTCAAGGAGGTCAGGCATCAGTTCAGGTCCTCGGTATCCAAACCTTATCTGAAGAGACCTAGAAGGAAGAAGGAAGATGCCCAGACCACATTAAAGGTATGGTTGTGGAAGCCTACCTCAGGCATAAGTTTTGAGCTAGGATGGTAGAAAGGTATGTATGGATAGGAAAACATGTGAGAGGGGGTGCAGAGATTTCAAGACACTACGCTTTTAATGGAATCAAAATAACTTAAATCTTAGATCTTCCCTTGGACCAAGGATTAAAGGTTTCTTTAATTGAGGTTGAAAACCATGGGGTAGCCAACCATGCTTCCAATTCAAGACGAGAATAGACCTTTAACCACGCCCTACGTAAACTATGGGCTCCTTCTCATCAACATAGTCGTCTTTTTCTTCTTTTTCCTTCAAGGGGTGAGAAGCCTAGAGACTGCTATTATTAACCTCGGAGCCATTCCTCTCGAAATTCTTTATGGAAGAAGGCTATGGACCCTATTTTCAAGCATGTTCATGCATGCCGACATAACCCATCTCTTTGGGAATATGCTCTACCTTTGGATCTTCGGTGATAATGTGGAGGATGCCTTTGGCCATCTCAGATATCTCTTTTTCTACCTTGCCGGTGGATTAATCGCAAGTGTTGCGCATATATTATCCCTATTCATCGAAATACCAACCTTGGGAACTGTAGGCTTTATGATCCCAACCGTCGGCGCATCTGGAGCTATCTCAGCCATCCTGGGTGCCTACCTCATCCTTTATCCTAAAGCCAGGATAAGAACCATTGTTTTTTACATTTTTATCCAGATAGTAAGCGTTCCCGCCTACTATTACCTTGGATTTTGGTTCCTCTACCAACTTATGATGGGTGTCTTCTCCTTGACAGGCTTGCCCTCCGGCATCGCCTTTTGGGCCCATATCGGAGGCTTTGTTGCAGGAGTTCTCGCCGTAAAAGCTTTCGGAGTTAAGCCAAGACTTCGACCTCGACCTCCAGCTATCGAGAGGGCTGTGGAGCGCCCCTACGTAATTCCTAGGACGAGAGCTCCGATAATAGAAGCGGTCATAGAGCCTGATAGGGTAAGAGTCATCGCAGAGCTTCCAGGTGTGAACGAGAGGAATATATCGATTATGGTTTCGGAGTGGGATTTCACGATATCGGCTGAAGGCGAAGGAGTAAGGTACTATGGTCGAGCCGTCCTGCCAGTTATGGTAATTCCGAGGGTTGAGGGCTTAAGTTTTAAGAACGGGGTCCTAAGCTTCGTCCTTTACAGGGTCTTTTAGCCCCCTTAGCCTTTCCTTTTCAAGAAGGATCTTAAGCTCTTCTATCTTTACGGTTCTTTGATCCCTCGTTTCCATATCCCTGAGGCTAACGGTCCCCTGAGAGATTTCCCTTTCCCCTATGAGCATCACGTATCGAAGGCCCTTTGCTTCCGCATGTCTCAGAGCCTTCGTTACGCTCCTTCCCAAAACCTCCACTTCCACAGGTAAACCAGAGGACCTCAGTTTTACAGCCAAGTCCAGAGCTTGCTCCATAAAATCACCTTTTATCGGAACCAAGTATAGGGGCTTTTCGAGGCAAAAGCCTTGAAAAAGGCCCTGTTCATCCATGACAAGTTGAATCCTATCGATACCCGCGCTGAAGCCGACGCCTGGAGTTGGCTCCCCGCCATAAAGTTCCACAAGCTTATCGTATCTTCCCCCTCCAAGGATGGCCGATTCCAGGCCTTCGGCGAAGCCCTCGAAGATAATGCCCGTATAATATTCAAGACCTCTGGCAAAACCTAGATCGATTATAAAATCGACCTCCGAGAATCGATCCCTAAGGTATCTGAGAACCTTCCCAAGCTCCTCTAGGGCATTCCTAGCCTCAGGAAAGTCCTTTAGATACCCTAAGGCTTCCACCATCACCATTTCGATGTCTCCCTTTAGGCTGAAAAGGTTTGAAAGGAGGGCTACGATAGAATCCCGAACCCCCCATTCCTTTAGCTTCTCAAGGGCTTCTTCATACCTTTTCTTATCGGCTAAAGCGAGTATGGCGTTTTGGCGTTCCTCATCGATCCCCTGCTCGGCAAGTAGGGAACGAATAATCATAACATGGCTTGCCTTGATGGAAGGTTTTCTCAAACCAAGGCTCGTCATGAGATTCGCCGCTATCGTAAGAATTTCTATATCGGCATAGATGCCTGGAGCTCCTAAAAGCTCAAAACCACCCTGATAGAACCTTCTAAGCCTTCCTTTCTGGGGTTCGTCATATCGGAAGAAGTCCCAAAGGTAACCAAGCCTTATGGGCTTTGGGGCAGTCCTAAGTTTCGTGGCCATGAGACGAGCTATCGGGGCCGTTCCCTCTGGCCTTAGGGCGACCATCCTTCCACCAAGATCCCTAAAGGCATACATACTTTTCCTAGTTTCTTCGCCCACCTTGGCTGCTAGTAATTCGTAGCTCTCCAAAGTGGGTGTTTCGACCTCCAAGTATCCATAAAGATTGAAGAGTTTTCTTACTGTTCCTTCTACGAACCTCCGCTTCGCCAAGTCCTCTGGAAGATAGTCCTTCATCCCGCGGACTGTTTGAAACTTGGGCAAACCGATCGGTACGCTCCGTTCCATCTTATATATTTCATCTTTCTTGCAAAGGAAAAGGGGAAGCCTATCTATAACGGTTTCGATCTCTTTCTGATGAAGGATTTACGAGATGTAGAAGGCTTTATGTAGCCAAGGCTATTCAAAAAATGTATGGTCAAAGTATCCGTTATAGGAGTTGGAAATCTAGGTTCCTGCATAGCCTACGAGATAGCGGCCCGCGGCATAACAGATGAACTCATCCTCGTCGATGTCGTTAGGGATCTTGCAGAGGGACAGGCGATCGATATTGAGCAGGCCATCGCTCTGAGAAATGACACAAGGGTTATAGCCGGTAATTACGAGGATGTCGAAGGCTCGAATCTAGTCATCGTATCCGCTGGGAAGGCAAGAACCCCCGAGATGAAATCGAGGCTTGAGCTACTGAACATAAATAGTCGCATAATAAGGGATGTGGCTTCGAGTCTGAAGCCTTTTCTTTCGAAAGAATGCGTCGTAATAACCCTGACGAATCCTTTAGATATTATGAACTTCTTAATGTGGAAGTTCTTGGGCATCGAGAGACACAAGGTTATTGGAAGCTCTAGCCAGTTAGATTCGGCTAGGTTCAAATCCCTTCTTGCGAAGAAGTTTCATGTTAAACCATCGGACATAGAAGCCTTTGTCATCGGAGAGCATGGTGATCATCAAGTTCCCCTCTTCAGCCGAGTGAAGGTTTCAGGTAAACCGGCTTTTTTCGAGCAGGATGAGAGAGGGGCGGTTCTGGAGGCCCTGAGGGACTATGCCTTGAAAGTCGTAGCCAAGAAAGGTGCCACAGTCTATGCTCCCGCCTCCAACACTGCAGAAATGGCTGAGGCAATTTTAAAGGATAAGAAGAGGCTGATGTGTTGCTCGGCTATATTAGATGGAGAATATGGGCTGAAGAATTTGAGTATTGGAGTTCCTGTGATCCTAGGAAAAGGCGGCATAGAGGAGATAAAAGAGTGGAAATTGCATGAGGAAGAGGAAGTCATCTTCAAGCGTGGTGCCGAAGGGATAAAAAATATCATCCAAAGCCTTTCTTAGATGCGAATCTCCATAATCAGGTGCATGGAGGGGTGAAAGGCTGAGACATTTCTTAGCCAACCAGATGTTCCTCGTTTAAGGGTTTATAAATAGGAAAGTTCCTCTTCTAATGCCGAAGTGTGTGGGTGTCCCTTGCCAACGGTTTACGATGTACCAGTCGATGCCTTCATCACAAGGCTCGCCCTCGAGCTAAAGGAGGGTGTGGAAGCGGTGAGGCCTCCCCCTTGGTCCGATTATGTAAAAACGGGAGTTCATGCTGAGCGCCAACCAAATTCGGAAGACTGGTGGTATGTCAGGGCAGCCTCTATCCTAAGGAAGCTCTATGTTAAGGGTCCGATGGGAGTTTCCAGAATGTCCCAAGCCTACGGTGGTCGTACGGGTGGAAGGTCAGCTCCAGGGCATGCCCGAAGCGGAAGTTCGAATATCGTTAGGAAGATCCTCCAGCAATTAGAGGCTGCCGGATTGGTGGCTAAAGTAGATAAGAGGGGAAGGACCTTAACGGATAAGGGAAGAAGTCTTCTAGACCAAGTTGCGACAGACCTGAAGAAATCTATGGATAAAAGGGCTATGGCTCAAGGTTAGCATTCGGAGGGAATAGAGGCTTGGAAGCGGAAGACTACGAACTGGAGGAAATTAAACGACGGCGCGTAGCAGAGATGCAGAGACGCCTCCTTGAGAGGGAACGTAATCGGCAAGCTGAGGAGCGAGCTAGGGTCGAAAGACAAGTCCTCCTTACTCGCATACTCAGTCCTGAAGCGAGGAGTAGGCTGACTAACTTGCGAATGGTTCGACCGGAATTCGTAGAGCAACTAGAAACCCAACTAATACAGGCTGCCCAAGCGGGAAGGATTAATGCTCCCCTGAGTGACGAGGAACTACGGCAGATTCTTCAGAGGCTTCAGAGCCAAAAGCGTGAGATAAAGATAAGGAGGGTTTAGTTTAGTTTAGTTAGTTTAGATGGCCTAAGCGATGCTCGCTTTAAGAGGGTTGGAAATGGCACGTAACAAACCGATGGCCAAAAAGCTCCGTCTTGCAAAGGCTCAGAGGATTGCAAGACCAGTACCTTCATGGGTTTATGTCAGGACAATGGGATCCTTCAGAATGACTCCTACGAATCGCCATTGGCGAAGGAGCAAGCTGAAACCATAGTCCATGGGCGAAGCTGAGGTGAGGAGTTGAATTGAGTATGGCTGAGGAAAGAAAAAGCGATGATGATGAAGGAAAGGTTTCCGCCAATGAAAGGAGCCAAGATGCCAATGAAGAAGCGAAGGATAAAGTAAGACACGAAGCGGAGGCCGCGATGGAAGGTGAGGAGGTAGGAACCTTCACCTTCTCTCTTAGGGACGCCTGGAGGGAATCTCGATGGCAACGGACCCCAAAGACCCTTCGCCTTCTGAAAGCCCTTATAATAAGGAATTTAAAGGTGGCGCCAGAAAATCTAAGGATAAGTCAAGACCTCAATAAGCTCCTTTGGAAAGGAAGTATCGAAAAACCTCCAAGACGGATAAGGGTCAAGGTCCTCCTAGATAAGGAGGGGATATACACCCTTTACCCGGCCAAGAAATGAATACATAGATTTTTTAAAGATAAAAGGAAAGAAAACATAAAGGAAGGGAGGGAAGGGAGGGTATTTTTCTAAGAAATGCCCATAAATTCCTTCAACATCTTGGGAAACCCCAACATAGGCGTCTTCTTGATAACTACTGATACGTATCTCATCGCACCAATAATCCTTACAGAACGGAAGGCGTCGTGGTTGGCCAAGAACCTTGGGGTCAGGGATTTTTTAAGGCTGAAGATATGTGGTTCAAAGCTCTTGGGAATTTTCATAGCGGCAAACTCGAAGGGAATAGCCATCCCTCACTTAGCCCAAGAGGACGAAATCAAGGAACTTCAAGATCTCAAGGTTGAAGTCCGCACTATTTCAGGGCAGATAACCGCATTAGGAAATTGTGTCCTCGTCAATGACAAGGGAGGCGTTGTCGATCATAGGTTTCCAAGAAGAACGATCCAAGAGATAGAGGACGCACTTGGGGTTAATCTGGTTCCTGGGACGATAGCAGGCCTCCCATTTGTAGGCTCCCTCGCTGTAGCCACAAACAATGGCGTCCTCGCCCATCCTAAAATAACGGAAGAGGAGGAAAGGCTTTTGAAAGAAGCCTTGAAGGTTCCTGTTCATAGGGGGACCGTCATAAACGGCGTTCCTTACATTAAGGTAGGTTTGATTGCCAATCGATTTGGGGCTATCGTAGGAAGAGGGACAACAGGACCAGAGCTCATGGCGATAGGCAAATCCCTGAGCATATCTTAAGGCTATGGAGCCCTTAATGCCAGGTTTTCGCTTGATGATGCCGTTTAAGAAGCCCACAATATTGTTATGCTTGTTATAGGTAAAGCTTTACATGCAAGTCCTTATATGCATAGACGAGAATGCCGATTAAGGATTAAAAAGAAAAAGCTCGGAGGTTCCAGGTTTGAGTCAAGTTAAGGTTTTCATTGTCTCCGGCGAGGTAAAGATGGGAAATTTTCTGACAAAATTCCGAAAGAAAGTTAGGGCTTTAAAGCCGGAGGATGCCCTCGAGAGGGTTTACAAAGAGCTGGGGGGACAACACAAGGTCAAAAGAAGGGCGATAAAGATTTTAAGCATTGAGGAATCCGAACCAGAGTCTGAGGGAAATGAAGGCCCAAGATAAAGAGGAAGAAGAATTAAGAAGGCTTCTCATCGAATCAGAAATCCTTGAAGGAACCTTGAATACTTTGAGACAAAGACTAAGCCTTATAGAGGCTTCCATAACAGAGTCGAGAATGGCGGCTGAAACCCTTCAAGGCATCAAATCTGAAAAAAAGGGTGCTGAGGTCCTCGTTCCCATAGGAGGGGGCAGCTTTATTAAAGCAAGGATCGAGGACAATGAGAGGGTCATCGTCGGAATAGGCGCTGATGTAAGCGTGGAGAAAACCATTGATGAGGCTATCAAGGACTTTGAGGATCGGTTGGGCGATCTCGAGAAGACGAGGCAGAGCGTAGAGCAGCAATTTCTCCAGGTTTCCCAGCGCTTAGAAGCTGATAGGGAAAGACTATCAGAAATTTTAAAGGCTCGGGAAGGGGAGACCCGTCCTGTTCGAACGCCTTAGGAAAGCTTTTTCGAAGGCCATCGATAGACTATCATACGGAGAGCTTGGACCCAAGGAGCTTGAGGAAGCGGTCGAGGAGTTTAAGCTCTCCCTTCTAGAAAGCGATGTGGCCCTTCCCGTAGCCGAAAGGATGGGAGAAAGGCTCAAGGAAAAGCTTTCGCTTATTAAAATAAGACGGTTTGGTGACAACCGAGAAGTAATAAAGGAGGTCATGAGAAGCGTTGTCCTCGAGCTTCTAGAAACTACAGGCATGAAGGACCTGGGGAGCTTGATCAAAGGGCGAAAGGTCTCAGAGAATGAGTGCCCTCCTTTTGTCATAGTCTTCGTCGGTGTAAATGGATCCGGTAAGACCCTCACCATCGCCAAGGTGGCAAGATACCTCCAAAGGCAGGGGTTTACGGTTGCCTTGGCTTGTGCCGATACCTTCAGGGCTGGTGCAATCGAACAACTAGAAGTCTTAGCCAGCCGCTTGGGTGTCAAGGCTATAAGGCATAGGTATGGGGCAGATGCAGCAGCTGTGGCCTTCGATGCCATCGGGTATGCCAAGGCCCATGGTATCGATGTAGTCCTTGTGGATACGGCTGGACGCATGCAGACAAGAAGGAATTTGATGGAAGAGATGCAAAAGATTGTAAGAATAGCAAAGCCTGACCTTACGGTCTTTGTAGGCGATGCTCTAACAGGTAATGATGCCATCAATCAGGCTGAAGAATTCAGTAAGTATGTTCCCATAGATGCGGCCATCCTCACTAAGATGGATACGGATGCCAAGGGGGGCGCCGCTATATCCATCGTTCAGGCTCTTAAGAAACCTATCCTATTCTTAGGATTAGGATCAACTCTCGATGATTTGGAGCCCTTCGACCCAAAGGCTTTTGTAAATAGAATTATTGAAGCTTAGTCTCCTTGGAATGTCAGCGTATTACAGTTAAATTGGATGCTATGCCTTCTATTCCCTCCATAACATAATTTTCAAGGCAAGAAACTTTTAAGCTACGAATCCATAGTCCTGAAAGTTTCTTTCTTTTTGTCACCATCTAATCTTCTTTTCGGCTAAGTCATAGCCTTTGAGGACCTTGTTTCATGAAAGTTTTCCCGAAAAGGGGGTTCTTCCAAAGTTACTTCTCCGAGGTTGGATATGATGATCGTTTCATCATAGGGCGTTTCTTAGGCTTTAGAGACTCTTGCATGATGGTCAGATTTCTTGACCGAATGAACCGAGGTAGCCTTTATAACCTTTTCAGTAAGACACTATCTACTAAGGCGGTTTCATGGATTAAAGGGGATTGAACTTCCTTGAAAAGCCAAGGAATGGATTCCAAGTCTGACGCCTACGGAACCAGGTTCTTCATTTCGGGAGATCCAGACAGATGCCGAGGGTGCGGATGCTGCGAGCTGATATGTTCCCTCATCCACGAGGGAGAATGCAATCCATCGACTTCTAGAATAGTTGTAAAGAGGGATTTTTTCCAGCTCAAGTTTGAGCCTGAAACATGCCGTCAGTGTCCAGAGCATCCATGTCTAAGCGCTTGTCCCGTCGGTGCCATTCGAGTAGATCCAAAAACTGGAGCCAAGGTACTGGAGGATTCTCTTTGCGTAGGCTGTGGGCTATGTGCTAGGGCTTGTCCTTTCAACCTTGATGGATATATCCTACGTTTCCATCCTGGGCGGAAAGTTTACCTGAAATGCGACCTATGCGGCGGTAATCCAGCCTGTGTCGAATATTGTCCTAGGGAAGCCCTGAAGCTGGTTCCTTGGAAGGCAGATTCGGAGTTTCGAGTTCAAAGGTAGAGGGATTGGTATGTCAAGAAAAATCTATGGTTGGGTAGGGCGCATCCTTCGCGTAGACCTGGGCTCTGGAAGGATATGGAGCCAGGATACGATGCCCTATGCCCAAGGCTTCATAGGGGGTCGAGGCATAGCCGCCAGGATAGCCTGGGAGGAGCTTAAGCCGGGCATCGATGCCTTCGATCCGGAGAACCGCCTGATCTTCATGACCGGTCCCCTAACGGGGACCCTGGCTCCAAGCTCAGGGAGGACCATTGTTTGTAGCGTATCCCCTAGGATTTATCCGAAGCCTTGGTATACTCGCTCAACCTTCGGGGGTTACTGGGGCCCTGAGCTTAAGTACTCGGGCTTCGACGGAATCGTCATTCAGGGAGCCTCCGATAGGCCCGTCTATATATGGATAGAGGATGGAAGGGCTGAGATCCTTGATGCTAAGGAGCTATGGGGAAAAGGCGCCTATGCAACTCAGATGACCCTGAAAAGGATCCATGGTGATGAGGCTCAGGTAGCTTGTATAGGGCCTGCGGGTGAAAATCTCGTCAGGTTCTCCACCATTGAGCATAACCTTACGAATGCAGCAGGACAGGTGGGCTTCGGAGCCGTAATGGGATCCAAGAGGCTGAAGGCTATAGCCCTTAGGGGGAAAGGTGGCATCAGGATAGCGGATCCTAAAAGGTTCCTAAAGGTTTGTAGATACGTTAAGGAAAGGGCCCTTCCAGGTTGGATGGTTCTTCGAACAAAGCCGAGTCCAGAGCGCATCCAGTGCACTCAAGCCTGTACAGCGCCATGCGGAGCCGTGATGTACAAGAACATGAGGCGTGTCTTCGGGGAGGGCTTCATTAACGCAATGCCCCTCTGCAACGACTGTAACTGGTTTGGAGAGCCAGAAAGGGGCTTGCTTGTTCATTATGAAGGAAACGGACTCAGGGTGAAGGGCTATCCTGGATTCGATGAGGCTACAGCCGTAGAGCTTACGAGCCTTTGCGAGGACTTAGGACTATGCACATGGATTCTTCAGACCATGGCTCCATGGCTCATAAAGTGCGTTGAGGATGGGATCGAAGAGATCGAGGGCCTAAAGCTCGATCCTCTTAATCCAAGGTGGTGGTGGGAATTTCTCCATAGGATTTCGAGGAGGGAGGGAGCAGGAGGGCTCTTCGCCGAAGACCTTATAAGGGTTGCCGATAAGCTCAACCTTAACCAAAGAGTGGCGCGATTCCAGATGTTTGCATGGGGGGCTCCTGCCCACAGGGATTCTAGGCAGAACGATCGCCATCCAAGCCCAGGCTACATTGTCACAGCCCTTCAATGGGCCTTAGCTAGTAGGGATCCCTTCAACAGCGAGCATAGCTACACATTACTCCAGAGCTTCATAGATAGCTACAATCGGGGAGAAGAACCAAGGCTTAGGAAGCTTTCCCTAAGGCTTTATGGAACCGAGAAAGCCTTCGATAGGGATACCTATGAAGGAAAGGCCCAAGTGGTAGTCTTCGATGGAAACAGAAGTTGTGTGAAGGACAGCCTTCTTCTCTGTGATTGGATTTTCCCAAGGCTCCTTGCAAGCTTTGAGGATGAGGAAGCCTTCAAGAGGGCTGAGGATATAACGGGCGATACATCGATGGAAAGTATCCTCTTCTCAGCAGCCACAGGCATAGACATTTCCGAGGCTGAGCTCGATAGGGTTGGTGAAAGGATCTATAACCTTGAAAGGATGATCCTCGTGAGGGAGGGACGCTCAAGGAAGATGGATGAAACCGTTATCCCGCACTTCAAGCTTCCGGACAGATATGATAGAACGAGGCTGGATGAAGAGAAATTCAGGCGCCTTCTGGAGGAGTACTACCAGCTCAGGGGCTGGGATGTCGAAACAGGAATTCCTACCAAACGTAAGCTCGAGGAGCTAGGTTTAAGGGATGTTGCTGAAGGCTTGAAGGGCTGAAAAATCGTTCTATAAGGACTAACAAAAAATGAGATTTCATGGGGATTCTTTCTTTTAATTCAGAAGGAACCCTTGCGGAAATTGCGTCTGTTGTTAAAAAGAACTTTTTAAATTATTACCGAGAATGAAATGAATGGGAGTCAAGAACAAGAGGGAGAAGAAGGCCACGCGGACTTACGTCATAAAACTTCCTTTAAATCAAAGGGAGGCCTTCAGGGATGCCTTGCTGAAAAAAGGGAAGTTAGTTCGTCCCCTCCCCGTAACCAACCCTTATGAATTTTTCAGGGTTAAGTATGGGAAGTCGATCATTATAGGTTATAAATCCGGAAAGGTCGTAGTCACACGAGAAGACGCCAAGCCCCTTATCCTCGAAATACTGAAGGAACTTAAGTTCGAGCCTTCAGGATACGATGTTATTATAGGCTCTGATGAGGCTGGAAAGGGGGAATGGCTGGGACCATTAATCATCGCTGCAGTAGCCCTGACTCCCGAAGGTATGTTAGCCCTCAGGGCTGAGGGAGTCATGGACAGTAAGGAACTTGAGCATAGAAGAATCGAAGAGATGTCGAAGATGATCAAAAAGCTCGCTTTAGATTTCGAGGTTGTAATGATAACACCTCGAAGATTCAATAAGTTACTTAAAGAATTATGGGAAGATAATGGAAATCTGAACGATCTATTAGCCTGGGGGCATGCCAGAGCCATCGATTCGGTCTATAAAAAAGTTGTAAAGAAAAAGAAGGATGCTTCCTTCATCATCCTCATTGATGAATTCGATAGACTTAAGACTGAGGAGAGGTTGGGAAGAATCCAAGGTCTTAGATCCATCAAGGTTATCCAGAGCCCAGATGCCGAGGATGTGATGGCCGTAGCTGCGGCTGGTATCCTGGCAAAATCCGCATTGGAAGCTTGGATCGATAGGGAATCGGAGAAACTATCCTTAGACCTAAGAAAAATCTCGCCCATGGATGCCTTGAAAATTGAGGAGCCAGAAGCCTACTTTAAGATTTCGTACCTTCAGAAAATGATGAATCGGTGATACCAGTTTTTTGACTTTTTCAAATCCTAGGTGTAGACAATGCCATAATAGATAAAGAAGAGCTTTTGCTTCTTTTTTCTAAACTCGATCATAAACGCTTTACGAAGAGGGTGCTGTTATAAAAGATGAACGGGAAGGCTAAGGAAGGAAAGGTGAGGGTTGTTGTAGACCTTCGAGAAGCTCAGAACGAGGTCCCGAAGATACTATCGAATCTTGGAGTTCAGGTTGTTACTCAAAGGCTTGAGGTTGGCGATTACCAGATTAGCGATAGAGCCATCGTCGAGCGAAAGACTACAAGGGATTTTCTCCATTCTATCGAGGATGGAAGACTTTTCAAACAGGCTTCAGATATGGTTGAGCACTTCGATAGGCCAGTCCTAATCGTTGAAGGGC
>JAWCLV010000010.1:0-41440 GCA_038850515.1 Bathyarchaeia archaeon
AGGGCTTAGACGAATCGCTAGTTGGCATGGAGGAGGGAAAGCCCTTTACTATAGAAATCCCCCCTGAAAGGGGCTTAGGTCCTAGGGATCCGAATAAGATAAAGCTCTTTCCCATACGAAGATTTAGAGAGTTGGATAGACGTCTCCAACCGGGCATGCAGGTTGAGGTGAACGGCCAGGTTGCAACCGTTAGGTCTATTGGTGCTGGGAGAGTTCAGCTTGACTTTAATCCACCTCTAGCTGGAAAGACGATCGTCTTCAATGGTGTAGTTAGGAAGATTCTTTCGGATCCTTTGGAGAAGATAAGGCATCTAATCCATAGACGCATTCCATCAATTTCTAAGGACAAGTTTGGCTTCGAGGGATTAGAAGGAGGCATTCTAAAAATCACTATACCGGAGGAGGCCTTCCTTATCGAAGGGCTTCAAATAATCAAGAGAGGCATCGCTTCGGACATCGAACGTTTCTTTCCCGATATTAAGGAGGTAATCTTCATGGAAAGGTATGAGAGAAAGACTCCACCCCAGACTCCATCGACACCTATAGCCGTACCACCAACGATCCAAGCTCCCCAGACACCGAAGAGTTCTGAAGAAGTGGAAAAGACGCATGCAGCCGAAGGGGGGCTAAAAGGACAGGAAGAAAGGAAAGCGTCGGAAACAAGACCTTAAGTGAGAAGTGACGGGACAAAAAGTAAAAAGTAAGAAAACGAATTTTGTTGGAGCTTCTAGCATTTCTTTCGTTTATCTTTCGAAGGGAAAAGGTCTTCTAAACTGCGGAGGATTTCTTGGATCGTTCTTCCTAAAGGACTTGTAACTCTTTCGGCTCTCTTAGACAAACTCATCTGAGCTTAGCCACCTTTAAAAAGACATATCCTAGGCTTCATGATAATGCTCGCGCAAAATTCCTTACACTATTTTCTTATATTATACCCTAATCTCTAAGAGCTACCCAATTCTGATAGTTCTAGCAACAATTCTTCTTACGGAAGATGCATCGATCGTTGTCTTTTTCGCAGATATAGAGGGAAAGGAAAGGAAAGGAAAAAGAAGAATAACATGAAAATCGTTATTAATCTAACCTGCTGGGGTAGGATGAGGCTTTGAAAGAAAAATTGGAAATTTGTGAGGCTTTAGCCTTCGAACATGTCGATTACCTTTGTAATGTCATAGGAAACCGCTACGTAGGTACTGATGGAGAGCGAAGGACCGCTAGCTATATTGCCTCGAAGTTCAGGGAATACGGATTGAGTAAAGTTTCAATCGAGGAATTCAAAGCTCCTCAAAGTCTTCCCGTAAACTACGAGCTTAGGGTACCTAGCCAAGGAGGGCGCGTCGTAGAATGCTATCCATATGGCTTCTGCTCATCTACCGCCGAAGAAGGACTTACGGCACCCCTTAAGATCGCCGATCCTGTGGAGTTGAAAGGGAAAAATTTCGATGGTTCGATAGTCCTAGCAGCCCAGGTTTCGCCTATGGAGGCCATAGATCAAAAATCGTTGAAAGGCCTTATTGTCGCAGATATGACACCATGGCCTACATACCATTCGCTACACTCTGCATATTTCTTAGGTAGACTTCCACCTCCCTCCGTATCCATATCGCTGCAAGATGCCTATGCTATTATAGCGGAGGGCATCTCCTCCGCTTACCTAAGGATCGTTCAAAGGATTCAGGAAGCCCTTTCACGAAACGTCTTCGCCTACTTGCCTGGAGATGGTTCCGATGAATTCGTCATTCTTTGCGCCCATTTCGATTCTGTTCCTGTAGGGGGCTGCGGAGCTGATAATGCGGGAGGTGTGGCAGTGCTCTTGGAGCTTGCACGTTCTTTAGCCTCCCAAAGATTGAAAAGGGGGATCCTCTTTCTAGCCTTCGGAGCTGAGGAAGTAGGCTCTATAGGCTCCCTATGCTATGCAAAGCGTCATTCATCAGAGCTAGAGGATTGCCTCTTAGTTATGAACATCGATGGTGGAGGGGCCATTTTAGGACGGAACTTCTTAAGGGTAACGGGGCCCTCTAGCCTCGTATCCTTTGCCTCAAGCTTGGCGAATAGAATGGGCTATCCTGCTGTCGTGGGCCCTAGTCCTGGAGGCGACGATACTCTCGCCTTCAACGCCCTTGGCATCCCCTCGATCTACAACAACCGAAACCACTATAATACGCATAGCCATAGAGATTCTTCAAAGCTTCTTGGATCGGAGGCTTTAAGACTTCAAGCCGAGTACGGCTTTAGATTCGTGATGGAGCTTACAAAGGCGAAAAGGCTTCCCTTTCGAAGGGAGGTACCGAAGCCCTTCCTTCTACAGGCGAGGAACTCCCTCAATCCCTATGTTAGCAAGGATGGCTATGAGGGATCGAGGCTGACCAACTCACTTTCATAGCTGTGTAATAAAGACATCATAGAAATTATTTAATAGCTTCCATGTTTAGTCCTTTCCAAACTCGATCCTTGGGCTTGGTGGGGGTATGGAGATCAGATGCCTCGGAAAGACGGGTTTGAAGGTTCCCGTCATCGGCTTCGGAGCTGCTAGAATAGGTATCCACGACATGGGAATCGATGAATCGATCAAAATCATCAGGGAGGCTTACGACTTAGGGATTCGTTACTTCGACACGGCTAGAAGCTATGGGGATAGCGAAGAGAAGGTGGGCTTAGCCCTTAAGGATTTCCGTGATGATTGCATCCTTGCCACAAAGGTCCATTTTAGAGGAAAGGATGAGGCTGAGAAGTCCCTTCGCCAGAGTCTACGGTGCCTCGGGTTCAAAAGCATCGATATAGTACAGCTTCATGGTGTGGATAGCCTTGAAGACCTTAAGAAAGCTCTAGCCCAAGATGGTGCTATGCAAGCCCTAAAGGAGGCGAGGAAACAAGGAAAGGTTAGCTTTATAGGCATCACTGGTCATGTTCCCTATGTCCTCAGCAGGGCTATAGAGACTGGGAATTTCGATACGGTTCTTGCGCCTCTCAATATCTTTGAACGAGAAGCTGTGGAGGAGCTTCTTCCTTTAGCTAGGAAGATGGGAGTAGCCTTTATCGTTATGAAACCCTTCCTCCTTCATTACGATCAGCAAACGAACATTGTCAGAAGTGGTGGAGATTTTGTTCGATTTACTAAGACTAGATCGAAGACTGAGGGAAAAAATACTGTCGATATAGAGGGCTCCCTAGCCCTGAAGTATGCGCTCGCCCATGACATTTCGGTCGTCGTACCTGGCTTTCGATCAGTTGAGGAAGTAAGGATGTCCATAGCCATTGCAAAAGGATTTCAAGGTCTTACTGAGGATGAAAGGCGTCTCACGAGGTTTGGCGAGCTTCCCCCCGAGCCCTTCTGTAGGGAATGTGGATTGTGCGTACCCTGTCAGGAATTCATCGATATCCGTACGGTTCTTAGGCTTGAGAAGCTTCTCACCTACTATGGTCTCAAGGATTATGCCTCTAAGAAATATAGGGGACTTCCTACAAAGGCAGACTTCTGCAATGGATGCGGCGAATGCGAGGCCCGATGCCCCTATCACCTTCCAATAATTAAGATGCTAAAAAAGGCGGATGAGGAGTTGAGGAGGGGGCTCTAATGAAAGGCTTAAAAGCCTTGATTCAAAAAACTTACCAAGGACCTAACTGCCCTTGCCGTAATCCAGCCTTACATCGCCAAGTTATCTTGAGTCTTTAAGGGACCTCCTTGCACGAAAGCCAAGAAAGAGGTTTTGGGGATAGAAGGGCCTACACAGCCATTCTGCTACTTGGCATTGTAAGTCTCTTGGGCGATATAGTTTACGAGGGATCCCGTGGCCTTATCCCAGACTATCTTCGGTTTCTAGGAGCTTCCGCTTTTATTGTCGGTTTCATTGGAGGATTTGGAGAATTTCTAGGCTATGCCTTAAGGCTTGCAAGCGGCTTCTTGGCGGATTCAACAAAAGCCTATTGGACCTTTATATTCCTTGGCTATGGTCTCATCGCATCGATACCCCTTCTAGGGATTGCAGGGATATGGGAATTCGCCGTCATTCTCGTCATACTAGAAAGACTTGGAAAAGCTGTTAGGTCGCCTTCTAGGGATGCAGTCCTTTCGATCGTGAGCAAGGGCGTTGGAGCTGGTAAGGCCTTTGGACTCCATGAGCTTTTTGATCAGATGGGAGCCATCCTCGGGCCCCTCATCGTGGCTGCTCTTATGCTTTACAGCGCCAATAACTACGCTTATACTTTCACCTTTCTTATCCTTCCTTATGCTACCCTAATGGCATTCCTTACCTACACATACGTGAGACTCGGAAAGAGGGGAAGCCCTAGCTTCGAGGGGAGGGTGAAGGAACGCTTATGGTTACCAGGAAAGCCCTTCTATCGATATTCCATAGCCGTCCTCCTTAATACTGCGGGCCTCCTTCCCGTCGCCTTGATCCTCTATAAAGCCTCAACGATTCTTCAGTCAGGGCAACAATGGATCGTCCCTTTGCTATACGTCCTCGTCCAAGGGGTTGACGCTCCAATAGCCCTCTTATCCGGTTACGCCTACGATAAATTTGGCGCGAAGGTTTTGGTATTGCCCTTCATCCTCTCCATCTTTCCCACGATTTTCGCCTCCGTCGAAGGTATTGCTGCACTCGTAGTGGCAGCCCTTTCCTTTGGTTTGGTGCTTGGAATGCAAGAATCCATTTACCGAGCGGCCGTCTCGGAGTTGAGCCCCATCTCTTCCAGGGGTACAGCTTACGGATTGTTCAATATGGCCTACGGCATTGGATTTTTGATCAGTGGTACGATATACGGAGCTATGATAGACATAGGCTTAACTTTCATCGCTTTAGTCCTTTATGTTATAGCCATCCAAGGGATTGCGATAGCCATCCTTCAAAGTAGCCTTAGGGCCGGGCTAAAGGCGAAGGAAGACGGGTTGTCGCCTTCGCAAGTATAGGCTTTCGAAAAAGCCGATCCCCTTTGTTATCATCTCAAGGCAAGCTAGAGATACGCAAGCTCCCTATCTTTATCTTTACGAAAAGGTTAAGGCTTTATAAATCCCTTTATGCCAAAGGTGGTGCGATAAGGATTTGGAAGAGTCTGATGTTTACTATGTAGGAGCCCATGTACCCATAACCTACATTTCTAGGGTCCCGTCTACGAAGTGGTATACCCACAGCCTAGTATACCAGACCAAGGAACTCGCGGGAAAGGTTTTGGAAGGCTTAATCTCTAAAGGTCAAATTGTTGCCATAAAGGTCCACTTTGGGGAGCGTTATACCCAGGCCTACATTCGACCAATATACGTACGAAAGGTTGTCGATAAGGTAAAAGAGCTTGGGGGAAGGCCCTTCGTATGCGACACCCTCTTCTCAGGCGGAAGAGTTCTTCGGGATGACACGGGAGAGGCCGTATGGTCTAGAAGGGCTTTGGAAGAAGGCCTTCTGACGGCCGCCATGAATGGATTCACGAACGAAACCATGGGCTGCCCAGTTCTTTTCGCCGATGCTCCTAGCGGATTAGGCTACAAAGAACATCCCTTTAAAGGAAGGTATCTTCAAAAAGTTTACATCGCTTCCGCCATAGCAGAGGCTGACGTTCTTCTTAGCCTTGCCCACTTCAAGGGCCACGATGTCATGGCCATAGGGGGTGCGCTTAAGAATGTTGGGGTTGGCTGTTCTTCAAAGCGGGGGAAATGGTGGATTCATCACAATGCCAAGCTGAACGTAGATCCCTCGAAATGCACGGGTTGCGGCGAATGTTTACGCCAATGTCCAGTGGGCGCCATAGAAATCGTTGGAGGAAAGGCTAGAATAATTAGCGAACTATGCGTCGACTGTGCCTTCTGCCTAGACTATTGCCAAGCCGGAGCCTTTACCAGCAGAACCTTCCCGAGCATAGAGGAACAGGAAGCGAGGGTAGGCGAATCGGCCGCTGGCATAATCGATTATTTCAAGGGAAAAGCTGCCTTCGTTAACCTGGCGATGGATATAGTTCCTCTATGTGATTGTGATGCCTTCCAAGGAATCCCCATAGTGCCAGATATAGGCGTCTTGGCTTCTAAGGATCCAGTAGCCCTAGATAGAGCCTGTGTCGACCTTGTTAATGCCTCTATAGGCATACCAGGCTCGATGGCTGATGAGGCGAGGGTTTTGGAGCCTGGAGTTGAAAAGCTCAATACGATCGCTAGGATGAGGTGGAAGGCAACTCCTGGGGCTACCCATGTGGCTCCTGATTGGAAAGTGATGCTCGAGGCGGCAGAGAATTTGGGAGTCGGAAGACAGAAGTATAGGCTAGTGAGGGTAAATTTCGGTTATCCTCCAAAGAGTATAGAAGAGCTCTTCGAAGCCTATGAAGCCCGAGGGAAAGGCTCTCGCTAAGGCATCTTTTCAGGAGTAATGAAGGACTGGAGAATGGTTGCTAAAGGAGATTTCGGATACAAATTGTTGAAGCGGCAAATGAGGTGCAACTCTTCACCCGATTACTTGAATATGTACGCTAAGCTCACATTCTAGGGTGTGCCGATGTTAATAGTTTGATCAAGCCATAGAGACAATTAAAAGCTGTAGCCTCAGAGAAAAGTTTACCTCCGAAAAATGTTTAAAAAGCTCTACTTTCCTTCTTTCCTGAAGAGAATTCGCCAATGAAAAGGTTTAGAGAAAAAAGGTAAGATTATAAGAGGAGGGTTGATTTAGAAAGAAATTTCGAGTTATTTAGCCAAAAAGGATGGTTCATTCTCTTATCCTGACGATTCTTCGAGATCTGAAAAATTATAATCTTCATTTTTTCCTATACTCTTCTCTTTTTCGATCAACTTTAGAAGAATGAAGCTCCTAAGCCTTTCTCATTTTTCAAAAATCTTACCTCAGCGAAACAACGCAGTAAAATGATGAATAGATGATTCCCAGGATATATAGGATTAAAATAAGCGTTGACAAGAATATAATCCGCCTAGATCCGAGGTGATCAATAGCCTTTTTCAATCGACTCGGCAGGGGTAGCATGAAAGACGTTCTCTTTTGATACTCTCGATAACAGTCGAATTTAGCCATTAAGGAGCCCTCCTCAAAAAGCGCTAAAAGAACATAAAGATAGACCATGACCGCCCAAGAGATGATCGCAATAGGCCTTGCCACCCCTAGGCATAAACCTAACACAGCGATAATGAGCCCAAAATACTGGGGATGTCTGATGAACCTGTATGGACCGCTCATCATAATCTTTCCTCGACTTTTTATCCAATAAAGAAAGCTCCAAAGGAAAACAAGAACGCCGGAGAACGTTACTACAAGCGAGACTCCTTGCCAAATCTCCTTTTGGTATAGAGAAAAGGAATAAACATGAGTAAGAAAGTAAAGGGTTGTTTCCCTTCCGAAGGGATCTGGCAAGTCCTTCAATAGTGGCCAAGGTATTGTCATGGCAAAATGGATACCTAGAGGTAAGAACATTACATATAACAGGGGATTGAGAAGGACCCAAGTAGAAGGAATTGCAGAGAAATAAAGTGCTATGATCGATAGGACTTTTTTAAACACTCGGATAAATTTCATTCCTCTTTTACCCTAAAGGCAATGGATACGGTTTATAAGCCTATCTTTAATTTAAGCCTACCTTAGAAACGAAAGAATTGAGGCCCTCGATACCTCAGATAGAATAACGACCCAATTCCCCCCTGTCGAAAGGGAAGGACATATGGCAAAAGTAGAAAGAGGTTAATGAAATCTTGAAGAAGATCAGGATGTATCTATAGTGGCGCCGGGGAGGGGATTTGAACCCCTGCGGGCCTTCGTCCATTGGTGACTTTGGTATTCCAAGTTTTCCGTAATGTTTAACGGCCCACGGGCTATCGGGAAAATCCCTTATTCTTGGCTCTCCAGGCCCGCACCATACCAGATTCCCCGTAACCTTCGCTACTCTAGGTGACCCCGGCTTTTCCTACGATTTTTAGATCTATCATCCTTATTAGGTTTTAATTTCTTCGAGAAAGGTATCGGTAGACTTCCAGGATCTTTTTTAGGAAAAAAGTAAAATTGGCTTTAAAACATCGCCTTTAGTATAGAAGCTTTAGGGGCTATGCACCTGGTAAAACCCTCGAAAGTACCCTTAAAAAGTTCTCGCCGAGGATCTTTCTCACCTCTTCCTCCTTGTAACCCCTTTTAAAAAGCCCCTTCGTAATCTCAGAAAGCTCAGTGGCATCCTTCAGAAGCGTACCTCCACCATCAAAGTCCGAGCCTAGACCTACGAAATCGATGCCAGCGACCTTTACTACATGATCGACATGGTCCAAAAGCCTCTGGAGGCTAGGAGCCTTGGCATCTACAAAGCTCGGCACAAAGCTTAAGCCTAGTACGCCATCCTTATGAGCCAATCCCTTGATTTGTTCATCGGTAATATTCCTCTTATGATCACAGAGAGCTTTGCAGTTTCCATGGGATACGATAACAGGCTTTTTCGAAACTTCCAAGGCTTCCCAGAAACCCCTTTCGCTTACATGCGCAAGGTCGACAAGGATTCCTAGACGATTCATCTCCTCAATGAGGCGAATGCCGAAGTTCGTAAGGCCTCCGCCCGTGCGAGCTTCATCAACTCCATCTGCGGCTAGGCTCCTAGGGTTGTGGGTAAGCCCTATGCTTCTGATTCCTAGCTTAAAGAGAACCCTTAGGACATTAAGGCTTCCTTCTAGAGCATCACTGTTCTCGATGGCTAGAATGGCCCCTATCCTTCCTTGCCTAGGGATTTCGATGAAATCTTTTACTCCAAGAACAGGGGCAATTAGATCGCCGCAATAATTCAGTTCAGCTTCAAAAAAGCCTAGGGCATCAAGGGCATAGGTCAGATGGCTCTTCAAAGCCCTCGTTACGTCTATGGCAAAGAAGGCGACATCCAAGCCCCCTTCCTTCATCCTTGGAAGATCGAGCTGAAGCTTATCAGTCCTTAGGGCTAGCCCTAGGCCGAGGCGCATGTGGGCTACGATAGTATCATTATGAGCATCCACAACCGTAGCTTCTTCATGGATCCTCTGAATGTAAGATGTAAATTCCATAAATCATATAAGGATTCTGAATAGTAAATAAGCTTATCTTGATAGGCTTCTCGGTTTCAAGACAGCTATTTTAGGTGATGCTAGTTCTTCCGCCTCTAATGAAGATCGAGATTCTAAGAACTTCTCACATTTCTAATATGAATCGAAGGATTATGTCTTCCAGATCCGCGGATAGGTGCCCTGCTTCATCACAACCCTCTCCGTTTTAGCAACGAGACCCTTCTCAGCCTCAAGAACTTCCTCCGTTGACATAAGGGCCCTACCCAAGGCTACAACCTCTCCCTTTAGGGTAAAAATTCCTACGAGGTCTCCCGGCTTCATGGAAGAATCAAGGCTTATTACTCCTGGAACGGCTAAGTCGGCGCCGTGGCATAGGGCATCCACAGCAGAATCCCTTACGATAATCTTGGGCTGGAGTTCGAAGGCCTCCTCTATCGGATGGATGAGGGATTTTAGGGGTTCCTCATCCCCGTCCTTAAGGGCATCGCAGGCATCCGCTAAGACTTCTAGATTTGCGACTCCCCTATCCTCTGTGAAAGGACCGACCCTCGTCCTTCTAAGCTCCTTCATATGGGCCCCTGAGCCAAGGATTTGGCCAATGTCATAGCAAATTTTTCTTATGTACGTACCAGCCTCGCACCCTATCTTGAAGAGGACATAGCGGTCCTTTACTTCTAGGAGTTGGTTGTAGTAGATGAGGCGCTTTCTTAAGGCGCGTTTCACAGAAGACCTTAAGGGAGGCCTTTGGTAGACCTCGCCCTGTAGTTCCTCTAGGACTTTTCTTAGCAATTCCTCCGAAACAGATTCATGAAGCTGCATAACGCAAACATATTCCTTTCCCCCTCCAAGGAGGACCTGAAGGGCCTTTGTCGCCTCGTTAAGGGCGATGGGAAGGATGCCAGTCACACCGGGATTTCCCTGGGCGCCTTCCTTCATCGAAGGCTAAAGGAATTAGTATAAATTGAAAGTAAGACTAATCTAGAAGCCCTCTAGAGTCCCGCTGTGACCGGCCTTCGAGGCTCCTACAACCCTTCTCACGATGGCTGTGACATCATGGCTCGTAGGACCAGATGGTTTATCGAAGTTGATAAGTCCATAATCTAGGCTTTGTTTAAGGTTTCTTTCCTTAGGAGAACATCCATAGGCTGGATTTGTCTCATCACTGGCCTTCTCAACCATTTTTCGCTTGATTTCCCAAGGAGGCTTAAGAGACATTTTTCGATCCTCCTGAAAGGACTTCCTTCAGCCCTGCTTCCTCTATGGCTTTAAGAACCTCCTCATCCGAAGCCCCTCGATGAATGTTCGCCCTCATTTCCATCAAAGAAAGATGCTTCAAGTTCGCCCTCCTCCTTTTCACGCCAGTTAGGTTCTTAGGACCCGTAACTAGGACGAAGTTTTCATCTATGATCTCGACGATCACGCACTTTTTCCCCCTTTCCCTTCCTTTCGTTTTAACGCAAATCCTTCCAACTTCCGCCATTTTGAACGCACCCCCTTCTCACCTTCGAGCTACAAAAGCCTGTACGTTGATTAGAAGAGGAAAACTTTCGCGTATAATAAATGTAAGGCGATTTTTGGTAAAACGCTATGGGTTATATGCCTTCAAATAGATGCGATAGAAAAAAATACAATTCCATGGAAGATCTTTTTCATGAACCTTGGAACTATATTTAATCTTTAGCCTTAGGGATGGGGCATTCGATTTCCTTTTCTTCGCCTTTCCTTCAGAGCCTCTGAAACGAAGACCTTTAAGACCTTAAAGACTCCTTCCTTACTAAGGCTTCCAGTATTAAGGATGAGATCGTAGGGTGAGAGATCTAAGAAATTGATTCCATAAAATTTATAATATCTTTGGCGGTCATGAGCCTCGCGCTTCATGGTCTCGAGTTTCACTTCCTCTATGGCCTTTCTATCCCTTTTTGCGATTCGCTTAAACCTAACCTCGTCAGGAGCCGTTAGGAAGATCTTAACATCGGCATAATCCTTGGCCATCCATGCTGAGAGGTCTCCATCAAGAACAACTCCCCCCTTTTCTCCCTCCTCCTTGGTTCTTCGATCGATGAAGGCATCCAATTCAGGATCGTCTATCAAGGCGGCACTTAGCTCCTGAATCTCCATATGCCGGAGGATCGAGAACTCTCTGAAGAGCTGCCCTGCGGATACATACCTAAGCCCGAAATAGCTCGCAAGCCTCTTAGCATGGGTTGATCTACCTGCACCATGAAGACCGCTAACTGCTATGACAGGACTTCTTGAATTTCCTCGCTCCCTTCCTTCCATGGCTTATTCTTCCCTTCCTGCCTTTTTACCTAGCTGTCAAGCTATACTAAGTAATCTTCTCCTTCGATATTCTTCCACTTTTACCTCTTCCCTATTTCCTTGTCTCGCCTTCCATTCCCTTTTTATCCTATCTAGTACTTGGCTGGGTGGGAGGTGCTAATCCTACTTGAATGCCGAGGATTTTCTGAAGAGGCCTGGCTATGGCAAAGGAACAGATCAAGTACCAATAAAACATGGGTATCGGTACATACTTTTCGGATGGGGAAAGGCTGAAGGGAAGCAAAGCCGCAGGTCTTATATTGAAGGCCGCTCCTAGGAGGCTGAAGATCGTTCCGAAAATGACCATGGAAACAACCATCATCTTCAGGTTTTGGGATGCGATCTTTCCGCTGACGGAAGCCATCGCTTGCTGACGACGCTTCACTTTGGCTTGAAGCCTTTTGTCTCCTGTTGCCTTCGCCTCCTTCACAAGTTCCGCATACTCGGCGTACATTTCCCTCAGCTTCTTCTGCTCCTCCGGATCGAAGAAGATCTTATTCAAGGCTACGGTAAATAGATTGAAGAGTATAGAGACAAAGAAAACGAAGGGACATGCAATTTTTACGTTAAGGGTGAAGGGGACGAGGAAGTTGATGAGGGCTTGCCAAACGGCTGCCAGCTCGTCTAAGATGATCAAGACTTTCCACCTCCAAAGAAACTAGATTATCCTAAATTCATTCTTCGCCCAAGAGCCTCCTGAGGGCTGGATAGGCTTCCGTAAGCCTTTCTTGGGTTATTTGTTGATAGTACTGGTAAAGGATTCCGACTGTAAGGAGGATTCCCATACCACTTCCAAAGACGTTGAAGAAGTCTGCGATGGAAGCGATGAGACCAACGATGATCCCTCCAAGAATTGCCACAGTAGGTATGTACCTTTCTAGGACTTCCTCAACGCTTCTGTATGTTCGTCTAAAGCCGGGAATCTGTACTCCTGAATCGACGAGTTGCTTAGCCACATCCCGGGGCGACATTCCTCCAAGCTCAAGCCAGATCATGGAGAAGGCTACACAAAGCCCTACAAGGATTAGGGCAAAGATGATCCCCCTCAGGGGATCGGCCATAAGTTCATTGAGGCGGGGGGATGTAATATAGTAGCCCAAGCCTCCAGTAGGTTTCATGCTCGTCGAGTTGAAGGTTCCGATGAGGTTTAGCCATGGATTTTCATTTCCTTGGTTGAACCTGGACCAGACGATTTGGCAACCGAAGTAAAGATTGGCAAGGATGGTGGATGCGAAGATTACTGGTATATTAGAAACGTAAAGGAGTTTCACGGGAAAACGGCTCCTGAAACCCCTGAACCGGGCGTATGTTATCGGAAGCTCGACCCTGACACCCTCGAGGTATATGACGATCAGAAAAACGACGATAGTCGTAAGGAAGCCTATCATGTCAGGATAACCTCCAGGTCTTTGGAAGGCGCTGATGAGGGGATCTCCCTGCCAGAGGCTTTGGAAAAAGGCTGGAAGGGCTCCTAGGAGCTTGCCATCAGGGGATAGACCGCCTAGGGGAGAAATCGTATACCAAAGAATGGTCTGGGCGACTCCGGCGGCGATGAAGAGGCTGATGCCGCTTCCGATTCCCCAGCCCTTCTGGAGGAGTTCATCCAGAAGGATGAGGATCATACCGGCGGATAGGAGTTGAAGGAAGATAAAGATGCCATTTTCAAGGCTTATAGTTCCCCAGGCTCCTCCATACCAATACATGCTTGCTTGAAAGATTGTCATAAGGATTGCGAAGACCTTGGAGGCTGCTGTGAAGAGGGCCCTGTCCTCGGGGTTGGACATGTCGCACTCAATGATGCCAGGACCTACTAAGAGCTGAAGGATAAGGCCGCCTGTGACGATGGGACCTATTCCAAGCTCCATGAGGGTTCCCCTATGGGATGCGAAGATGACCCTCATGGCTAGCATGGGATCCTCGAATGTCATTTTAGGAAGCCCATAAAGGGGTATTTCACTCATGACATAGTAAAGGATCAGAACTATGAGGGTCCAGAGAAGTCTCTCGCCGAAGCTCACCCTCCTCTTAGGAGCCTGAACTTCAAGAGTTAGGCGGGAAATGGGTTGGAATAGCCTGAGGAAGCGGCCCGCCATAGGGATCATTCATCCTTGGCTGTAACTATAACCTTTCCTCCTGCATCTTCAACCTTAGCCATCGCAAGCTCCGTCGCCCTTGGAGCCTTTACTAGGAGGGGAATCGATAGCCTACCGCCCCCCAAGAGCTTCTCATAACCCAATTGGGCAATGTCCAAGGTAGCCAAAACCTCACCGTTACCTTCCTCCTTGGCAAGCTCCATTCGCTTGGTAAGCTCTTCGAGATCACCAACATTAATGCTCCTCTCGACTTTAGGGTTTGGGCTTCTGAAGCCCTTTTTTCCAAAGTAGGATGGCTCGTACTTTAGAACCCAGCTCCACTTATGCTTGTGAAGACCCGCACGACCAAAGCCACCTCTGCTTCCCGACTTTCTATGCTGTCCTTTCCGACCCCAGCCATGGGTTCTGGAACCCCTGAGCTTTCTTACCTTCCTTAGCCTTGTAGGCATTCCTCCCTCACCCTCTAGGCTTTTCCTTTTCTTTATTTTTTACATCGACGCCTTCAGCCAATCGATACATAAAGCCAATCAAGATTTCAGCCAGTTTCTGACCTATAAACCCTCTGGAAATCCCTTTGATTCATTTGAAAGCATTTTGTTATGAGGTGACATGCTAGATCGCCCTTGTTAGAAGAGGAATCCCTCATAAAGGTTTTGGAATTCCATAGAGCCTTCTACCAATCCTGAGGACATATGCGAAGGCTTCGATTCTCCAATGGCATCGATATCCTTGCTCCTCCCTTACTATGCGATTCCACAAAGCCAAACGCTATTTCCTGGCTTCGCCTAGCCAAAAATATGTTTCCCTTCGTTTCCCTACCCGTCTCGATGGCCTCGATCAGGTCCCTTATACAATTTACGGTTCCACTCTCAACCTTAAACTTGGGAAAGGAAGTTTCCTCGAGAATGTTCCATTTCCCAGCCTTCCATAGCTGGCAGCCGAGGCCATTGTTAAGAGTTCTTATCTTTCCCCTCTTTCCACATACCTCAAACTCGTATCCCAATCCCGGGACTATGTACCCAAGGACTCCGTTTCGAAACTTCACATAGCCGAGAAGAAGGCGAGGATCCGTCTCGATGCGATTGTCATCGAAATCTGCATCATCGACGGCGACGTTTCCCTGCACATATTCTACCTCGGCATCTCCAGCCAGGAACATCAACATATCCGTCGTATGGGTATGGGTCCACTGCACTCCTCCAAAACCGCAAAGCCCAACGATGCATTGAATATCGCCCAATTCCCCGCCTTCAATAAGTTCCCTAATCTTTTTGTAAAGGGGCATATAGCGCCTTTGTGTGCCGTAGTTAAACTTCACTCCATGACTTTGACAAGCCTTCATCATAGCATCAGCCTCCGCCATCGAGCAGCATAGGGGTTTCTCACAGTAGATGCCCCGAACTCCATGCTCTGCGGCGAAGATCGTTATCGAGGCATGGGTGGATGGTCGGGTCGCTATGCTTACAATGTCAGGTTTTTCAGCTTCGATCATTTCCTTATAATCTGTATAGCCTCTTGGAACGCCGTATCGTTGCTTCGCAGCCTCCACCTTCTCGGCTACAACATCGGCCACGGCGACGAGTTCCACATTCTCCAAGGATTTATAGGCGGCAGCATGGGAATATGGAAGGTAAAGGACGCTATCAGGACGCCCCCGAACTTCATCGTCTATCGTGGCTCCCATGCGGCCACAGCCAATAAGACAAGCTTTGTATCGTTTTTCCATGAAATATAAATTCAAGAGGGAAGGTTATAAGCTTAGGTTTCGATTAGCATCAGCCTTTGTCGTAAAGATTTCAATATAGATTGAAAGAACAATCCAAGTTTCGAAATTATTGAAGTCAAGTGTTCCCATGTTAGCCATGGCCTCCTAAGGAAGGGTTCCATAATTCTGGACGGAAAGAGTCGGTTTGATGCATTCTTATAAAAATCGATGTTTATAAATTTCCGTAAATATCCTCTCGATCCTTTCGAAAAATAGTCCTTTAAGAAAGAAACGTGATGAAATACTCGGAAAGAAAGATTCGCGGATTTCTCAGACGCGTCGTACTTCGCCTTGAATTTTTGGAACCTTTCGAAATCTGATAAGCCTTAAAAGAAAAGGGGTACTGTAAAGAGGCTGAACCACCTTGAGAAAGACGAACCTTCTCATACTCCTATGCATCCTCGCGACGATCTCTAACTACTTTTTAGATCCTGAATTCATTGTAAATTATCTAGCCTTCAGTGGGAATAACATTCTCTCAGGAAGGCTCTGGACTCCCATCACCGCCCTTTTTCTCCATGCCAATATAGTCCATCTTCTCGGGAATTCAGTCTTTCTTTATGTTTTTGGAAATGCCCTTGAGGAAGAAGTTGGCTCAATGAAATCCTTATTTGCCTTCTTTCTTGGAGGATTCCTAGCCTTTTTCCTGAGCATCCCCTTTTACGGGTATGATACTCCAATGCTCGGTTCATCGGCTGCAGTTTTCACCCTCACGGCGGCCGTTATGCTTGTCAAGCCCTTGAAGTTCTCCCTGCTATTCCTTATGCCACTTGGTCTTGTCGCAATTCTCTACTTCCTTTACAATATTTTCGCCCTCCAATATGGATTCCAAGGAAATGTGGGCTACCTTTCCCACATCATAGGTTTCGGAATAGGGCTTCCATTGGGTATCACATGGAGCAGCCGTTGGAAGCGTAATCTTCTCATAACAATAAGTCTCTTAGCCCTTTATTTCATACTTCAGTTCTTCCTTATACCTAAGATTCTTACTTATCTAGGCTTTTGATAGCTGAAATTTATCTCATAAGGCTTCGATGCTATAGATGCGAAGCGAAGATTACTTATAGTCAATCTGCCAACATTTTACCTAATCATTGAAGGTGGTTTCCATCAATTCTAACAGAAATGCAAAATCTCATTAGGTAAAATGTTCCTACATTGACTATAAGCTCATCATCACTTTAGAAGGGAGGCCAAAAACCATCGAGGCAAAGGCTTAGCCCAACATCGAAGTGATTCCTCGGCTTCTTTTTGCTTCTAGCTCTTTCAAGAAGCTTCTGTAGGACGAAATCATGGGTTTCGTAACGACGGATTCATTTTGTTGAGGCGCAAACTTTGAGCCTTGGGTTTCATTTTGGAGCTTGATCTTCATCCTAGAGTTCATTCCTCGCAACCGAAGATTCCTGCCTGAGATAGCTTGGCCCTCTATTTCAAACTCTCCCTTCCTAAGAATCTCTTCCAAGTTATCAGGTGGTATGGAGCCACGATTCAAATTCGAAAGATAGTCCCTTCCAAATTTGTAATTTTTCTTCAGGAATTCATCCAAGCTCATAACTTTCGCCTTGATTTTTAATTATCGAAAGTTAAACTTTTAAAAATTATGCATGATGCGTGCGCACGATTAATATGCCTCTTATCATACGGTTGCCTTTTTAATCAAAAATGAAAAATCTCAAATAGAGGTAATGGAACTTATGGCAAGGGTGTTTGGATGAAACTGGCAATCAATGGATTTGGAAGGATTGGAAGAATCTTCTACCGGGCTAGCCTCGAAGATGAGGCCTTCCAAAAGAACTTCGAGGTCGTAGCCGTTAACGACATAACGGACTCGAGAACCCTTGCCCATCTCCTGAAGTATGACTCGACCTTCGGAATCCTAAGGCAGGAAGTAAAGTTCACCCAGGATTCCATAAGCGTCGGAGGAAAAACCATCAAGGTCCTTATGGAACGCGATCCTGCAAACCTTCCTTGGAAGGACCTTGGGATTGATTATGTGGTTGAATCCACAGGGCTTTTCACGGATAGGGATTCAGCGTCCAAGCATCTCAAGGCCGGTGCCGAGAGAGTCATCATATCCGCTCCTGCGACGAATCCAGACATAACGATTGTCTTAGGTGTTAACGAGCACCTCTACGATCCTAAGAAGCATAGGATCGTATCGATGGCATCCTGTACAACCGGAAGCCTTGCTCCCGTCGTAAAGGTTCTAAACGATGCCTTCGGTATAGAACAGGGCTTCCTAACGACGTGTCACGCCTACACTAACGATCAGAGGACCTTGGATTTGCCCCATAGGGACCTTAGGCGAGCAAGGGCTGCAGCCGTTTCCATCATTCCTACGAGTACAGGAGCCGCCAGGGCAATCGGAGAAGTACTACCCGAGCTCAAGGGAAAAATGGATGGCGTTGCCCTCAGGGTCCCAGTTCCAGATGGCTCAATCAGTGACATCACCCTTCTTCTGAAGACTGAGGTAACAAAGGAAGAAGTCAACAGAGCCCTGAAAAGCGCCTGCGAAGGAAGGATGAAGGGAATAGTAGAATACACGGAGGAGCCAATAGTCTCGAGGGATGTCATAGGAAATCCCCACAGCGCCATCATTGATGGATTAAGCACCATGGTCATCGGTGGTAAAGGAAGGCTTGTGAAGGTTTTCTCTTGGTATGACAATGAATGGGGCTACTCTTGTCGCCTTGTAGATCTGATTAAATTCATGGCTTCTAAGGAAGGTCTCTAGAGGGGGCCTTTTTTCTTTCTTTATCTTCCTTAGCTACGCTTTCATTTTCTTTTTATATTCTTCCTTTATAAGGAAAACTTGAGTCTTGGACTTTGCCCGGGGAGGTATTGAAGATATGCGCAATCCCAGTTTTCTAACCATGGATGACTTCGACTTCCACAATAAAACGGTTATCTTAAGGGTAGACTTCAACTCACCCTTGGATGATGCGAAAAGGATCGCTGACGATAGTAGGATTAGGATGCATATCCCAACCATAAGGGAGCTTATGGATAAAGGTGCCAAAGTCGTCATTCTATGCCATCAGGGAAGGCCTGGGGATCCTGACTTCTCAACACTACATGAGCATGCCCAAAGGCTTAGTAAAATCCTAGGAAGGCCTATAGGCTATGTGGACGATGTCTATGGGGAAAGGGCAAAGACTGCCATAAGGCACCTGAAACCCGGGGAAGCATTAGTCCTGGAGAATGTTCGGACGATACCCGAGGAAACTGCCAAGATGAAGTCCGAGGATTTCGCGAAGACAGAATTCGTAAGAAGCCTTGCATCCCTAGCAGATGCATATGTGAACGATGGCTTTGCTGTAGCCCATAGGGCGAATGCATCAGTTGTAGGCTTTCCGATCCTCCTTCCAGCCTTCGCAGGGAGGCTTATGGAAAGTGAGTTAAAAGCCTTAGAGAGGGCTAGAAGGGCTGAAGAGAAGCCCTGTGTATATATTCTAGGTGGAGCCAAAGCTGAGGATGCAGCAGCTATATCTGAGTATGTCCTTAGCCATGGAAAGGCCGATTTTATCATAACGGGCGGGGTTATTGGTCAGCTTTTCCTCCATGCCAAAGGAGTCAACCTTGGAGAGGCCAATAGAAGGTTCCTTGAGTCCAAGGGATTCCTCCAGTACGTTCCTAAGATTCAGAGCCTTTTCCAAGATTTCCCAGATAGAATTCTGACTCCTGAGGACTTTGGTGTTGAGGTCATGGGAAAAAGAAGGAATATAAGCCTAGAAGACCTTCCTACGCCTTTCCTTATCCTCGATATAGGTCCGAGGACCGTAGAAAGATATGCAAAGGTCATTAAAGATGCTAGGATCATTGTCCTTAGTGGTCCTATGGGGGTCTATGAACGATCCGATTTCATGCTCGGAACTAAGGGTGTCTTTGAAGCCGTTGCCATGAGCAAAGCCTTCTCCGTAGCAGGAGGAGGAAATACGATAGAAGCCCTAGAGAAGCTAGGTCTTAGGGAAAGGGTAGGATATGTAAGTAGTGGAGGAGGGGCCCTTATGGAATTCCTGACGGGAAAGGTCCTCCCAGGTGTGGAGGCCCTTGAAAAAGCTGCTGAAAGGTGGCGAAAGAAAAAACAAGGCTTGGACTAGGAAGCCATCCCTAGGGAAGACATCGTCTCTAATCCCTTCGGCGATGCCCTACGGCTTTTTCTCTAATCTCATCGCATCTCATCTTCTCCTATCACCTTAAGCCATAGGCTTAAGGTGATTAGAAAGGGATTTTAGGAAAGTCTCGTTGATTGATCTTCGTTCTATTCATCAAGCAACGATTGGAAACGATGATTCTTTCTTTCTTTCCTTATCCTTTAGGAATATCAATTTCATTTGAACTCCATGAAGGGCCCCTTAAAAACATTAAATGCCATGAAAAAGCCTAAAACCTAAAAAGGTACCTGCCTTTTATCAAATTATTTTTCGATGAAGGGATGAGAGCTAGGTATGGAGAGGCTCGAGGAAAGGAGCTTCTGGATGATTTGCACAACCCATATGTTCCTCGAGGTTTTCCTCTTCGTCCAAGTCGCCCTCATTCCTGTTTACATCAGGGAATTCCATTTGAGCATCCTTCAGGCTTCTCTTGTAGCCACCATCCCTAGCCTCGTTCAACTGGCCATGAATATCCCTTCTGGATACCTTGCAGACAGATTTCAGGCCAGGCATCTTCTCTTTGCTAGTATGATGATGGAAGGATTCTCTGCAATCCTTGTGAGCCAAACAAGAAGCTTTTGGACTCTAGTTTTAGGGGTTTCGATCTTAAGGATCTCATCGCCTATCTACCATATATCGGGGTTAAGCGGCATAAGTAGGTTTGTTAGTCCCGGTCGTATGAATCGATCGATGGGATTTCATAATGCCCTCGGAAGTTTCGGCTCGACCATGGGTCTTCTGAGCCTTTCTCTCTCCCTTTCTCTATCACCTCTTGCCTGGAGGTCGACCTATCTCGTATGGTCAATTCCAATCTTGGTATGGGGCCTTGTGATCCTAAAATACCTCAGAGTGGAAAAAGATTGGATAGGCGGTAGGAATGAAGATTCGATAAAAGATGTTACGGAAAGAAACCCACAAAGGATGCTAAGGAATATAGGAACGGAAGTTGAAAGAGGGACTGAAAAAGAAGGGGGGAGGGAAAACGGAAGAATAAGAAGGTCTTCGAGGATTTTCATGGTTCTTTCTTCGACTTTCATCGCCTTCCTCACGGTTTTAGGGATTAGGGAGGTAGGAATAACCGGCGCATCAACCTTCATGACCACCTATTTCGTGAAGATAAGGGGGCTTTCCGAATCTTCTGCAAGCCTTCTTTACAGCCTTGGTCCTATCGTTGGTATTTTCGGCTCCCTCGTTGGTGGATATATAGGAGAAAGGGCTGGAGAGAAGCGAGCCTTAAGCCTAGCCTTCCTTGGATCCGCCCTTTCCCTAATCCTTATGGTCTTGTTGCCTTTCCAAAACATTTTCTTCATTACGATCCCATACATTCTTTATTCCTTCTTCAACAATTGCGTATGGTCTCCGATTAATACAATCGTGGCTAAGATAACACCTCCAAGAGAAAGGGGCTTAAGCTTCAGCCTCTATTTCTTCACTGAAGGCCTCGTAACCTCCCTCGCTCCAACGGTGGCTGGCTTATTGATCGAACTGTTAGGCATACCCATCCTCTTTCCCTTCTCAGCCATATGTCTCTTAGTCAGCCTTGTCTTCCTGAACCTTCTTTTAAAGATCGATTGAATCCCTAATGGAAGCTTGGGGATCATTTATCTATCTTTTCCTTCGCACCATAAGTCTTCGTATGAGTTAAGAACGCTTTGTGAGGAACCGAAAAGCTTAAATGTTAGACTGTTGAACATTTTTTCAGAGATAGGCCATGATGGCGAAAAGAAGGGATAGGATCCGAATATACGCCGATATATTAAGGGCAATATGCCAAGAAAGCGAAAGGGATGGAAGGGTTAAAGTAACAAGGGTCCAATATAGAGTTGGCGTTCCTTTTGACAGGTTTAAGGGTTATATGGGGGAACTCCTAGAACTTGGATTGATAAAGGCTGAAGGTGTTCTCGCCCTTACTGATCGAGGAAAGGAATTCCTCGTAAATTGGAGTAGGATTCTCGAAACCTTGAACGATAATAACAGCGGAAATAATGGTTTTAAGGAACGGGTAAATAGGCTTGCGAAGGATTGGGAAGTCCGCATTTAAGGAGGAAATGGAAGGCTCTTAAAGGCAGATGTAGCGTATCTTTCGAAGAATCCGATCCCATCTAGGGTCCATAGGAAGGAGTTTAATAGCTTAAACAAAGATCGATGCCAAGAGTCGAAAAGGATAAATTCTATTTCCTTTTCGTTGTATTAATCTGGGGGAATGATTTGAAACTATTGATTTGCGGATCAGTAGGTTATGGAAGAATAGAAAAAATAAGATTTTTACAAAATTATTTAAGAGAGAACGGATTCAATGTAATAGATCAATTCCAAATTGAAATGATGGATTATAGTGAAATTAAAGACTTTAGAGACAAGAGTGAGCTTGCAAAAATGATAGTGAAAAATGATTTATCTTTTATCGAGAAATGTGATGCCATTATAGCCTTATGCGATGAGCCAAGCTTCGGAACTGCCATTGAAATTTATTATGCAAAAAATATAGGAAAAACGGTAATTATTTTAAATAAACAACCTCAACCTTCGCCTTGGCCTATAGCATACAAGGATTTTGTAGCGAAAAGTGATAGGGAGCTACTAGAAATTCTTTGGAAGCTTAGCTCAGGGAAAGCATGATCTTCTAAAAGGATTCAATCCATTTCTTTTTTATTAGCTAAATATTCCTTAAAAACTATAAATGATTTAGGGTGATTGGAAAATGAGGCAAAGTTCCGGGGTTTATTTCAGTAGCCCGGGGGAGATTCGAACTCCCGTCGGCGGGGTTCTCCTCCGCTTTACGGCCAAGGATCCAGAGCCCTATAGGAAACTCCAGCCCGAATCAGAGTCCCACGCTATGCTTGGCCGCTACACCACCGGGCTAAGTTTTTCTTTATCTTATGAGGCTTATTAAGTTTCAAGAGGAGCTATCCGGTCAGCTTAAGTCCATGATTCTTAGACTCTTCACGAAAGGATTGACGGTTTCTCCATGGGAAGAATATGATTGATGAATGAGAATTGGAGGGCTTTTTTAGAGCTACTGCCCTTCAGTATAAGAAGAAAGGAAAGGAAAAGAAAGAAGTAGTGGATTCGAGATTAGTGCTTTTCGCCACCATGCATAGGAAAGTTTTAAATTAGACAGACCTAAACTCGTAACGAAGACGGAGGAAAGGCCTTGAAGATCACGAAGATCGACGTTTTCTTAGTAAGCACCCCCTTCGTACAGCCCCAAACCATGGCTATGTGGACCTCTTACAAGAAGGATCATGCCATCGTTCGAATACAGACAGACGAGGGAATTTGTGGCATAGGGGAGTCTGTTCCCCTTGTAGCGGAGTTCGGTGAGCCCGTTGAGAGCATCCAGTATGTCATCCAAGATTGGTTGGCCCCAGCCATTGTAGGTGAAGATCCCTTCAATACCGAAGCCATCTTCGAAAAGATGTTTAACGCTGTGAAGGGCCATCTTTTCGCCAAATGTGCCATCGATTTTGCCCTTTATGACCTTATGGCGAAGGCCCTTAAGGTTCCCTTATACAAGCTCCTAGGTGGAAAAACTAGGGAAACGGTTCCTGTAACTTGGGTGATAGGCATAAAGAAGCCCGAGGAGGCTGCCAAGGAAGCCTTAAGCTTCGTTGAGAGGGGCTTCAAGGAGCTGAAGCTTAAGGCTGGAAAGGATTGGAGACTTGCCTTGGATACTTTAAAGGCTGTAAGGGAAGCCGTTGGATGGGACATACCTATCAGGGTCGATCCAAATCAGGCTTGGAGTGTTGCAAGGGCGATCAGTGTAACGAAGCGTATGGAGCGCTATGAGTTACAGCTTATGGAGCAGCCAACGCCTGCCTGGGATCTAGATGGCCTAGCCGAGGTTGCCAAGGCCGTTGATACGCCTATCCTCATAGATGAAGGCGTCAGGACCCCCGAGGATGCCGTGGCAGCCATAAGGAAGGATGCCGCCGATATGATAAACTTAAAAATAGGCAAGATTGGGGGGATCTTCTATTCGAGTAAAATCAACGCCATCGCTGAAGCATCCGATATTCCATGTCTCGTAGGAAGTATGTTGGAAGGAAGCATTGGAACCGCCGCCAGCGCCCACTTCGCCTTGGCTGCCCCGAACCTCAAATTCGCCCATGACCTCATAGGACCTCTCTTCCGGGCTGATGATGTCGTAAAGGATCCAATAAAGGTGGAAAAGGGCTGCGTGGAAGTCAGGGAGAAGCCCGGTATAGGTTTGGAACTTGACGAAGGAAAGCTCGAATATCTGAAGTATAAGGGAAGATGGGCCATGCCACCGGCTCCATCAAAAAAGGAGGATAGGAGGTGAGGTTTAGATGAAGATAGCTAAAGTAGAGCCCTATGTCTTCAAGGTACCTTTGGTGAAGCCATTCCGAACCTTCTTGGCTGAGGTTAAGGCTAAGGATCACCTCATCGTAAAGATCGAGACGGAAGATGGCAACACGGGGCTAGGGGAAATCGGTCCCCTACCAGAGTTTGCTGGAGAAAGCGGTGCAACATGCTATAGCGTAACGAAGGAGCTTTTAGCTCCAGCTGTCCTTGGACAGGACCCTTTCAACATCGAGCGCATCCTAGCGAGGATGGATGCAGCCGTGAAGGCAAACCATCTAGCCAAATCAGCCATGGACTTCGCCCTCCACGACCTTCTTGGACGGATCCTTGGAATTCCAGTTTACAAGCTCTTGGGTGGAAAGTATAGGGAAAGGGTTCCGCTGTGCTGGGCTATGGGCATAAGGAGCCCCGCCGAGATGGCCAAGGAGGCTGAGGAAGCTGTAGCACAGGGTTACAAGTGCCTGAAAGCAAAGATAGGTCTAGATCCTAAGATGGATATTGAACGTTTGAAGGCCATCCGGGAAAGGGTTGGGGATAAGATCGAAATCAGGGCTGACGCGAACCAAGCTTATAGCCCCGATACAGCCATAACGGTTATCAAAAAGATCGAAGGCATGGGTTTAGACCTTCAATACGTGGAGCAACCAGTTCCCTACTGGGATATCGATGGAATGGCAAAGGTTGCTAAGGCCGTCGATACGCCTATTCTAGCCGATGAGAGCATATTCTCCATGTATGATGCCGTTACTATCATCAAGCGAGGAGCCGCCGACATAATCAACCTTAAGGTCGGTAAGGTTGGAGGCTTGAATGTTTCGAGGAAGATTGCTTCCTTCGCCGAGGCGGCCGGCATTCCTTGCATGGTTGGAAGCATGCTCGAGATCTGGATCGGTACTGCAGCTGGCGCCCACTTTGCAGTAGCCATGAAGAACGTCACCTACGAGTGTGAACTCATAGGGCCACCTATGTATACCTTCGATGTAGTAAAGGAGGGTTATAGGTACGTTGAGGGCTTTCTAGAGGTTCCCGAGAAACCAGGTTTCGGCATGGAACTCGACGAGGAAAAGCTCAGGAAGGCCCTAACTCAAACATAAGCTAGAAGACCAAGGGAAGCGAAGGGAAGAAAGAGTCGTATCGAGAACTGCGGCGTAAAAAAATATTGTAGACAAGGAGGCAACGATCACTATATTTCCCACCCATCGTAAGTCAGATTAGGCTAGGCTCCTTTTGTAGATCCCTTGAGATCTTTTATTGGGACTTTTTCATCTGGGAGATTGGGAATACAGATTAGATTTTATCCTTGACTGTTCTTAAAATCGTTACGGGTTTTCAATCGCCGAATTTTTATATTATATTTTACTAAAATCATACGAAGCATTATACTCTATAATTGACTGTTCGATAGTTCATTGGCTTCTTGCTAGTTCCTATATCCAATTCCATAGCCAATGTTGCGGACCGAGGGCTCCTTTCCCCCTTTTTTCCAACTCCTTCCAATAAAGGTCGAGAAGGAACTCTTCTTCCTTGGAGAGAGGACCAGAACCGGAGGCGCCCGCGTTATCCAAGACTTCTTCCACCGAGTTCATCGTTGGCATAACCGTGCTGACTAGGTCAGATTGGAGAAGGGCCTTTATGGCAGCCTTTCCCAGACTTAATCCTTTAGCCTTCAGAATGGAAACCTTCTCGGCCGGAGGGGTTAGGCTTAGGAGGTGGCTTCCCCCAGTCTCCCCATGACCACAGAGTGGCTTCATGGCTATAAGTCCGAGCCCATAGGCCCTAATCTTCGGTGCGATTCCTCCCTCCTGCGAGATTGCCTTTCTGAAGCAGTAGGCTAAAGGAGCCATGATGAAGTCCAAGATCTCGCCGTATCTTCTCAAGGCATCAACGGTTTCGGAGGGGCGATGGACTGCAACGCCTATTGCCACAACCTTACCTTTGCGCTTGGCCTCAATTAGGGAGCTAATCCTTCTCTCGTTTTCCTCTTTACCCTCGTCCATCCAATGATAGACGAATCTGTAGAGATCTATCCGGTCCGTCTTAAAGACTTTAAGGGCATAATCGATTTCTTCAGAAACCTTACGGGAATCCCATACAGTGCAGAGGGATATAAGGACCTCATCCCTTATAGGATGAAGTAGTCTGCTCATAGGTTCCCATTGCTTGTAACCGCTATGATCATAAATGTCGAAGAGGTTTATGCCATTTTCGATGGCGACCATGATCTGCTCAGCCCTCCGTTCTTCATTGGCTATGTTAGCCTTGTCAAGGTGAGCTCCGAAGCTTACTTCTGATACGAGAATTCCGGTTTTTCCCAGATGTCTGTAGAGCATGTTTACAGCTAAACTAGGAAGGGATTAAAAAAATTTCATTCTTATCGCAACTATAGGGCATATTCGAAGAAGTTCTAATGACTTCTAGAGGAAAAATTGGAAAAAGAAAATCTGCTAGCATGTATCTAAAGAAGAAGCGAATTTTTATAAAAACCCTTATGGCTTTTGCGTTCGCTTGGAATACGTATCGATACAAAAGAAGGAGGAAGCTTTGAAAGCAGGGGGAAAGCACCCTTCTTTGATGGAAGACGATATATTCTATTCTAACTCCTAAAAGGTGGAAAGGCACTATATACATTCTTCAATTTCCTTAGAAATATTTTGGACAAGCTTAAAATAGCCTAAGAGAAGGTAACGTAGCTCTAAAAGAAAGCAACTTTAATCCCTTTATCCTCTAGGAATTCCCCAGTACTTCTCCGCTTTTCCAGGGTTTTTATGAAACGCTCTACATCCCCATACGATCCTTCATAAATGTGGGCACTGTTTGAGAAGTCGATGTAGGATCCGACTCTATAGCCAAGTTCCCCCGCAAACCTTCTTTGGAGTTCCGTCATAGCAAGGATATTAGCATGGGCTGCTCGGAAGAGATCGCGGCTTCTCCACTCGCTCTGAAGGACAAGGCTTTCACCGTAAACCTTGAACCAAAGGCGTTGGAGACATGGAGGAGAAGATAGACTTTGATCCTTGGAGGGCTTCCAAGTAATCGCCTGGGCCCTCCTCGTGTAAGGGACTTCCTTAAGCTTCTTGAGGATGTACTGGACTTGGTTGATCCCTTCATAGTTAAAAAGGCGTTCATGGTATGTATATGGAAGCTTTCCCGCATTTACAGCAGCATCGAGACTTCCTTCAAGGACTTCTTTCAAGTAGCTCTTTAGTCCCGCGGCGGCAACAACATCTCCAGGATGTATGCGCGGTTCAGAAAAGGGATCCTCGATGATCATAAGGAGCGTTGCTTCCTTAGCTTTTTCTCCATACTCCGTAGGGACTTCCATTCCCCTCCTCCATACTTCCAAAACGCTCCTTTCCCACACTGAAGCGACATTTCTTCCGTAGACCGATAGGATCGGAGCCCTTAGCCCCGACATAAGGGATCACGATAAACTTCTCTATAAGAGCATAAAAATTTGTCTCGAAGGAAGAGAAGAATAGGAAAGGTTTTTCACTTTTATTTTCATTTTCAATCTTCTTGAGATATCATGAGTCTCTTGATAACCGACGAAATTCTCCTTTGCTAGCCTCGCAGCCAAGGCTCCGTGATCCTTCATTCTCATCTCTATGGATAGCAAAAGAGTTTTCGAGGATATCTATGCTTATGACAGGAAAATGCCGGGCATGGGACTCGAACCCACGACCTCCAGATCTCTCATAGCTCAGGACGATTATGAGTTTTGCTCCCTACGGGTCTGGCGCTCTAACCAGCCTGAGCTAGCCCGGCTTGAAAAAATAATCTAAAAGGCTTCATTAAAGTTTTCGCCCACAGGATTCTTTACTTTATGACAAAGATTGATCCTTCAAGAAGAGGCCAATGAAATTTTAGAGGTGCTATTCACAAAAAAAGGAGAAAAAGAAGGGGCAAGAAGCCCTACGAGCCTTTGTAGAGCTTCCTGATAGGTTCAAGAGCCTTATCTACACTTTCCAGCCCAAGCTTCTTAAGGGTCTCAGAGGTTGGAATGCCGAGATCATCCCATCCTAGGCTGTTGAACCATTTCTTCTTTCTAGCCTGAACTTCCTCCCTTGGAGCGGCCTGTCCTGCCTTAGGTCCAGAGGGTAGGGGCTCGTAGAACCTTGGCGGATTATCATCGTCAACTCTCGGATCCCAGCGGACATCAGGGCCTCCTATAAGAAGGGCAGCCCTCTGAATGCTCAGCATCCTTGGTCCCATGATGGTATTCCACTCCTCCATTGTCGTATTCCATCCAGTGACGGCTCTGTAGAATTCCCATATTGTTTCTAAGGGCTTCACGGAGTTGAAAGCACAAATTGTAGCTGAGTCCATAAATCCCCAAGCAAGTTCTCCGGGCTCCTCTTCAGGGCCCATTCCCGAGACTGAAGTATGATCGCCACCTTGAACATTGCAAGCGTAGGCGATAAGAGGTGGATAATCTAGGCCGCTTCTTATTCCATGGGCTCCTACGGCAATTCCCTTCACATGGACGGCATACTTTAGGCAGTCTACGCCCCGCATCTTCCCGATCCTTAGGGCAGCCCTGTAGGTACCTTCGGCCAGGACATCGCCTATCCCCTCCCGCTTCACGATCATCCATGCAAGCCTTTCGAAGGCCTTGGCATCGCCCCACTTGAGCTCGAAGCCCAGGTCCTCCTTAGTTATAATGCCCCTCTCGTAGAGCTCGGCTGTGAAGGCTAAGAGGTTTCCGCCGTTTATTCCCGAAAGCCCTAGGTAGTCCATGAGGGCCGATAGGTATATGCAGGCCCCAGGATCGTAGATGCCTAGGTTCGGTCCTAGGTAGGCTTGCATCTCGTAGTCTGGGTTGTCTGTTATGGCGCCCTTGTAGCTTCCAGTCTTAACGACGGCGAGCTTCATGCATGCCGTTGGGCAGCCAAAGTCACTCCAGTACCTCTTAACCCAGTATCGAAAATCGAACTTATCGCCCCCAAAGCCCTTCTCATCATGCCATTCCTCCTGCCAGTTCCTTACGGGCTCCGAGCTGCTCCTGGCGCCTACTTCGTAGCCTCCATAGCCCGTTCCCCAGCGCCTTATCCGATCACTTCCCCACATAAACTGGCAGATTTCCTCCCTAAGCTTCTTAGCCTCTTCTGGGTTAGCAGCTTGAGGCATGGGACCCCTTCCCTTAGCCACGATAGCCTTAAGGTTCTTAGAGCCCATGACGGCCCCATAGCCCCCATAGCCAGCGGCATGGCTTATCTTCTGCATGACGCAGGCTACGCGGACCCTGCTTTCACCCCCAGGACCTATGTATATGATGCCAGGTTCCCGCCAGAGGCCGGGGTTTCTCCTTTGCTTAGATAGCTCCTCCCTGACTTCCTTGTTAAGGACCTTAATTGTTTCAAGACCCGTCTTCCCCCATATGTGGCTAGCGTCCTTGATCTCTCCATGGTCATTAGTAATCAGAAGGTAAACTGGGCGATCGGCCTTACCGGATACTATGACTCCATCGTATCCCGCAGCCTTCAGCTCGCTAGGAAACTCGCCGCTCGTGGTAGAGCCTATGATCCCATTGCTCAGAGGCGACTTTCCCGATACGCATACCCTGGCCCCAGGATGATAGCCTGTAAGGGGTCCTGTAAGGGCGAGGAAGAGGTTCTCAGGGCCTAAAGGATCGATCTCCCTCCACCTTTGTCCGAGACGATCCCATAGGATCTTGGCAGCCAATCCACGGCCGCCCACATACTGCCTCAGGACATCCTCGGGAAGCCTTAGGTCCTTAACGCTTCCGCTCGAAAGGTCGACCTCTAGGAGCTTACCCGCGTATCCATAGAGCATTTAAACCACCTCCTCGGCTTTCTCTCCATAAAGATTATGGGCTAAGTCCTCGGTAAAGGATTCGGGCGTTCTTGCAAAGAGCTTTCTAGAAGCCCCTGGGCGCTCCACAACAGTCCAGAGGGCATCAAACTTGGCATCTTGGCATACCTTGGCGCACTGGGGATCGCCATCGCATAGGTCGCATATAGTAGCCTTTCCATCTCCAGGATGGAGGAAGGGGACGTTTCCAGGGCAGGCTTCTATACAACTTCCACAACCATTACAGGCTTCCTTATCGACCATTACGGCTCCGGTCCTTGTATTGATGCTCAAGGCATTCATAGGACAAGCCTTTACGCATGGGTAATCGTCGCACTGGCTGCATAGATGGGGGACATCGACGCCTGGTACTAGGGAGAAGATACGTATCCTCGAGGCTTCTGGCCATATCTTTCCTTCGTGGCGGAGGCTGCAGGCGATCTCACACCTTCGACATCCTGAGCACCGTAGAAAGTCCCTTACGATCCAAACTGTAGGTTCCTTAATGGCCATAAAAACGCCTCAGATTCTTCTCCGACCGTTATTGGAAATAAGCCTTTCGATCAAAGTGCACGGAGTTATGGTTTTCCAAAGAGGGAGCCATCTTCGTAGGCAAGGATTCCTGAAAACTTCCTAGGTTGGTATGGGTACTTTTCGATGGCTTCTTCGTTCAGCCTTATTCCCAGTCCGGGCTCTTTCGGAACACTAATATAACCATCCTCGACCTTTGGTGGGTTTAGGAGAATGTCGTTATGTTCCCCTCTATGATAGCTTGCGTATTCTTGGATTAGAAAATTCGGCATACACGCATCCAATTGAACGCTCACAGCTACGGCTACGGGTCCATAAGGGTTGTGGGGGGCGATGGATATGTAGTAGGTTTCGGCCATAGCGGCTATCTTTCGGCATTCAAGGATTCCTCCAGCATGGCAAGGATCTGGTTGGGCGATGGAAACAGCTCGCTTCTCGAAGAGTTCTCTGAAGCCAAACCTTGTGTATAGCCTTTCTCCGCTTGCTATGGGTATCTTGGTAGATCTAGCCACTTCTGCCATGGCATCTATGTTTTCGGGTTGGACTGGTTCCTCGAACCAGAATGGATTATAGGGTTCCAAAGCCCTAGCCAGGGCTATGGCTGTGGAAGGACTTAGGTTTCCATGCTCGTGGACCATAAGGGCCACATCTTCGCCCACAGCTTCCCTCAGAGCCTCCGTTATCTTTATAGCCCTTCTGAAGACCTCAGGCTTAACGGTTCCCCAGTGAGGCCCTATTATTGGATCGAACTTTAAGGCTGTAAAGCCTTTTTCCACAAGCTGCCTTCCCCGCTCTGCGAACTCCTCAGGACTTTGTCCGCCTACATGGGTGTAAACCCTTATTCTATCCCGGCATGGACCACCGAGTAAGTTGTAGATGGGCTGGCCCAGGCTTTTGCCTACGATGTCCCAGAGGGCCTGCTCTAAACCGCTGGCTGCTGAGAGAACTACAGGGCCTCCTATCCAGAAGCCTCCCCGGTACATAACTTGCCAATGGTGTTCAATGTGGAAGGGATCCCTTCCTATAAGATATGAGCCCAATTCCCTTATGGCGGCGGTGACGCTCTCCTCCTTCCCCTCAAGGGTTGCCTCCCCGAGGCCATAGATTCCCGAGTCCGTATCGACTTTCACTATAGTCCAATTACGGGCGTAGCCATCGAAGACTAAGAAGGACTTTACATCCGTGACCTTCATTCCTTTCACTCAAAAAGGATTTCCCTCCTTTTCTTTTATTAGCTTATCGGGTTGAGAAAACCGCTATTTTAAGAGGAGGAGAAAACGGAGGTTAAGCATACTCTATACGCCTTCATGGACCTTGCTAAAAAAGGATAAGGATCGCTCCTAGGCGAACAATCTGTTAAGATATAGCATTATCGCGGAATGCTACAAGTCTAGGATCTTTGAGCTCATCGTTTTCCTTAAGAAGGACTTCTTAGGATTCTATTACCGTAGCCATGCTCGGAAGGATAAAGGAGAAGATTCAGAAGATTCTAAACGCTAATGCAAAAATAGCTATTCGCTTGGGCATCACACCCTCTATGATGGGGCTCCTAGGGGTTGCTTTCGCTGCTTCAGCCTCCGCTACCTATTATTTAAGTGACGAATCGCCTGCATTCTTATACCTTGCAGGCTCCCTCGTCCTTGCATCGGGCCTCTGTGATGCCTTAGATGGCCCTATTGCCAGGCTTACGGGGCGGGTTTCAAAAATTGGAGCCTTCATGGACTCGATGTTAGACCGATATTCGGAAGCCTTCATTTTATGCGGAATTATACTGGGAGGACTTGTAGAGCTTTCTTGGGGACTTTTAGCCCTCGTGGGAAGCCTTCTCGTAAGCTATGCTAGGGCTAGGGGGGAAGCCTTGGATGTCGAAATGCTTGGAATAGGTATAATGGAAAGGGCTGAGAGGCTTCTCATCATAAGCTTTGCCAGCTTCTTTCAAATCCTAAACCCCGCCATCATCGCCGTTGCCCTCCTTACCCATCTGACGGTTCTCCAGCGTACCCTCCATGTTGAAAGGGCGTTATCCAAGGGTTCTACCTGAAAGAAAGGAAATACTAGGAGAATATGGGGCTTTTTCCTTTACGGAGTCAACCTTTCTGGATCTCTAGGAAGAAGGGTTGCCTCCCTTATATTCGAAAGGTTGAGGAGTTGCATCGTGAACCTCTCGAGGCCGGTTCCTGAGCCTCCATGGGGTGGCATGCCATACCTGAAGAAGTCAAGGTAGAAACGGAAGGCTTCAGGCTCCAAGCCCTTCAGCTTACATTGTTCCTTTAACCTCTCATACCTATGCTCCCTTTGGCCTCCTGTCGTAAGCTCAACGCCTTTATAGAAAAGATCGAAGGCGTAGGTCCAGTCCGGTTCATCCTCCTTTCGCATGACATAGAAGGGTCTTGAGCCAGGTGCCCAAGCATATTCGGTTAGGAAGAAGAAGTCGCTTCCTTTCTCTTCCTTAATAATGGAAGCGATGAGTCGTTCGTGCTCAGAATCCAGATCCTCCATGTATGGGGGCTTAATGCCCCTTTCCTCAAGGATATTATAGGCTTTCCTAAGGGTGATTCTTGGGAAAGGAGTCTCAGGCATTTCAACCTTCACTTTCAGAAGCTCGAGTTCCGCTTTACATCGCCTTCGAACTTCTTCCAAGGCGAAGATGACAAGCTTCTCGAGGACCTTCATAATATCTTCAGGGCCTGATATGTAGCTCATCTCGAAGTCGATGCTTGTATACTCGCAGAGATGACGGGGCGTGTGATGCTTTTCAGCCCTAAAGACGGGAGCTATCTCGAAGACCTTCTCAAAACCTGCGGCCATCATCATCTGTTTGTAGAACTGGGGGGATTGGGCCAGATAGGCATCCCTCCCAAAGTATTCGACTTGGAAGACGTTGGCACCAGATTCTGTTGCCTGGGCTACGAGCTTTGATGTATGGATCTCGGTAAAGCCTTCGTCCTTGAAGAACCTATGGGCGGCATCGCTAAGAACATCTTGGATCTTGAAGACGGCATAAGTCTTAGGGCTCCTAAGGTCTAGGAATCTATAATCAAGGCGCTTGTCTAAGGTTGTCCTCACAATTTCAGGATGAAGAAACTCGATAGGGAGGGGTGTTTCAGCCTTTGATAAGACTTCGATTTCCGAAGGTATGAGCTCCATTCCAAGCTTTGCGATGGGGCTTTCGACGATAAATCCCTCGACGCATACGACACTCTCCCTAGTTAATCTTGGGATTTGGCTGAAGACCTCCTCTGGGACTTCCCCATGCTTGGCTGTGATTTGCAGGGTGCCTGAACGATCTCTTAAAACGAGGAATCTTATGTTCTTCAGATCCCTTATTTCCTCGACAAATCCTGCAACGATAACCTTACCCTTTGCCTCCCTTATTGGAACCCTTTTTGCCAAGTCCAAGGCAAAGCCCCCTTAGGATACGAATCAGGGCCTCGATGAAGGCTTAGGAAGCCAAGGCTAAGGTTGGGATTTGGATTGGGGTTCGAGTTGGGGAGGAATCCTTTTAATCTGCCTCAAGATTGCCCTGTAGTTCTCCTCGGATATGATGCCCCTATCATAGAGGATTTGGGCTGCCTCTGTGATGCTCATGAGGCTCCTTAGTCTTATTCCCTCCTTGGAAAGGGCAACAGATCCCCCCTCCTCCCTGTCCAGAAGGACAAGGGCGTTATCAACAACGGCCCCCTCGCCTCTAAGAATCTTAGCCGCCCTTAGGATGCTCTTTCCCGTGGTTATTAGATCATCTATGATGAGAACCCTTTCTCCGGGCATAAGAATCCCCTCGATGGATCGCTCCCTCCCATGGGGCTTCGCTTCCTCTCGTATGTAGAGGAAGGGCTTTTCTGCTTGGTAGGCTATCACGGAGGCGAAGGGAATTCCTGCCGTAGGAATTCCCGCTATCCTGTCGAAAGCATCTAAGCCTACAGTTTCTTTTGCAAGATCCAGATATATCTCGCAGATGCGCTTAAAGACCTTGGGAAAGCTTGGAATGATTCTAAGATCAACATAATAGGGGCTCATCTTTCCACTCGTAAGCTTAAAGATGCCAAACTGAAGGGCTCCATGCTTAGCGAGAACCTCACATACGTACCTCCGGGCTTCATCCTTCCAAGCCAACCTTACCACCTGACCAGCTTATTCTTCCTACGACCTATGGAAAAGGCATAGTTCGGATCATTTAAGGTTTTAATTGGCTAAGAAACCATATTCATTATTAGTGGAACGATGATAGGATATCGATCTGATAGGATGGGATAGGATAACCTATTAAGGATAAAGTTCTCGGAAGGGTTGGAAGGCATCTATGGTTGAAGTCTGGTTGCCCTATGGTGATACTGAAGTTGTAGCTAGAATACCAACTGAGCTTTTTCTAGGATCGATCGAACCCCATGGGATTTCAGCCTCAGCGAATCCAGAAATAGATATCCTAGAAGCCATAGAAAAACCTCTGGGTACTCCGAGGCTTTCGGATCTGGTCTCCCAGAGCTCAAGGATAGCTATTATCATCGAAGGCGGACTCCCTACGCCCCTTCTCCGTACTAGCTTAAAGGTGATTGTCGATTCCTTGGTCAGGATCGGAGCGAGGGGGGATAACATAACTTTGATTTTAACCACAGGCTTCGAAGGGATGCAGGATTTCGGAGGTCTCTCCAATCTTCCGATTAGCGATACTGGAGTTTCCTATAGAATCGTTTTCCATAACCCTACGGATCAAGAAAACCTCATCCTCCTAGGAGAAACGAGGCGCGGTACGAAGGTCCTTTTGAACCGCATCTTCATGGAAGCTGATCTGAAGATGAGCCTTGGACTCATCGAACTCCATGAGTTCGCAGGTTATCTTGGCGCAAGAACAAGCATCCTTCCCGGAATTTCTGGTCTATCCACTATAAAGGGAAGCTTTGGCCTTCTTACGGACGAAAACGCGAGACCCGGCCTTCTAGAGGGTAATCCTGTGGACTCGGAGATGTGGGAGGCTAATTCCATGGCAAAGCAAGACTTCATCATTAGTCTCATTCTAGACCGGCATGGAAACCTTATCAAGGCCTTGGGGGGCGGAGTGAAACAGGTTTTTGAGGAAGGAGTAAAGACTTTGGATTCCATTCGTAAGGTTCCCATTGATGCTACGGCTGACATCGTCCTCGTGGCCGCAGATGGAGCCCCCAAAGACAAAACTTTAAGCGAAGCTGTTGGAGCCATCCAGAACTCTCTAGATGCCCTAAGGAGAGGGGGCTTTCTGATCCTGGTAGCCGAGTGCAGGGAAGGCTACGGGAGCAGGACCTTCTATGATTGGATGATGGGATTTAAGGATTTCGAAACCCTTAAACGTAATATCCGAAAAGGCTACGAGTTTGGCTGCGAGAAGGCGTATATCCTTGCCAAGGCGATGGAAAAGGGGAGGGTAATCCTCGTCTCATCCCTCCCGAATTTTTACGCCCAAGAAGTCTTTAAGGTTCGAAGGGCTTCAACAGTGAATGAAGCCTTAGAGATAGCCTATAATGGAATCGGTAGAAGGGCTAAGGTCCTAGTCATTCCTTATGGAAGGACAACTTTGCCTGTGATGGCTAAAGCCCAAAGGGAGGAAGACGCACGGCCGTTAGGATGAGAATGGGAACCGTCAAGGCTACGAGGACTTTCCTAGTAGGACTAAGCCCCGAGATTTCATCCAGACATTCGATGCTAACCGTCTTTCGAGAAAGGAGGGCGATTAGAATTGCCATTGGCCAAAAGCCAAGGACGAACATAATGATTATGCTTAGCCAAGTCATATATTTCTGTCTTTTTTCGCCAATTAGGGACGAGAAGACCCTTCCTCCATCGAGTTGCCAGGCAGGTAGAAGGTTCAGGAAGTTCACGATGAAACCTATCCAACCCGCATAGGCCATAGGATTCAGAATGAGGCTGAAGGCTTCGGTGCTCGAGGGGGGAGTTCTTAGGATGTCCATAAGGACCGTGAAGATAAGAGGGACTGGTATCTCTTGAAAGGCTGTGCCGGGATAGAGGGCTTCTATGCGCCTTATCTGGGATATCGGAACTAATGGGGATGTCATAATACCGATGGAGGATACGAGGATCGAGGCTAAGATGCCTAACAGGGGACCAGAAAATCCTATGTCGAAGAGGGTATCCTTATTGGCCGGTGGCTCTTTTATGATGATAATGGCGCCGAAGGTTCCCCCAACAAGGCCTGGTATGAAGTATGGAGGAGAAGCCCTAATACCTCTGACTCGGCAGGCGACCTCATGGCCTAGTTCATGGAGCCCAAAGATTGCCAACATGGAGAGTACGTACATAGCGACCATAGTTGGCCTGGGAAAGGATGGTTGAAGTTCATCCAATAAAGGCGAATCGGTTAGCATAAAACCGAACCAAGTGATTCCTGCCAAGGTTAGGAGAAAAAGTGTAAGGCTTATGAGGATCCTATAAGAAGGCTTCCCGGGGAATTTATAGATCCTAAGGATCGGTGCATCGACCCCATGCCGTAGGATAGGCATGAGACCAAGGGGCTTTAAATCCTTGTAGAGTTGCTCGAAGGATTCCTTAAGTCGTCCTTCCTTAGCTACAATAAAACTTGGAAGGTTCCCATAGAATTGGGCATCTAGAACTTTGAAATGTTTCTCTACTATGCCCTTAAGATCCTCCAGTTCTATCGAGGGAGGCTCGAAGAGGCCCTTCTCCTCTGGTGATTCACCCAATATGCTTCCACCGTTCCCATGGTTTACTTTGCTAAGCCCTTTATAAGCCTAAAAAGGATTACCTTCCAAATTATGAACCTTCAATGATAGGGGCGAATATAGGGTTAGATTTTAAATCCTTAATTTAGAAGAGGAATCGATATGCGATTATAGCTCTAATGGTTTTCGACGTTTCTATTGTATTTTAGTCATACTTTCTTTGGAAAAAGAGGGGCCAAAGGTGGTTTGAAAGGATAGGTATTTCCTAGGAGGGCATTTTTGCTTATTGGGCTGACGATGTGATGGTTTTTCCGGCTATCAGAGGGAAAATACTCTTAAAGTTTTTACCTACCCTCCATTTTGCATTTATTTGCAGGGAGAGAGATGGGGGGAATAGAGGGCTTAACCATAAGAACCTTTAGAGATGAGGATCTAGACCGCGTCGTCTATATAAATCGAGTATGCCTTCCCGAGAATTATGGAACCTACTTCTTCTTAGAAGTTCATGAGAATTATCCGAAGACCTTCTTAGTTGCTGAAGTCGACGGCCGTGTTGTAGGCTATGTAATGTGCAGAACTGAGTATGGAAGCTCCCATTTCAAGCGCCTTAGTATCGTAAAGAAGGGCCACGTGATTTCTATAGCAGTTCTGCCAGAGTATAGGCATAGGGGAATAGGAACTGCTCTTCTGACCCAGTGTCTGAAAAACCTAGAGGAGTATGGAGCAAAGGAATGCTTTCTGGAAGTCAGGAAAAGCAACGAGGCTGCCAAGTCGCTCTATAGTAAGCTTGGATTTAAGGACGTCGGGAAAATCGGAGGCTACTACTTCGATGGAGAGGATGCCCTTATCATGAGTGTAAAGCTTCCCTTGGAAATAAAGGCACAGACTCCTTTCGGGTCTCAAAGATAATTTGGAGTTTATCAGTCCACGTTAAAGAGGTTTAAAAATAGAAAGGCTTGAAGATTGTTGGAAACCCCGAGGAACTTTTGACTTGGCATTCCCCTTTTCAAGGACAATCCCTTTCCAAGAAGAAATAGGCTTTTAGAAATAGTTGCCGAAAGTTTTCAAGAATAGAGCTTGTAAGGGTTTAGGTTTATGGCTAAGGAACGATTCGGACAAGGTACCTAGATAGCAAATCTTAGCCAAGGAAATGCTCGATCCGCATTTGAATACTTTGAGACTTTACGTGGAATGGTCTTCCAAATATCTGCTTCATCTCGGTTGATTTAACCGACAACCTACAAACGATTATGTCCGTAAATCGAATCGGTTTTTCGATTTGAAATCCATGTTAGATGGGATGCCAGAAACCTAGATGTTACATTCATCCACAAAAACGCGATGGTCGTGATCGTTGTAAAACTTTTATTGAAAAAATCCTCGTAGTACACACCCCTAGATGTTAGAAGCTAATCGATAGTTTAGGAAAGGAAGAAAAGATATCTTTTAATTTAATATTCCTATCCTTAAAATATGTAGTATGACGAGGAAATGAAGGTTATAATCGTCAAAGACTATGAAGAGCTAAGCCGAAAGGCATCTTCCATAATAGCAGATGCCCTTCAAAGGAAGAAGCCCTTTGTCCTTGGTCTGGCAACGGGAGGAACGCCTGAGGGATGCTATAAGGAGCTCATTCGAATGTATCAAGCTGGATGTATCGACTTCAGCCATGTAATAACCTTCAACTTAGATGAATATGTCGGGCTTCCACCCCACCATCCCAACAGTTATCGTTATTATATGGAAGAAAAGCTTTTCAGACATATAAATATCGATCCTAAAAACATTCATTTTCTCAATTCTATGGCGAGGGACCTAGAAGCTGAATGCCAGGCATACGAAGAGATAATAAAGGCTGTTGGCGGCATAGATCTTCAGATCCTTGGAATAGGTAGGAATGGTCACATAGCCTTTAACGAGCCTGGTTCCTCCATCGATTCGAGGACCCGCGTGGTTACACTAAGCCATGAAACAAGAATCGCAAACAGCCGCTTCTTTTCATCTTTGGAAGAAGTCCCGAAAAAGGCCCTTACGATGGGCATAGGAACAATCCTTGATGCTCGTCGAATCCTTCTGTTGGCTTCTGGCCCAACAAAAGCCGAAGCCATTAAAGCTACTATCGAGGGACCAATAACCCCGGCTGTACCCGCATCCTTTCTTAGAATCCACGAAGACTGTACCTTGATTGTTGACCTAGATGCGGGAAGCCTCCTAAGTTCTCTAAATAGAAATTAAAATTTCTAGGAGGTTTTAATTTTGAGAAAAAGAGTGAAAATGAACCTTCCGCATTGATTCCGCCTCTGCACTTGGAAATTTCAAATCGGAAATCTTTAGGAAGCTTTTCTTTCTTTTTGAGAAAAGCACGATTTCTTCGTATCCCACGTCTTTCAGGAGAGCTAAAGCCTTATCAAAATCCATGCCAACCTCCATGGGATTATGGGCATCGGAACCGAGGGTGACAGGGACTCCAGCCCTATGACACATGATTAGGAAATCCTTGCTTGGATAGATCTCCCGGACAGGCTTCCTTAGACCCGAGGTATTGACCTCGATACATATGTCGTTTTTTCGTAGGGCTTCTATAGCCTCGGCATAGAGGCCCTTAAGCTCAACCTTTGGCTTAAACCCGAATTTCTTCACGAGATCCGGGTGAGCTATCACATCGAAAAGTCTCGACTCGATCGCCTTGGATAAGAGGATGAAGTAATCCCTGTAAAGGCATTCTAAATCCACTTCTGCGTAACGGTAGGCATATCTTGGATCATCGAAGAACCAATCGCCTATGGAATGGACGGAGCCTAAGACATAGTCGAAGGGATACTTGCCAAGAAGAGCACGGATTTCTTCGACCTTCTCCTCAGAATAGTCAACCTCCGCGCCAAGGCGAACCTGGCAACCAAGGGATGATGAGATGTTCATGACTTCCTCGATCTTTGCTACATAGTCTGCGACTTTATCGATGGGCATGGAATATTCCCTTCTGTTTACATGTAGTATTATATGATCCGAGAAGCCTAATTCTTTGAATCCCTTGGCTAAAGCCTCTTTGACATATTGGATCGGTTCTCCGTTGGCATGGCCGCACATAGGGGTATGGATATGATAATCGACCATCGTCACAAGCCTCCATGAATACCTCAAGGCTAAACAAAGGGAAAGGAAGGAACCCGTATGGATTCTAATCATGCATAGCTTAAAGCTCTACTCAATCCTATCATCTTACCTAACTATCCTATCATCCTACCTAATCCGATTCCTAATTATTTAATCCTTCCAGACTTTCTCGAAGAGCCTCAGGAAGTTTAGGCCTAGGATCTTCAATATCTCCGTATCTGAGAAGCCTGAGGCTACAAGAGCCTTCGTGACATTAAAGGTCTTCGCCATCGTCTCGAAACCCTTCACATAGAAGGTTTCGTAATAAGTATGGCTTTGATACCATGCCTCCGGATACCTATCCTTCGCCTCGGCTAATCGCTTCTGAGCTAAGGCTCGAAGCCTATCAACATTTTCCTTTCTCTGAAACTCTTGGATATCAGGTCCGAGGCCTACATGATCGATGCCAACAAGGTTTTCGACATATTTAATATGATCGATGTAATCTTCTAGGGTTGCTCCTCCACCATCCTTAAGAAATGTCGATTCGGCTACGATTCCCATAACACCTCCCTTCTCTGCAAGGGCATGAATGGCTTCATCCGTTTTAGCTCTTCTCCAGTTCATGGGTTTGAAGGCCCTTACAGTCGTATGCGTGAAGGCCACAGGATCCTTCGAAGCCTCAATAGCCTCCATTGTTGTTTTGTCGCCACAATGGGAAAGATCTACGAGGATACCGAGGCGATTCATCTCCTCAATCATTTCGATCCCAAAACGGCTTAACCCTCCATCAGTCCTCTCGAAACAACCATCCCCCGCAAGGCTCCTAGTGCTGTATGTGGGCTGAATGATCATGACACCAATCCTTCGAAATAAGCTTAGAAGACTTAGATCTCCCTCTAGGGGATCTGAGTTCTGGAAGCCAAGGATGATTCCTGGAACTCCAAGCTCCTTCGCCCTTTTCACATCCTCAGGGCTCCTGATGAGTTTAATCTTATCGAAGCCTACAATCTCCATACCCCTGAGAACCCAGGCAATGTTTCTGCAAGCCTGCCCAAGGTCGTCGTAAACTGCCACCGTCAGGTTTACTGAAGTTATACCGCCCTCTACAAGGATGCGATAATAGTCTTGGAATCTCTGGAAGGTTCCCGGCTCATCTCTGAAGCTAAAATAAGAGAGAGCGTTGATAATAATCGCCTTTTTGTGGAGATCAAAGGCCCTTTCCTCCTCAGAACGACTTATGCTTTCAAGAATTCCCATAAGAATCCCGATGCCTTCGTTCCTGTATCGAAGCTACCTTTATGCAAGGAAATTTAAACGTTACTTAACCCTTACCAAACCATATAAATAAATTCAAACTAAGGCTTTAAGATTGAGGATAAGCCTTGATCATCGAGCGAATGGACGTTTATGTCGTAGGCGTTCCGGCCATCGATGCCCTGAAGAAGTACTATCCGACCAATACGGCTACCCATCCTGGATGCCCGGATGCCATCGTCAGGCTTTGGACGGATGATGGAACCTTCGGCTTAGGACAGCAGGAGATCCAGGGAACCGATACCTCCTTCCTTAGGCGCCAGTTCGAATCCATCGTTGGTAGGGATCCCCTGGATCCGAAGCTGGACCCGGAGGCCTTCGCCCCAGCCCTCATGCGGGCCCTATACGACCTACAAGGGAAAGCCTTGGGA
>JAWCLV010000011.1:0-39260 GCA_038850515.1 Bathyarchaeia archaeon
ATAAAACTTCCCTATTTTCCTTGGCTATTCCAAGGAAATAGCCTTACTTTACTTTACTTTACTTTACTTCATCTTCCTTCGTCCCCTTCAGATATCCTAAACCTAAGGAGCGCAAGGATGCCCCCTAAGGCCCATAGCTTCTCACCCGCCTCATGCCCTGAGGATATGAAAGTGACGCGCCCTCCCTTTTCCTCCACCTGCCTTAGAAGATTGTAGAGACCTTCCCATCTTTCCGTACTTGCTTCCCTCAATATACGATCGGAAACAAGGAGGCTTTCAACGGCTCCTAGTTCAGCTGCCCTTTGGACATCTTCATAACCATAGGTTACCAGGCCTCCTGAGCTAAGCCTCCTTAAAGCATCTTCAACAATCTTCGTCTCAACGATTGCCATAGCCTCCGAAACATACTTCGTAACGAGGCCCGATCTCAAGGCTTCATGAACTCCTCCTATTCCCCCGATACTTGTATGGGCTACCCTCAACTCCCCGATTCCACCAGGAAGGTTTTTTTGAATATATTCCGCAAGCCTTTGTTTCAGGAAGCCTGGTCCTACTAGAAGGAGAATCCTTGTTTCATCTCCTAGAATAGTGGAAAGACTTGAGGAAATCTCCTTGAAGGCTTCTGTCAGGCTAGCCTCCCTCCTTTCTGGGCTTCCCTTCCCAGGCAAATGTAGCTTCCATTCAGCCTTTATATCGAAGCCGAAGTCCCTAAGAATCGCTACACAGCAGTCCTCATCGTCGATGGCAAGGACAGCGATCCTCGTCCTACGGCTTTTAAGGGATGCCTCGAGCCTTTCGATTTCGAACCTCATCCATTTGGGCTTTATGATATCCAGACTATCCCCAACCTTTATAGTTAGGGTGTGATGATCTCCCTCAACCCATTTGAAGCGTTCTGGAGCTTCGACAACGATGCCCCTTATCCTTAGCCTTCCAACATGACGGTCGAGGCTTGCCTCCTTCGTCCTTATTCCGAGATACATAGGAAACCGCTTTCCCTCTGAGTCCTCCCCAGTGGGCTCCCGAACCTTGACTTCCCTCGTAGTTCTTCCATAGACAAGATCCCCTGGATTGATGAGGTGTAGGAGATGCCATAGGTCATCGAGGACTTCAGGAACAAGCTTGACGTGGTTTCTTTTCTTATCCCAAAGAAGGAGCCTCAAATCCTTCGCCTAGGAAAAAAGGTCTTGGAACCCATAAAAACCTATACGGAGGTCTATCGAACCTTGTTCAAGTTGGAAACATACGAATCCTCTGGAAAAGGCGACAAAGCTAAGGCTTCCGTCCTTCTCCGAAACGTAAAGCCTGAGGATCTACGGGAAGTAATAGTCCTTGAAAGGCTTTGCTTCCGAAAGCCTTTCCCATCCTCCTACCTAGGAACGCTGGCTTACTTAAGCCCCAAAACCTTCATCGTCGCCGAGTTAGAAGGAAGGATTGTAGGTTATGTGGTGGCTTCGGTCAGGGGGAAGGAGGGGCACATCATATCGATAGCCGTTCATCCTCAGCAAAGGCGCAAGGGAATCGGAGAAGGGCTATTGAAGAAGATCCTTAGCATCCTTTTGGAGGAGAAGGTCTCAGCCATCATCCTAGAAGTTCGAAGGAGTAATAAAGCCGCCATAAGTCTCTATGAGAAAATAGGCTTCAGAATCGAGGGAGTAGCCAAGGGCTATTACTCAGATGGCGAGGATGCTTTCATCATGCGATATATCCCGAATTAAAGAAGGACCTTCTGAAATGAGCTAAATCCTTGGCTTTGCTATAGTACCTTCGCTTTTGATTTTGATAATCGCTTTCTTCGATTGACGAAAGAAAGGGAAAAGGAGGAAGGACCTTTGTCCATGAAGACTATCTCTAATTTCTTTTTCGCCTTGTCCTATAAATCCCAATGCTTATGATGTGCTCTCATGAGGACTCTGAAAGGGAAGCTTTATGATAGCCTATAAGTTTTAAAAATTTTGAGCTAGAAGATCCATGGGTGTCGAAGAAAGGCCGAGACCCATAAGAAAGAAGCCCAGCCCCTTCGATAGCATCGAGTGCAAGGGATGTCCGCATAAAAGAAGCTATTATTGCTGGAGACAGTGCCCCTTCAATGCCTGGAGGGCAAGGAGGGTCGAGTAAAAAACAAAACAAAAAAATCAATAAGCCCTTGGATCCATTCAACTTCCCTTATTTTATTTGCGTAATTTTTCGTGAGGGCCTCACATGATCCTCGTTCCAGGAGGAACCGTTTCCTCAACCGTGAGCCAATAGGGCTTTTCCCCAACGGCTGCTGCCAATAGCATTCCCTTTGATTCGACGCCGGCTATAGTTCGTGGCTTCAAGTTGGCGAGGACGACAAATTGCTTTCCAAGGAAGTAGGAGGGAGAATAGTATTCCGCTCCTCCAGCAATCATTTGTCTCACCTCTCCTCCAATGTCAACCTTAAGCTTGAGGATCTTCGTTCGACCTGGGATGGGCTGGGCTTCAATGACCTTTCCAACCCTTAGGTCTAGCTTGTTAAACTCATCAATCGTAATAATCGGTTTCTCCATTTGGAATCCCTTATTTCAATCTGCATATCGCCTTTTTATTTTTTTCTAAAAATTCCCGAAAGGTCAGCCCTCATAAACCCTGATCTCCCAAGAGATACAATCAGCGTTGTGAGCGCTCCCCTCATGGGAATAGTGATTTTTATTCAAGTTGCCAAGGAATTTCATCGCTTCCAAAGACTCAAAGGGTTACCAACCTTGAAGGTTTTATTACCTTTCCTTTCTTCTTCACCATTCGACTTTTAAGGATGTGCCTATTATTATCTCTGGGAGGATTCTATATGGTTAGGGTACTAGTTTCCTACTATTCAAAGGGTGGAAACACAGAGAAGATGGCTAAGGCTTTAGCCGAAGGTGCCAAGGAAGTCGAGGGTGTTGAGGTGGAATTTAAAAGGGTGGAGGAGACGAAGCTCGAGGATCTTACAGCCGCTGATGCCATAGCCCTTGGCTCCCCTACGTACTATGGGCTACTGGCGGCTCCAGTGAAAAGGCTCCTAGACGAAAGCGTGAAGATTCATGGAAAACTTGAGGGAAAAGTTGGAATAGCCTTTACTTCATCCGGAGGTACAGCAACGGGAGCCGAAACTACGCTCCTCTCAATCCTCCAGGCCTTTTTGGTTCATGGGATGATTATTCAGGGAGATTCAAAGGATAAGCACTATGGACCAGCTGCTACTGGAACACCTAGCGCTGAAGATCTAAGGATTTGTAAGGAAAGGGGGCGTAACCTCGCGCTTCTAGCCCTTAAGATCTCTCGAAGCTAGAGCAAATCCCGGGGATATGGAAGGATTCGATGGCGACGGCTATGGAACATTTCTTCCAACCATCAAAATACTACTTGACTTTCGGTCCCAACGAACCGGCCTACCATGTAAAGCCAGGCGACACCTTGGTGGCTCCCACTGTAGATGCCAGAGGTTACGATTCGAGGGGCATTCAGATTCCTGAGGATGCGAGGCAAAGAAGTCCCTTGACGACCTTCTGCCCATCGAATCCCTTGGTCGGACCCTTTTACGTAGAAGGCGCCGAGCCTGGCGATGCATTAGTCGTAAAGATCGAACGCATAGTCCTGAACCGGCCTATGGCATGGTCGAGGATAAGGGCAAACTTCGGTTCCTTCACAGAAGAAGTGCCTGGAAAGCGCTTCCTCCTGAACGAGCCCCTTGAGGAAAGGCTATTTGAATGGACCCTTGACCTTAGAAGGAACTTAGGAATCCTAAACCTTCCGAAGAGCAGGCTAGGAAGGGTTGAGATACCCCTCCATCCTTTTTTAGGTTCCATAGGGGTCGCTCCAAGGTTTGGAAGGGTTGAAACAGCCCTAACGCCTGGAGAATATGGCGGAAACATGGACTGCATCGAAACAAGGGAGGGGGCTACCCTGTACTTCCCAGTATTTGTAAAGGGTGCCTATTTGGCATTTGGGGATGTTCATGCCGCCCAAGGGGATGGGGAGATATGTGGCGTAGCCCTAGAAACTACGGCTGAAGTAAGGCTTCACATCGATTTAATGAAGGGTAAGGAGATCGAATGGCCAAGGATCGAGGATGAAGACTGGATCATGGTGGCGGGAAGCTCCAAACCTCTCATGGAAGCCTTCAAGATTGCCCATTATGAGCTCCTAAATTGGCTTGTAAAGGACTATGGCTTTGATCGTTGGGAGGGCTTTCAGCTCTTATCCCAAGTAGGTAGATGCCGAATTGGGAATGTTGTCGATCCATTCTACACAGTCCTCGCCAAGTTTCCAAAAAGATTCCTTCCATAAGAGGCAAAGGGAAGCCTGAATCTGATCAAAAAGCATGGAGGAAATTTTTGTAATACGAGGATTATTAGGCATTAAGCCTCCAAGATTTTTTCTCCTATTTTTCTTGAAGCCAGATATCAGCAATTTTTCAGATAGGATGCCTCTCAAATCGGCATAGCCTCCCTAACATCCGTAGTTGCCGTTCGTATCCTGCGATTATACGCCTATCTCCCATAGCGAAGCCTTAGTCTATTCAAAAGATGATATACGAAAAACATATCAAAAGGCTTTCTTTTCGACCCATAAGACGAATCGACGGACCGAAATTAGGCCTATAGGGATTGATTTTAAGATTTTTTGTCTACGACCTATCTCAAACATGGATGCGATAAGCTTTATTAAGAAAGTTTGGATATTTAGATATTGGTAGAGCTTCCTTGAGCGAGGATAAAAATATAGCTCGAAAATCTCGCTTTGGGAGGGACTACTTAGCATCAGAGTATGCAAAGCGCTTACCTCCAGATAATCTGGAGGAGATCCTTAAGAGGGCTCAGATAGAAGAACAAAGTCGGGGTTCTCAGGAAATATATCAAAATCTTTTATCCAAACCCCTGATCACATCTTACAAAAGCTATTTGGAAACCCTTAAAGCGAAGCGAGCCAGAGGAATTGTTTCGATGATGGGTTAAACTTACGAGTTACCTTTTTCAGGTCTCAATAAAGAATAATGAGAGGATATTAACAAAAAAATGATATTGAGTCTATTACTGGCTCCCTTCGAGATATTCATTTTCCGTTAAGGGTTTATCCGATCATCTCTTCGCCCCTAAGGAGGAAGGCCCGTACATCGTATCGCCCAGGGCGCTCGATGGGAAGATGCCCAGAATCGATCATCAAATCAAGGGGCGAGAGCCTCGTATGCACAAGGCGACATGAAGGATCCAGCGGTGAGCCTATGGATTGAAGCCTCACGCATTCATGCATCCTAGCCGATTCGTATATCGCCATGACTATCTCTACAGCTGCCCGACCATTCTCAGCCTTCCCCCTATGTTCGACCCTTCCTTCTATCCAGTCTATTAGCTCCCTAGCCTGGGCTATGAAGGGATCTTCTCCCTTCGGCTCTAGGATCTGCCAACCAGAAGATTTGGAGTTTAGGAGACGAATCATCGTTTCATCGCATTCCATGACCCCATCGGAACCTAGGAATATGGCGCCCATTCCCTTTAGGGTACTTGGCCATAGGAGCTCTTGGATGAGGATGGCTACGGTGCCATTCTCAAAGTATATGACTGCCTCAGCGCATTCTTCGATTCTTATGGATCTTTCATGGCGATCTGTCTTGCGCTGGATGTTTCCCATAACCCACAAAGCCCTTGGATCTCCCAGAATGTAGCGTATGAAGTCTATGGAATGGGTTGCGTCGTTCAGAAGTCCTTGATTCGTCCCGCTACAGAAAACGAGCCTTGGCTTTCCGATGGCTCCTTCTGCAATGAGCCTTTTTGCTTCGTTGAAGGAGGCGTTGAAGCGCCTCTGATGCCCTATGGCGAGCTTCACGTTATTTCTTTGGGCGGCGATCATCATTTCATCGCATTCCATCATGTTCGTTGCCATGGGCTTTTCGCATAGAACCGCCTTTGGTTTCCGGGCACAAGCAGCGATCGTCATGGGGGCATGGAGCTTATGCCATGTACAAACGCTTACGATATCTGGCTTCTCCTTATCGAGCATTTCCCTAGCGTCTGAATAGCGCCTTTCAATACCATATCTTTCTCCGAACTCCTTTAGGGCCTCAGGAACGGGATCTGCTATAGCCACGATCTCCACCTTATTCTCAAGGGCTTTATAACCCCTAGCATGGGCATTTGCGATGCCGCCGCATCCTATGATGGCAACACGATACTTATCAGCCATAAAGAACGCCTCTTGATACGATGAACCCTTCTTCTTATCCCGTATTTTAATATAACGAATAATGAAAAAATTTTACAATAATTTGGCTTTTATCGTGTTTCGAGACTTGCCACTTGTTTAAAATATATCTTTCTTCCCTTTCGCTCCCTAGCAAGAAAGCCCATCCTTACAAGCTGATTTAAATAAATCGTTTCGACGCTTCTTGTCCTTCCCGTCCTTTCGGCTACTTCCTCTGCAGTCGCCTCTCCAAGCCCTCCTAAGGCGAAGAAGGTTCTCCTGAGGCTATCGGGAAGCTCTAGGACATTACCAAAATCGACCTGAAACCTTTGATCTCCAAGTCCATAGTCTCCTAATCTTAAAGCTCTTTCGATCTTATCTAGTCTTCTTTCAATCTCCTTGATCCTATCGAGGAGTTCCTCTCTCGAAGTCATGGCTCCTTACTTCCTTACCGTCCTTAATCCGAAGGTTCTATTAACTTTTCAACTGTTATATCCTATATAAGCTTTAATAATTTTTAACCGCCTTGCCCTACATTCAAATTTCTTCATCGGCGGTATCAGGCATCAATAACAAGTATGCCTTCTTAAGCTTCGTTTCCTTCCTTCCTTCTTGGCTCATCCTTGTAGGATTTTAAGCAATTGGACTTCCTTAGCAAAACTTATGAAGACATCGAACAGCTTATAGAACGGGGCGAATTCGATTGAGAATAGCTCAAGACATTTATCTAATCAAATGTCCCTTCTCAGCCTACTTTACTAGCGTCGTCGCTTTACTAGGGGATACTATCGCTATCATAGATGCAGGAATGCCTTCTTCCCCCCAAGAAGCGATTATACCCTTTCTCCAAGGACTAGGAAGGGATCCTAAGGAAATATCCCAAATCGTCCTTACCCATGGACACTTCGATCATTGTGGAGGAGCGAAGGTATTAAAGGATCTTTCCAGAGCTGAAGTTCTCGTTCACGAAGCCGATAGGAGCTTCGTAGAAGATCCTGGGCTTATAGATCGTGAACTCCATAGAAGGTTTCCCGATATTTATCCAAGAGTCGGTAATCCTACCTTCGAAGCCATATCCGTGGATAAGGGATTGAAGGATGGAGATCGTCTAATCCTTGGCGGCCATGAGTTTGAAGTTCTTCATACGCCTGGACATTCCCCCGGATCCCTTTGCCTTTTGGAACGAAACCTTGGGCTTTGTATAGCTGGCGACTCGATACAGGGAAGGGGTGAGAGGCGCCCCCTTTTATTCCACAGCGCTTCAGCTTATTCTAGCTCTATGAGAAGATTATCGATGGAGGACCTCCAATCCATCGTTCTGGGACACCCATTTCCTCCGTTTAGGGAAGCCTTCTTGGAAGGCGAGGCTGCCAAAAGGCATGTAGATGAAAGTCTCAAGGCTATCGAAGAGTTGAAAGAAAAGGTCCTTGAAATTCTGAAAGAACATGAAGCCCTAAGGATCGAAGGAATTCAAGGAAGGATTCAGGGAATTCAAGGAGTCTCCATTGGATGCATACTCGAGGACTTTCTTCGCGAGGGAATCGTCGAGAGAAAGGGACTTCTTTGGTCCTTGAGGATTTCATAGACTTTCCAGAAAACATATTGTAAAGACAAAAGAAAGAATGAAGAAAAAGGAGAATGGACTAAATCTTAAGTTCCTTGGCACGTCCGTAGCGGGGGCTCCAGTACAAGTATTCGCGCCCTGGCTCAACCTCCCGTAGGGGCTTCTTGGGCGGATGTTTAAGTGCTTCCTGAACATCAAGCTCAACTCCCAAACCTGGCTTTTCAGGAACCTCAATGTAACCGTCCTTCACTTCCAAGGGCGTCACCACATCCTTCCGCCATGGTACATCATCCGCTATATGCTCTAGGATGAGGAAGTTAGGTATAGATGCCATGAGATGCACAGCCGCTGCTTCAGCGATAGGACCGTTTGATCCATCGTGGGGGGCCACTGAAATGAAATGGGCTTCCGCCATGCCACAGATTTTCTTAGCCTGAATGAGGCCCCCGACCCTTGCCATATCTGGTTGAATGACATCAACGATCTCACGCTCTATGAGATCTTTAAATCCATATATCGTCGCCCACCTTTCCCCTGCGGCTATAGGAATGTTCACCTTGGAAGCTACCTCGGAAAGGGCTTCTAGGTCTTCCGGAGGTACGGGATCCTCGTAGAAGAGAAGGTCATAGGGCTCAAGTCTTTTACCGATGTTTATGGCATCGGATGGTGCCAGCCAAGGAGGACCATGCATATCGATGCAGATATCTACTTCGTCCCCTACGGCATCCCGGATTTCCTTCACAGCCTTCACAGACCCTAGGCCAGTCTTTATGGCCGTATAGCCCCTTTCCACAAGTTCTAAGGCTCTCTTGGCGTTTCCAGCATGGGAATAAACCCTGATTTTTCTTCGACAACATCCTCCAAGGAGCCTGTAAACGGGAACCTTGAGAGCCTTCCCAAGGATATCCCAGCAGGCAACCTCGATACCAGTTATAGCGCCTGCACCCACAACGCCAGTCATTCCATGACCCATGAAGGCCAGAAACATCTTCTGCCAAAGCCTTTCTATATCTAAGGGATCCTCCCCTATAAGGAGGGGCTTCAGGTCCTGAATCGCCCTTTCTACCACAACAGGCCATCCCGAGGCCTCGCCTAAACCATAGATTCCCTCATCCGTAGACACCCTTACGAAAAGCCAATTCCTAGCCCATCCATGGAGACTTGCATCTACGAGGAAGGTTTCTATGTCCGTGATTCTCATCTGAATACCTCTCTAAGGCTTCTATCTAGGCTTTGCTATGATCTCTTTTATCCGTAGGTCAAGAAACTTCCTAGCATAGGAAGGCTTAACAACGATCGCCGTATCGGCACCTTCTCCTGTTCCAGCGATGGATATTACCTCCTGATCGATGGGAATGAGACCCGCATCCGCCGCCATGAGGACGACCTCAACGCAAACCTTCATCCCTTGGCAAAAACGATATAAGGTATGGGCTACTATGGCGTTGTAAGCGTTCCCTCCAAGCTCTTCGGCCAAGGCAGCGTTAACATCATCCCCAAGGGCATGGAGACCTGTGAAAACCTTCAAGCCTTTAGCCGTTAGTCTTTCCCTTTCTTGAGGCTTCATGGTCCAGCCTTCAGCCTCGTAGCCTTGGGATATCGTGACGGCCACGATGTTGCAGTCAAGATCCTTGAAGGCCTCCGCAACCTTTAGACCAGTCCTTCCATGGGTTGTAGCTACGACTATATGTCTAATTCCTAGTTCTAAAGCCCTTTCCTTAGCCGCCTGAATAGTTGTCTCTGTGTTCTGGGGACCCGGCTCCTCGAAATATATAATCCTCTTTTCCATTTTTCATCCCTTTCCAACGTCCTCTATTACTCGCATAGATATAAAAGAAAAGCCTTCCGATAATTCCGAATTTATTCAGAGAGTTATCATAGGAGCTATAACGTGCGAAAGGAGCTATCGCATAGAAAAAGACCTTTCCTAACAGCATATTAGCGCTTCTTTGGGCATAAGATTAATTATTTACGATCCAAAAGAGTTCCAGTCTTTAGCTAGGTTCTTAAGCCACGCTTTGTATAAAGAGTCGTCTCTGGGGCTAGGGGGAGGTGAGGAAAACGTCCGTTAGGCAGCCTATCGTCGTGGTCCTAGGCCATTGGAGCCTCTAAGGCCCGGCTAGGTGGACCATGGCAAGACTACGCTGTTGGATAAGATTCGGGGGACGGTAGTTGCCCTTAAAGAGCCTGGGGAAATGTCGGGCTGAGCTGACGTAGCCCGTTTCAAACCCAGCATATTGGGGCTAGCTTCTTCCCACTCGAGACTCTGAAGGAGATATGCGAACCCATCATCGGTAAGCGACGATGGGAGATAAGAATCCCCGGCATCTTGGTCATCGATACTCCAGGTCATAGGGCTTTCTACAACCTCAGGCAAAGGGGAGGCTCCGTGGCAGACATTGCCATCCTCGTCATCGACATCATTAAAGGGGTTGAGGAGCAGACCATTGAGTCCATAGAGGTTTTAAGAACTCGAAAAACTCCCTTCTTAGTAGCTGCCAACAAGATAGACCTCATCCCAGGATGGCGCCCCTTTCCGAACAGCCCATGCATGGAATCCATTGGAAAGCAGGAGGAAGAGGTTAGAAGGGAACTTGAAGAGAAGCTTTACACGATCATCGGAAGCCTATCCAGGCTTGGCTTCAACGTCGATCGCTTCGATCGGATAAGGGACTTCACGAAGACCGTCGCCATCGTTCCTGTGAGTGCGAGGACGGGGGAAGGCATCCCAGAACTCCTCCTCGTCCTCATAGGTCTTACGCAGCAGTATATGCAGCAGCGCCTTGAGGTTTCCAAAGGTCCTGCCAAGGGAACCGTTTTGGAGGTTAAGGAGGAGCCAGGACTCGGAACGACTTTAAACGCCATAATCTTCGACGGGATCTTAAGGCAAGGCGATACGATCGTCTTGGCAGGAAAGGAAAAGCCCATATCGACGAAGGTTAGAGCCCTCCTCTTGCCTAAGCCCCTCCAAGAGATGAGGGCTCCTACAGAAGCCTTTGTTCCCGTAGGTGAGGTTTCAGCGGCTGCCGGTGTGAAGATCGTTGCTCAAGGGCTTGAGGATGCCCTTTCTGGCTCCCCTATATACGCCGTTCCTAATGAGGATAATCCTGAGAAGTATGCCAAGGCTATCCTTGATGAGATCGGAGAGTTTCGGATCGTTACTGATAAGCTTGGTGTCATCCTTAAGGCAGATACCCTAGGAAGCCTTGAAGCCTTAAAGGCAGAGCTCGAAGCAAAGGGAATTCCCGTTCGAATGGCCGATATAGGGGATGTTTCCAAGAGGGATGTGGTTGAGGCTAAGGTCGTTAGAAGGTCCCAGCCGAACTATGGGGTCATCTTAGCCTTCAACGTGAAGGTTCTGCCAGATGCCTTGGAGGAAGCCATGGGGGAGGTCGATATCTTCAGGAGGGAGATCCTGTATCAGCTCATAGAAGATTATCTCGAATGGATGCGAAAGAAGGAGGAGGAGAGGCTTAGGGAGGCTTTAAAGGACCTAACCTTTCCTGGAAAGATAAGGATTCTTCCAGGCTTTGTTTTCAGAAGGAGTAAGCCTGCCATAGTCGGAGTTGAGGTTCTAGGAGGAAGGATAATGCCTAGGAATACCATGGTAAAGAGCGACGGAAAAGAGGTTGGAATGATTCTTCAGATCCAAGATAAGGGAAAGGCGATAAGCGAGGCTTTTAAGGGCATGGAAGTTGCCATATCCTTGGAAGGGCCCATAGTGGGAAGGCACATCGAAGAGAATGACATTCTTTATGTTAACATACCTGAGAGGCATGCGAAAGCCTTGAAGGAAAGGTTCCTTAGCCTACTAAACCCTGAGGATATTAAGGTCTTGGAGGAGTTCATGGAACTTAAACGAAAATCGAACCCCTCATGGGCTATATAAAATCAAAGGAAAAATCGAAAACTAAGGATAGAGCAACTTTCCTTTTCCTTTTCCTTTCCTTCCCTTCCCTTACTTCCTTTAATTTCGTTTAATTTTCCATTTTAGAGGAAGGACCTAAGCCATTGGATCGTATCTCCTAAAGCTTCCAGACGCCTTCCGGGAATGCCCTCGATGGAGACATAGCCCCTATAGCCCCGATTTCTTAGCTCTTCAAAGATCTGTGACCAGTGGACATGTCTTCCTTTTCCCCTAGAAGCCAAGACTCCATCCTTGAAGGGGATGGAGGATGCGATATGGACATGAACGATGTATGGGTAAAGCTTATCCAAAGCCCATAGTACATCCACTTCAGAATCGGTTTCAATTAGCGTTGTTGGCTGGTAGAGGCTACGGATAAAAGGGCTGTTCGTCTGCCATATACAGCGGAGCTGTCCGAGGACCGTATCGTGGGGAGTGTTCTTATGGAGTTCTAGGGCGAAGGTTATACCATACTTCTCGCCGAGGTTTGCCAGATCCCTGAGTCCGGAGATGAAGGTTTTCCAAAGATCTTCCGTCATATTCGAGCTAGGAATACCTTCGCCAACGACACGGATGATCTTGGCTCCAAGCGTAGAAGCCAGATCGCAGTACCTTTGACCATTTTTGAGACTTTCTTGGTAAGCCTCCGGCACGGTGAATTTGAAGTAAGTAGAAATGGCGGGAATCTCAAGACCGTTTTCATCGGCAAGCTTTTTAAGGACGAGGATTTCATCCGCCTTACGACCTTCCAAACCCCAGAGGGGCTCACCTGGTTGGAAGGTCCTACCTCCCCATAGCTCAACTCCATCAAAGCCCCATTCTGCCAGCTTTGGGATGAGGAGTTCTGGTAGAATGATGCCTTGAGTTGCGTAGGTCGTCACACAGAACTTCATAGCTCAGCCCAATAAATATAGATTTTAAGAAAGCTTTTATTCCTTCTCCCTCCGATTAATTTGGAAACGGCTTTCGTAGCTTGGAAGAAATAGCATCGTATTGAATATTATACAAGGAAGTAGGTGATGATATTAATAGCTCTTGACATAAGTATTGGTATCGAAGCCCTTATGGATGCTGGGCTTTTTGGCGTATTCATTGTTTCAGTAGCTTTCAACCTCATTCCCTTCTTCAGCCCCTCCAACACAGTTTTGGCTGCCGCTATAGCCGCTATCCTTCCATCTACGCATCCCTTAGCCATTGCCGTCTTGGTAGCCTTGGGAGCCTCCTTAGCCAAGACGGTCCATTATTATGCGGCCTTCCTCGGAAGGAAGGTTCTTAGCCAAGAGAAGAAGATGCGTCTTGAGGAGTATGGAAAAAAGGCTCCTAGATGGGCTCTTCTAGCCCTTTTCATGGCGGCGGCCAGCCCAATCCCCGATGAGCCCATAATCATCCCCCTCGGATTGATGAAGTACAGCCCTCTGAAGTTCCTCATAGCCTTCTTTCTAGGAAAAACCATAGCGACTTCCCTTGGCGCTTACCTAGGAAGGTTTGCCTCTTCTGCCTTGGAGCCATATTTAGACGTTACGATGGCGGCCCTAGCATCAGTAGCCCTTACAATTTTCGTAACATTCCTTCTCATAAGGAGGAAGCCCCGCGGAGGATCCATGGACAGGGATAAAAACGCAAGATAGCTCGCAAAAAGATGAGGCTTAGGTATGGGAACGGGATTTTCGATGGGACCATGAAAGTGCCTAAAGGATAAATAAGCCCAAGATCTCCTAGCCTTTGGAAAATTTGTTTAGGCAGTCGGATGGCTATATGGATTTAAAAACTAGGATATCGATCGAGAGGAAAGGAAAAGGGAAAAGAAAAGCGATCTATACATCAACCATTGGAAGTTTTCCGCTGGAGGATTCCCCTGAGAACAGGATTCGGTGCCTCAAAGATCTCTTACGCCTCGGAGTCGACCTACCAAACTATCCCCAGCTTATGGATATGGGAGAGCAATTCCTTGAAGATATGGCTTCCGAAGAAACGGGTATTGTAAAGCGCGGTAGTACCTTTTGGCTTGTAGGCAAGGAGATAGAAAAGCCAGAAAGGCCTCCGGGCGTTGAACCCTTTCTCTGGGCAAAGGATTATTTGGAAAAGGAGGGAATTAGACCAAACTTAGGCTTAAAAGCTTGTCTTACAGGTCCCTTCACATTGGCTTCATACATAAAAGTTTCCGAAAGTCCTTCGCCCTTTGGAACGGCTTTGATAAAAGAAGACCTCGTCTGGGGTCTCACGGAGGCTCTTCAAAAAACCTTCAAAGTCTTTTCCCAAGGAGCTCAAGCAATTTCGATAGATGAGCCTATCCTCAGTAGCATCGTCGGAAGAAGGATACTCTTCGGATATAAGGCGGATACGGTAACGGAAGTCCTCGATACTCTCGTTAAGGTATCGCCAAATATCTTTACTGGAGTTCACATCTGCGGAAGAATATCTCCTCTGTTGGTAGAGTCGCTTTTAGCCACTAAGCTGGACTTTCTTAGCCATGAGTTCACCTCTTGTCCCGAGAATTTCGAAGTTTACAGCCCTGAGAAGCTTGCCGAAAGGGACAAGGTCTTGGCAATAGGTTGCGTTTCGACCCAAAGAGCTATCGTAGAGAATGTTGAAGAAATTAAGGCTTTCGTGATAAACTGCCTAAGGTATGGAAGTGTCCTCATTTTTACTCCTGATTGCGGTTTCAGGAATCTTATGCCGGAGGGTTCAAGGCTTAAAGGTTACAGCGTTGCCATGGCCAAGGTAGGAAACATGGTCCAGGCGATTTGGGAGGTTAAAAGCCTTTTAGAAGAGAATGGTAAATAAAGAAAGAATTCTTTAGATTACATTAAATTGTTTTTCATTTCTAGACCTATCCGATAAGAATGTTTTTCACTCAAATTCTTTGGCATCAAATAAAGTCGCATTGCTATAGACATCTATCCAGATTTTTAACCAGTCAATAGCATGTGAAATCGAATGTTTTTGTCTTATTTTTCTATCCAATCCTCTAAGACTGTCTTGGCTCCATACTTCAGTTCTGATAGCTTATTAATATGACACATTCATAACTTAGAAGCTCCTCTTCCATTTCTCGACTTTTCGATCATTTTTTAGCTTCTTCTTCAATTCTTTGTAGTGTCCCTTGCATAGGTAAACCCGCCTCCCCTCGTCCTCCTTGGCTAACATGCCAGCCTTTTCAACTCGCTCTAAGGGCAATGAACGTTCTGCTAGGTTCTGGCAGCCTTCGATATCACAACTCTTCCCTTTGCCCACCTTTCCCAAACCTAGAAGCCTCCCTTTTGATTCAATTTCCTTAGCCTTTAATTAACAGAATTTTCCTTGATGATAAACCTATCCCTTTCTTCAGTCTTAATCGCCCTCAGACCCTTATTGGATAAAATTTTCTATAAGGATCTTGACAAAAATCCTATGATTAGAATGGAGTTGTAGAAGCGTAAACTTGGTAGAACGGATCATTCGAGCAGTGTGATGACCTTCGAGGTGTAGCCCTCCAAGGTCGTCAGTCTTTAGCCGATAAGGCAGCTAGGATCGCTAAGAATCCTATGAAATCAAAGGAGAGCGAATAGCTAGATAGGATTTATAGCGCTTTTAGGAAATTTAATATTTAAAATTCTAATTTATAGCGAAGTTATAGAAGAGTTTGACGGAGGAAATTGATTTGATCAGCAAAGATGATTTGGGCGAAGTTCTTAAGATGTTGGAAAGGACTTCCGTGGCAACGGCCTACAGTCTTCTAGGAGAATCCAGGTCCAAATATCTTCTTTCAGGAGTAAAACCTCTCTTGCCAAACATGAAGGTTGTTGGACCAGCCCTGACGATTGAATATAAAAAATACGAAGAAGCCATCAAGGAAAACATTAGAGGAAACGCCGTTCATGAGGCATACGATCGCGTAAAAGGCGGCGAAGTTATCGTTGCAGCCTCCCTTGGTAGAAGCGATGTAGGGGTCTTCGGCGACTGTATAACCTTCGGTTTTAAATGTAAGGGTGCAGCTGGGGTCGTTACAGATGGAGGTATCCGTGATAGTCCATACATATTAAAGCTTGATTTCCCTGTCTTTGCCCGGAACACGACACCGGAGCATATCGGTGGCGTAATCGTTCCATTTCGAGTGAACTTTGAAGTTTCATGCGCTGGTGTGCAGATAAGGCCGGGAGATATTATCCTTGGCGACTCGGATGGGGTTATATGCATACCTAAGGAAAAAGGCAAAGAAATCGCGAAAAAAGCCCAAGAGGTTGAGATAAAAGAGGAAGCCATCCGAAGGATGATTGCCTCAGGAATACCCCTCAGAGATTCCTATCCTCCCAGACCGGATCTTTTAGAAAGATTCCTCAAAAAGTGATTAGACATATTCTGAATCCTCTTTCCTTTTTATAGAATCCTTATTAAAGGATACCTTTACAATTGAGCACGATAGGCTTTCCACCGTCTTCTTTCTCCCTTCATGCATTCCGAAACCGAAGGTCCAGATATTAATCAGGGGGCTACGATTCGCAAAGCGATGAATAAGGCTAGATCTCCAAAAATCCCAAGGACAAGGCCTAAGGCTAGGAAGAGGACCATGGGAAGCGTTGGCGAGGCAAGGATTCCGTCATCATAGAAGCCCTTTGATGCATAGATTTCGATTTCCTCGATGAGTTTCTCCCGATCGTTTTCGGCTGGCATGAAATAGATGGGCTTTCTTACGATGACACATTCGTCCTTTAGGGGTTTCTCGGCAGGGTTAAGATACCTTTTTTTTCTAAGATCAGCTATCGATACGCGATAGCTTGAAAATAGGAGGAAGAGCTTTCCCAAGGTTCCAGCTTTCACTTCCCCTAGAACCTTACTTCCCTTCAAGGCTTGGGATAGGTTCCTTAAGGCTATCATGCCTGGAACGCAGAGGCTTAGAAGAATCGCATTGTTGAAGACTGTAAGGGGAAAGATTGGTAGGACGGGGGAAAGGGGCTTGAAGGCCTCCTCGGGATATAGGGGAAGGGAAAGCCCCAGAAAGAAAAGGGCCTTGGCATCGGCCCCTCCTGCAAAGCCTAAATAGAAGAGAACCAAGCCCAGAAGGAAGGAACATAGGGCTGACGTAGCAAAGATAAGAAGGGTCCCTACTTCAAACTTAAGGGCTAGCCTTAAGGCTGTAAGGAAAAGCCCTGCAGGAAGGCCGATCATCCAAAGCTCATTCGCCACCTCCCTTTTCTTAAAGTCTGATACCGCGCCGTATGATAGGATGGCTAAAGTGAAGAAAAATCTAGTCAGGTCTAGGAATTGCATAGGCTCCATCCATCGTATGGCTTCTTACTTCCGATGGGATTCAAGGTAGCAAAGGACTTCGAAGATTATTTTAGCAGCCTGGATGGCTGTCTCACCTCTATCATAGAGGGGCGTAACCTCCACTAGATCGAAGCCTAGGCACCTCTCATCGCAGACGATTTTCAGAAGTTCGAAAAGGATGGATGTCGATAAGCCTTCTGGCTCAGGATTTCCGACCCCAGGGGCATAGGCCGGGTCGAGAACGTCCATATCGAGGGTTACATAGATGCGCCCAGCTCCCTCTAGAGACTTCTCCAGATCCTTCAAAGCCTCCTTTGGCTTTTCCATTATATGCCTTGAGGTGATGAACCGAATGCTATTCTTTTTGGCATAATCGAGTTCCTCCTTGCACACAGCCCTCGTGCCAACTTCTACTAAAGCTTCGTTTCCAAGCTCTTCGCAGAGGCGACGATTGTAAGTTGCATGGCATAGACGGACGCCTAAATAATCATCCCTCAAATCCATATGGGCATCGAAGCTTACGATTTTCAAAGGTTTTCCTAAGGCTCTACTTGTGGCAAAGCTTATCGTATGCTCTCCACCAATCGCCAAGGGAATCTTTCCGAGGGCAGAGATTTCCTTCGCTACGGAGAAAGCCCTCCTAAGGGTTTCATCAAGGTCGGCGATATGAAGGTCGCCAAGGTCGCAGATGCGAAGGTCTTCGATATCTAAGCCTGTCCTGAAGCTATAGGTTTCGATGTTAAGGGAAGCTTCCCTTATCGCCATAGGAGCAAACCTAGAACCAGGTCTATAGCTGCTCGTTCCATCGAAGGGAATCCCAAAGATCACATAACGAGCCTCATCGAAGTTTGTAGCATAACCGGAGAATCCGAGGGGAGGACTTGTGTAAAGATCCTTGAAGTTCAGGTCCAATTCCAAGCTCGCACCACCGATTTCCACAGAGACCTTAGAACCTTCTTCTTTCAAGACTAATTTTTTACATAAATTTGAGGCATATGTCCCCCTTAGGTTCGATTAAAACGGTTCGATGGAAGATTCCCTTGGAATCCAGCTATCTCCTACCCAATTGGAGGCTCATCCTCTCTATTATGAGGTTTGTCAGGGCCTTTTCAGGAATTTTCGCCTCTCCCTCAGCCGCCAGTTGGGTATCGGAGATCTCGAAAAGAGCCTTCAAGTCCTCCAGCTTCTCCGAGGAGATTGCCAGAGGAGTAGGGGAAAGGCTTTCTCCATAGAAGGCATAGAGTTTTGAAATAGCGGCTTCTAAAGCCTTGGCATCTTTGGCCATAAGGAGTAGGGCAACGGTTACAATCCCATCCTTTAGGCCAAGGATTTCAATGGCCTTGGCAATCTGCCTTTGGCAGGAGGCTATGGTAAGAATCTCTAGCTCAATTTCCCTCGAAACGTTTATTCCCAGCTCGAAGGCCTTGAGGGCGAGAAGGGTTGCGAAGTAGATGTGTAGCCATCCAGCGACCTTCTTGGCATCGAAGGCTTGGACTCGAACAGGATATAGAGCTTTCCTAAGGTCCCTGAGGAAGCCCTGGACATCATCGATTCGTATGTCAGAAATTGCTGATATAGCCAGATAATAGTCGTATTCAGGTATTTTATCGAACACAAAGCGGCTTTTCAGGCCCTCTTCTTGCATTTCCATCCCTTTATTGACGTTTTCCTTTCTTCTTCCCTTCGTTTAGGGAATCCTTCAACCTTCTACACCTTCCTGACGGCTAAATTCCCTAACAAACTTCCTAATCAAAAGGGGCCTTAGACCTATCTTCATAAGCTCTTCTCCTATGGAATCGGGATCCATACCTTCTCCCCGCATCCTTTTCCAAAGCTTCCTGGCCGTTTCCTTAACTTCATGTGGAAAGATGATCCAAGAAGTCGTTTCTTTGATGTAATATTCTGGCTTTATGATAGACCAGGGCTTATAATAGAGGCAGGCGATCCGAATCTCCTCGGCGCCCTGTCGGAGAAGACTATCCTTTACGAGACTGAGGCTCCTTCCCGAGTCGGCCACATCATCGACCACTAGGACCCTTCTCCCCTTTACTGGGGCCGAACAAGGTTGTGTAATTATGGGCTCGGACGAGGTTCTTCCGATGTCTATATAGAACTCAACCCTCACGCTGGCGACATTAGGATTCTCTAAGAAGTCTGAAAGGAGCCTAGCCGGTATCCAACCACCCCTCGCAACTCCTATAATTAAATCTGGTTGAAAACCCGAATCCCTAATCCTATCTGCAAGCTCCACGCATAACTCATAGAGAAGCTCCCATGTAGGAACCTCATAGCTTCCTTCGCCCATAGTAGCCTCGAGTTTTTACTTTCTTTATAACTTAAAAGCTGTTTCCTAGCTTTTCCTAAAAATCCGGTAATACTGAGGCCCTCTTAAGGAAAGCTTAGAATTTGAAATTATCTAAAGAGGAGAGAAAAGATAAAGGATCGCATGAAAAAAATTAATGAAGTGTTTTAGGAAATCTATGCGTGTTACCTCTATGGATTGGCTGCAAATTCAATCGGGATCGAGCCCATTTTCTCAATGTACGAAGTTGAAGAATATCACAACCCCTTTTCCGATTAATTCTAGAAGCCTGAAACATTATTGTCCAAAAGTGGACAGGAGGATCCCTCTTCAGCTTATGACTATATATTTCTCTTAAAAATCAATTTCAAGAAGTTGAGATTTCTTAGGATATAGAATTAGGATGGATATTACAGGAATAATGAATCCAATAGCGGCTGAAGATTGTATTGTCAATCCCCATAAATCGAAAGCTATAGTTGCAATACTAACTCCAATTGTGCTCCAAAAGCCCCATTTTCGCTTTGTTAGGAGACCGATAGTGGCGATAAGTCCAAAAACTCCCAAGGATAAAAACATGAGAAAAAGTATTAGGGAAGTTGCATAGGAGACTGGAGTGTCCAAAAACTTTCCCATTCCTTCAGGTGTTCCGAGGACTGCGAAGAAAATTCTTCCAAAAGATTGAAGAATCCACAGTAAACCAACAAAAACAATTTTCTTATCTATTTTTCCTGCGCCATATTTTCTCTCATGCAATGTTATGTTATTCCCTCCTAGGCTGAACTGCTATAGCTATATTTCTACCAAATTCTTTGCATTTAAGAATCTCAGATTCCATGATGGGCCCCTTAATCCCCTTAACTTTAATGGATAAGCCAGGCATTATTTGCTTGAAACCTTTATTCCTCTCCTTCACTCGTTTCTCCATCTTTTTTACAGCTTTCTCGAAATCTCTACCCATGTATGTATCAAACACAGCAAACATTTTTCCTTCCATTCCCAACTCCCCAAGCTTGTCGATGAATCCCTTAATGCCCCTCGTCGGTCCACCCATATGATTCGGTGAACCAATAAGGATCACGTCGTATTCAGGAATCTTATCAACATCAACTTCTTTGAGTTCTTTTTGGAAAACCTCCACACTGCCGACTTCCTTTGCCCCCTCCATAATCTTCTCCGCTACAAGCTTTGTATTGCCATAATTCGACTCAAAAACGATTAGTATTTTTATCGTTTCACCCCCCTAATAATATAAAATACGATTTTGGATGCAATTCCTCCTTACTTCTTGATCTCAAATAATAGTGAGGCTATTTCGTTCAATCAAAGTTCATCCATTCCTTATATCTGGTGTTTAAACTTAAACTATATTTTGCAGTATTTTGCGTAAAGGATAATGCCTACAGCTAAGATAACTACACATGAGACCGTGACGATTAGCAAATTAAATAGTATGGTTGAACTAGTGATCGTGGCTTCCCTTAAGAAGAGCGAAGTTAAAGCATCTGTGACGTAGTAACTTGGTACAAATCTGCTGGCTACTTGAGCATATGAGGATAGCGAAGCTCCAACAAAGGTGCCTAAAAATAGTTGTGGAAGAAGAAAAAGAAAGGCCATCCCGGTAGCCGCATCGGACGTTTTCGCTAGAGTAGCCGTTATTAAGCCGAAGCCCACATTGGATAGGGAGAAGATTAACACGAAGATGAAAGCCATACCATAGACTTGAAATCCTACGTTTGGCCTGAATCCCATAAAGTAAGCTGAAATGAAGACGAGAACTGCCTGAATAATGGCTATGACCATGTATGATAACACCTGGCTTAGCATGAACTCTGTTGGAGTTGTTGGAGTCAGGTTTATTCTTCTCAGCATTCCGTTCTCCCGGTCTTGAGTAAAAGATTGGGCAACCATCATTAAAATGAAAATAGATGCGAAAGTAAACATGCCAGGTGCCATAAATTCAAAGGAAGATGTCTTTTTCGTCTCTATTAATGATGTAATTTGAAGCATTATCGGCATTGAAGGGGCCTGCCAATTTTGATCTATAAACGTTATTAGAATCTCATGAATTATGGGTGGTATGACTTGAGTTGCAACGATGGAGCCTTTGTCTAAGTAAAGGGAAATGGTCGCATTTACCCATTTCGTTGGGTCTTTGGGTGTTTTTCGATAAGAAAACAGACTTTGACTAAACTCCTGGGGGATAACTACAATTGCTTGAATCTTGCCCTGAGATAAGTCGGTTTGAGCAGTTTGATTATCAATGTAAACTTGAATGCTCAGTACTTTTTTAGCGGATAATGCTTCAAGAAAAGAGTGCGTTAAGTTTGATATGTTTACTCGATCAAAATTGACTATACCTATAGAATAGATGGGCTGCGTGTCTCCTAAGCCACCAAACGCCGTTCCGAAAGTCAATACAAAAACTACTGGGAAAATGAATATCATAAAAAGTACAGCTGATTCCCTAAATGTCTTCTTTAATTCTTTATTGATTAAAGCTGTAACTCGCTGAAGCTTCATTTTATATTTCCTCCCTTATTTTACGCCCCGTAAATTTGATGAAAACCTCTTCTAAGTTCGTAACTTTGTTATTTACAATTAATTCTCTAGGGGTATCAAGGGCTATAAGCTTCCCATGGTCGATTATGCCGACGCGGTTACAAAGATCCTCAGCTTCCTCCATATAATGAGTAGTCAAAAAGATGGTTTTTCCCTCGTTTTTTAGTTCTCTCATAAAATCCCAGACTGCACGGCGAGACTGGGGATCCATTCCAACAGTGGGTTCATCAAGAAAAATAATTTGAGGATCGTGAATTAGTGCTAGAATAATACTTAACCTTCGTTTCATGCCACCGCTATATTTGTTAACTCTTCTTTTTGCATCTTGAGAAAGACCCATCCTTTCGAGAAACATTTCTTTTCTTTTCTTTAACATATTTTTATCAAGAGCATACAGATTTCCAAATAAGTCTATATTTTCTTCGCCTGTTAAATATGGGTAGATGGCAGACTCTTGGGGACAAGTGCCTATAATCTCTTTCACTTTCACACTCTCTTTTTGTATATCATAACCGCCTACGATGGCATAACCGCTACTCGGTTTTAAAAGACCGCAAAGAATATTTACAGTTGTAGTCTTTCCTGCGCCATTCGGGCCAAGTAAACCAAAAAGTTCCCCCTTATTAACATTTAAACTAATGCCATCAACTGCTATTATATCCTCGAACCTTTTCACAATATTATCCATGAAAATTGCTAATTCACCCATAATTCCGGTGCCTCAAAAAAATATTCATAGCTATTATATACTCATTGCTAATATATAAATCTTAACTGTATAGCTAAGATTCCCCCTCGCCTAGAAGAATAAAATTGATCAGCTAATTATAAATATCGCTAACAGCAGCTTGGTACCCCACGAATAAAATCATAAAGATGATCTTTCTTTTAACCTTTAGTAGGAGGCCGCCGCCGGGATTTGAACCCGGCCTCCAGGCTCCACAGGCTTATACCGCCTAAGGCGTCTGTACGCTACCAAGTTCCGCGAAGCCAGGCAGGCTCCCCTACGTTACGGCGGCCGCTTTGGACTGAAAAAGGACTTGTGACTTTTCTCTTAAACCTTTCTCCCCCGCTCCCTTTTCTGTTTAGCAAGCCTCAATACCGACTCGAGCTCCTCGGATTCCTCTGAGATCGCCATAGCTTCCATAATCCCTGCCTTGATGGCTTCCTTGACGAGTTCTTCGCCTCTATCGCTTCTAGTGATGACGAGGCTCCAGCCATCTGGAACCCCTACGCCTCCAACCGAAACATCCGCCAACTCGGCTGTAAAGTCCTGGCATACCTTACAAGAGTCTCGAGTAAAGGCTTCCATCGCCTTTATGGGCTCCGAGAGGACTTCCTTACTTCCTTCGTAGACCATGAACCTTCCCTTCTTTATGGCGAAGCGAGTTATCTTCGAGGGCTCTATGCCCTTCCCTTGGAAGTATGCCATAAGTCTATCTAGCCAAAAGCTTTCGGCACAGAAGAGTCCTATGACGGCGGCTAAGGCTTCAGAAATCTTGTGGCTTGAGAAGGGATTAAACTGCATACGCCTAAGGGCTTGGACTTCGCATGGAACGCCTACGAGGAGGACCCTTCGCCTTGAAAACTCGAAATGGGCTGAGCCTAAGCCCGCGATGAGGGGACCAAGGCTATACTTAGTCCCTGAAGCCTCCTCAAGTCCCTTCGGATCCGTGAAAACCTTTGGAAGGGGCTTCCATGGTTTTGATGGATCAATAACCGTCGCTACGACGGCATCGAAGGTCCCTGATCGAAGGGCTTGCATGGTTAAGGCCGTAACCGCTCCACCGTCTTGACATCGATGCCTAATTCCCTCATCTACTATTCTAGCGGCATAGATGGATCTATGTACGCCTATGAGGGCTTCGATTCCAGAAGCTTCCCTAGACCTTCCGAATACGAATTTCTCGAATTCCTCCACGGGAAAGGGGATTAGATCGGGGGTTCTGGGACATTGGTAATAGCATAGTTGACATGCTATGCAAGCACCCTTAAGAATAGGCTCTTCCCCGCCAGGCATGATGATTCCTACGGGACATGTGGCTATGCATGCTCCACAGTAGACGCAAAGCCTCTTTCGGACTACCTCCGTAAGAAGGTTTCCGAAGGTTTTGGGTCTTTCCATCATCCTAATCCCAACCGATGCACGCTGAAGATATTACCTAAATTAACCTTGGATTCCTAACGAAGTTCCATGGCATCCTTAAAGGCTTATTCATCAATCCTCGAGGAAGTTAAGGGCTATGGCTCCATAAAGCCCTACATCTTCTCCTAGCCTTGTAAGCTCTATCTCTGGAACCCTGTTTACCGTATGGTTTCCCACAAGCTTCCTAATAGGAGGAAGGATGAGTTCCTCGTTCCTGAGGGCTATAGGGCCGCCGACCGTTATGAGCTCAGGATCGTAAGCGTTGATGGCATCCGCAAAACCTATGGCGTTGAGCATTCCTAGTCGCTCAACGATCTTCAATGCCATGGAATCTCCAGCCTTAGCCAGATTAAAAAGCCCCTCCGTAGTGAGGCGCTCGCTGCGGGCTTCCGCCAAGAGAAGGCTTCCAGCCCTTTCCTCAGCCCTGAACTCCTTAGCCTCATCGATGAGGTACTTCACATATCTTGGGATGTTCCTTCCTGAGCAGTAGGCTTCCCAATGGCCACGCCTCCCGCAGCCACAAAGGAGCCTCCCCTCGAAATCTATGGTGAAGTGCCCCACTTCATGGGCATTTCCATCCTTTCCCATGATGAGCCTTCCATCGATGAAGACACCAGCTCCTATGCCCGTGCTTAGGGTTATGTAAAGGAGGTTTTGAGTTCCGATACCTGATCCGAAGACCTTCTCACCGAGAACCGCCGCGGCACAATCGTTCAGGAGCCTTACAGGTATTCCAAAGGCTTCCTGAAGAGGCTCTACGAGGGGTATGAAATCCCAAGGAAGGTTACTTGCTTTCACAACAGCTCCCCTCTTAAGATCCATTGGACCCGTTGAGCCTATGCCTATACCCTTCAGATCCTTGGTGCTTACTTCTGACCCTAGGATTTTCCTAATCATCATCCCTATTTGGAGACTAACGCCTTCTGCCCCTCCCCTTATGTTCGTAGGCTCTATCAGCTTGGCAAGGATCCGTCCTTCTTGGGTCCCTAAGGCTACCCTAAGGTTCGTAGCTCCGATATCGACGCCTATTGCCAGGCGCTTTTTTCCTTCCATAAAAATTCCACCTTTTTTATGGATTTATAGCTTTTTTGTCCTTAAATTCTTAGCCTTTGGTAGCGCATCTTATAGCCTCTGGAACCTTATTGTGGTTTTAGAGGAGCTTTAAGGGTCTTCGAGGCCACCACTGATCCTTCAGCTCGATGAGAGCCCTTAGGAGTAAAGGAAGCCCTATGGTGGCATCAAGATAGACGGTTGCATATCGGGCACCAAGGGAAATCTTCCCCCATGAAACGGCCTCTTCAAGGGTACAACCAGAAAGGCCTCCCCATTTTGGATCGTCGGTCGTGATCTGGATGGCGTATTCGTGGCCCTTCACCTCCTCTCCGGCGATAGAGCCTGCAATCTTCAATTGCTGTATATAGTTTTTCGGGACTCCTCCGCCTACGTAGATAGCTCCCGTCTTGGGTGCTCTTAGCTTTATTCGGAGGATCTCGATATTATCCTTTATAGGGTCAAGGATGATAGGCTTCCTCCCCTTCCCGCTTCCTTCTTGCCTTAGCCTTAGGGCTGCTAAGGCCATGCCTATGGAGCTATCGTTGAGGGCTGGGCAAAATATTGGGACACCCTCCCTAGCAGCCGTGGCGAGGATGGAATCCCTATCCTTTAGGGCTTTTCCTAGAAGTTCCAAGAACTCCCTCGTTGAGTAGGAACGGGGTTCCAAAGCATCGGCGAATTCCATGACAAACCTATCAGCCTCCAGGAAATCCTTTTCCGAAACGTAGGTATCGTATATCCTATCGATCCCGAGCTTTAGGAGCTCCTCATCCGACATCGCCCCTTTTGGCAGGTAATGATGATAGCCCAAGGACTCCAGAAGGTCATGAGAAAGATTAGCGCCTGTCGAAACGAGGACATCGATGATATGGAGCTCGATAAAATCCTTTACGACCTTCCTCATTCCAGCTGGAACCATGGCCCCTGCGAGGCCCATGAAGACCGTAGGTCTTTCAGGGTCCTTCAGCATTTCCAAAAGGACATCAAGGCAATGGGCGAGGCCTCGGCTTTGGAAAGAGGTTTGGCCGAAGGCTTTGAGGGCATCGCTAACAGAATGTACAAAGAAAGCATCAAAGTGCTTTATGGGAGTTTCAAGAATTTCCTTGGGATTAGGCTCAGAGAAACTATGAATGGAGGATTTTTCTTTATCTAAAGGAATACTTCCTTTCATAGTAAATCTATTTATTGGCTTACGATCTTTATAAAAAGATTTTGAAATCCTCGATACGGAGTTTTCAGCTCTTTACTTTATCGGAATCGATGGCTTAAAGATGCAAAGCATTTCGGTTAGGATCCATATCTTAGTGTTTTTTTAATTCCATAGAGGCTTTAAGCTAGGAAGGCGAAGAACGAAAACTTAGCTTAATTGAAGATCCGTTGGATCCTACGGAGTAAGTGAAAGTGGAGTATTGGATTCCTCTATTATTTTATTTTATCGGATAGAAACATCATGGTGGAAGCTTCTTTCCTTAGGCATATGTCTCTTTAGAACCTTAATGCCGTATATAACTGTGGTTCAATCAAATTTATTCTTCAAATTTCAATGTAAAAATATATTTTTTATTAATTTGGATTTGAAAATTTCTTGCAAGTTAGGGTTTAACTATCGTAGTAGAAGCAAATAGACTTCAAGCATAGTCATACCCTTGGCTGATAGAGTCCTTCCGTTTATTCTCATAACGCCTTTTCTATGGGAGATTTGTTCAGCCCTTTCACTGTCATGAAACTCTACTTTGAGCTCCATCGGTTTTTCAGGTTGAAACGGAGTAAATTCTCTAGCTTTTCTCGTCGCTTCGAAGGCAGCCTCCTTAATTAGCTTTTGGGAAACTTTCGGATTTAGACACTTTGCTGCGAATCTACTTGTCGCCCTCTTAACAGGAACCGCGCATACGTTCCTCAAAAGATTCTGGGCTTCACGTACAGCTGCATAATCGCCTGTTACCAAAGCCAATGGAACATGGTAATCCCCGGCCAGAGCCGCCCAAAGACCTATCTCTCCGATCAAAATATCGTTCAACCAAATATTATCGATGGTTGTTGATAGGGTATGCGTCAAAAGCCCATCGGGAGTACCAGCCATAGAATGGGCGCCTATGGCGAACATCAAGTTAAAGCTCTCATCTAAGCCTTCGAGTTCTAGAATTCTTCGACCTCTTATCAACTGGGCCCTTGGATTTAGGGCTTCTATTAGAATGGTTAAGGCACCGCCATGGCCATCCAGAACGACGACTTCCTCGGCACCAGCCTCGAGAGCACCCTCAATAGCCGCGTTAACATCACCTGTTAGGAGCCTCCTAGCAGCCTCATAGTCTTTTCCACCAAAGTCGATGTCGGACCAATGTCCCGCTACTCCAGACGCCCCCTCGAGATCCGTCATAATGAATACCTTCACAACCCACCACCGAGCTTCATAATTTTATAAAATAAATTATTAGGGAATAAAAATCGTGCTGAGAGTTTTAAAGTATAATAATTCTTCGACCTTTTCCTTTCTTAGTACTTCCCAACGCTATATACCCTTTCTGCCAACCTTAAGAAGGCATACGCAATTAAACTACGGTAGAGAACTTCTGAGGTATAAAAAGCCTTTATTTTACCCATACGATTATCCTTATGGCGGCGGGTTGGACCGGGGAGCTAGCCCTGCCCTATACCCGAAAAGGGCTACAAGCGGGGGTCCGTTAACCTACGGGGGCGCCGACTTGAAGGGCCGTAGGCCCTGAGCCTCGGACCATGAGGCCTCGTCCCACAGGGTTGGGTGGAGGAGGGGGCATCTCCGAAGGGAGGTGTCGATCTCCCTAACTGCCGAACCGGGCTAGGCCGGGAACGGAGCAACCCTAAGGCAGACATTCCAACGTTTGTGGGGCAACGGGGCCAAGGAAGGGCTTGGAAAACCGCGGCCTGGATGGCGGCCACCTCGGGGGATGCCGCCGCCATCGCTTCCCCATTCCTTTTTATCCGCCTTTTTCTATTCATTGTTGAAGAGAAGCGTTAAGAAATAGTAGTATTCGTCGAGATGGGAGTTAATCCTCAAAGTAGGTGCATAGGTCAACCTTGGCCATGAAGTTGGGAATTCTAACAAGAAACGAGAGGTCTTGGTGTTCACTACAACTGAAACAGGCTGCTGTTAGGTTTGGCCTCAAGCCCTTCTGCTTTAGCTTTTCGGACATTGGGTCTGGAGTAGCCTTTTCAGAAAAGGCGCCTGTAGAGGCGATGGGGACTTCCATAGACTCGGACTTCGTTGCCATCATCGTCAGACCCATCAGCGGAGGCTCTGCTGAGGAGATCTTCTTCAGGCTCGACCTACTACATAGGATCGAGGACCTTGGAACCCTAGTCGTAAACCCTCCTTTAGCAATAGAAAAAGCGGCCGATAAGTATAGAGCTCTAGCCCTCTTGGATAGCGCAGGCCTTCCCGTTCCAAAGACCTTCGCTACGGAGGATCCAAGGAAAGCCTTAGAAGCCTTCGATGCCTTGGGAAGGGATGTGGTTCTCAAGCCCATCTTCGGTTCCAGAGGAGTAGGCGTAGCTCGCATAAAGGATAGGGATGTCCTCCTAAGGATATGCCGTAGCTTGAAGTACTTCAGGCATGTGATCTATCTTCAGGAGTTCGTTGAGCACGGGACATGGGACATCAGGGCCTTCGTCCTAGGAGAAAGGGTCATAGCCAGCATGCGTAGGGTTGCTGGAGGATGGAAGACAAACATAGCCCAAGGAGCAATACCCGCATCCTTAAGCCTACCTAAACAATGCGAGGAACTCGCCATAAAAGCGGCAAAGGTCTTGGGTTGTCACATCGCCGGTGTGGACATCCTCGAAACTCGGCAGAAGAAATGGCTTATAAACGAAGTGAATAGCCAGCCTGATTGGAGGGGCCTCCAGAGTGTGACGGGCTTTTCCATCGCCGATGCCATCGTTAAATATGTCATTTCGATTTCTAAGCATGAAAAGTAGCATAAAGGCTTGATTTTGTTTCCTTGAAATCGATGAAGGGTAAGGAAAAGATCGCTTTTCCTTTCCTCTTCCTAACTTTGGGTATGAAAGGACTAAGCTGCTAGGCTATGCTTTACGATCTTATTTTTATCGGGATTTCTGATATCTTTAAAGGATGAAGTATGGCTTGGCGTAACATCCTTGAATTTGAGAGGGGAGTATACTGGGTCGGCGTTAAGGATAGGAATCGGAGGCTCTTCGACGCCCTCATTCCCCTTCCTAGGGGTACGTCCTATAACGCTTACCTGATCGTAGGAAGCCAGAAGAAGGTCCTTATCGATACTGTCAATCCCGGTTTTGAGAAGGTCCTCGAGGATAAGATTCGTAAGGTCATGGATCCAAGGGATTTGGATTATGTCATCATGAATCATGCTGAGCCAGACCATGCGGGATCGATCCCCTACATTCTAGGGCTGGGCGATAAGGCAAGGCTCGTCGTGAGTAAGAGGGGCGCTAGGATGGCCCACGTTTTTTATGGTGTCCCTAGCGAAAGAATGCTCATCGTTTCGGATCAGGATGTCATTGACCTTGGGGATAGAAGACTCAATTTCATAGAGGCTCCCATGCTCCATTGGCCAGAGACGATGTTTTCCTATCTTCCTGAGGAAGGAATTCTCTTCCCCTGCGACTTTTTTGGCTCCCATATCGCCGAGCCCATTTACGATGATGAGGTTGAGGACTTGGTCTATCAGGCTAGAAGGTACTTTGGGGAGATTATGATGCCCTTCCGTCCCATGGCTAAGAGGGCCATGGAGAAGATTAGAAGCCTTAATATAAGGATTATCGCCCCAAGCCACGGACCGATTATCAGGAGGCCTGAAAGGATCTTGGAAGCCTACGAAAAATGGACGAGCGGAAAGACTTTACGGAAGGCTACCTTAGCCTATGTAAGCATGTGGGGAAGCACTGAAGCCATGGTTACAATCTTAACCGAAACCTTGGCATCGGAGGGATTGCAAGTAGCCCTCCATAACCTTACAACGGCTGACCTTGGAGATTTGGCCGGAGACCTTGTAGATTCTAGAGCCGTAATCCTTGCAGCTCCTACAGTTTTAGGAGGCACCCATCCTTTGGCCGCCTATGCCGCGAGCCTGATAAAGGCCTTGAAGCCCCCATCGAAGTTCCTAGCCTTTCTTGGCTCCTATGGTTGGGGAGCCGCCTCTGTGAAGCAGATGGAAGAGATTCTTGGAACCCTGAACTTTGAAGTCCTTGGCTCCGTTGAAGTCAACGGTCCTGCAACGGATGATGACCTTAAGCGAATCGTAGATTTAGGCAAGAAGATTTCGGAAAGGGTGAAGGAAGCTGATGCGGAATAAGGCATCATGAAAATCCAGTATGACGACTGGAAATCCCGAGATGCCTCACTTCTTCCTTGAAGAAACCTCGAATGGTTCTTAAAATGAAAAGGAAGGCAAGGATCGACAATCGCTATCAGAAGCCTTATACATCAAGAAAAATGGCATCGATCGCTGCCACAGAAGTAATCATGGACGAGGCCATTGCATATCGATTCACCCAGAAACACACCCTCTTTTTCATCATAAGACTTCATCCTTGCCCCTCATTCAAAAGGTTCTTACGGATTTAGCGAATCTGTTCCGAAACGCGAAACCTATAAGGAACTGATAAATCTTATTATCAGTGCCAAGAATGGAGCCATGCCAAGAAGACCTCGAAATTTTCCAAAGTATCCTTAGCCCTTGGTACAAGTCGTTAGAAGACCCTCAGGAAACCCAAAGGCGGGTTCTTCAAGATCTAGTCAAAGGGTACGAAAAAACCCATTATGGAAAAAGGCATAATGCCTCTGAAATTAAAGAGGAAATCGATTTCAGGTCGCACTTTCCCATCATAAATTATCGAGGGCTCAATCCCTACTTGGCAGAGGTTAGGGAAGGAAATTACTCTGCCTTTTTACCTGAACCCCTCCTTTGTTGGGTTATGACTAGAGGATCTACGGGCGTTGCGAAAGTCTTGCCTGCTACCAAGACTCATCTAGAGCAAATTTTTACCTGCGGAGCCAGGGCGCTGATAAACCATGCCTTTAGAAAGGGGGATTTTGAGCTCCTTTCTGGAAGGATCCTAAACCTCAACTTCCCATCTTCCGTCCATAAAATCTCCAGAGATGGAATATCGGCAACCTATGGATACAGCTCTGGAACCTATGCAAGGCTTAATCCCGCATTGAAGGATGTTAGCCTCATTCCTAGACAAGAGGAAATCGATGCGTTAGGACCGGGCATCGCAAAGCCGGATTGGGAAAGAAGATTTGAACTGGCCTACAAAAAGGCGATAAAAGAAGATGTGAAGGCTGCTATGGGAGTGACGCCCGTTATCCTTTCCTTTGCAAAATACGTGAAGCGCAAATATGGAAAAACTCCTAGACAACTGTGGAATTTTCGAGCCCTCTTCTGTACAAGCGTAAGGAAAATACCCTTCAAGTACGCGCCCGTACTCCAGAAATACTATGGGAAGATTCCGGTGGTTGAGATATATAGCGCCACGGAAGGCGTTTTTGCTCAACAAATCGATGAGTTGCCGTACGTTACGCCAAACTATGATAAATACTTCTTCGAAGTTGCCACAGGCAAAGGTGTAAAGATGCTCCATGAACTGAAGAGAGGCGAGTGGGGAAGACTGATAGTTTCAACCTGCATTTTTCCAAGATACGACATCGGAGACCTCATCGAGGCTGCTGGAAAAAACTATTTTCGTGTTATTGGAAGAAACAAGGCTTCAACCCTTATAGAGCATAGGCTATACAGGCTCTTCTTAGGATGGTTCCTCTAAACCTTAGGATGCCTTTTCTTCGCCGTAACATATGCATAAACTCCAGCGATGATTATTATGACTCCAAGGATGATGAGGAAAATGGCTCCTGCGAGCCTCGCCTCAAAAACACCGATGATTTGAAGATAGTTGATTAAGCCTATACATATCAAGATTAAGCCGCCAACTAAGGGACCTATTATCCCAACTTCTCGCTTCTCATGCTTCTCAGCCTTCTCCCCCTTTTCCTCTTTCTCCCCCTTCTCAGCCTTCTCTGCCTTAGAAGGCATGGAAACGGGAGCTTCAGCTTCAGCCCTGACCGACTTTAATGGCGCTCCACAAAAGGGACAAAAAGCCATTTCTTCGCCTACTTTGGCACCGCATTTTGAGCAGTATACCATGGGCAATAATTTTCATTGCAAGTAAAAAAGTTATATCCTATACTAGGTACTAGAATACCAGATATATTTGAAAAAGGGTCCTGAAGTTGCTGAAGGTGCTATAAGCGCCATTTCCGCAGGATTTTTCCTAATCATGCTCGGAATGATTTTTCTATTAATTCCAAATCTCATCGATGGCATTATAGAATTCTTCATGGACTTCAAAATTACTAAGGTTCCAAACCTGAACGTTTCTTTGCTTGCCCCTGCCCATCCAAATCGCCACATTAAAGTTTACTCAGCCTCAGAATCGTTCAGCTTTGCTCTTGGGCTATTTCAGATAGCGATTCTTGCCCTCAGATTTGCCCTTCGTTCGCCTTTAGAGAAAAAGGCCGAAACCCTATCAAACGTTATCTTCTGGTTGGGAGCCAGCTTTCTCACACGCAACCTTCTAAACGAGTTCGCAACATTGGTTACATGGTTCATTTTTTGGGCTACCTTGATCATGCTCATAGGCGTATCTCTGGTTGTGAGGGCATTCGTCTTGGCGCTAGGAAGGCTAAGCCGTTAAAAAGAAAGTTGGAGGCCGTTATTCATTCCGTCCCTTCCCTCTTTTTTCCGCAATGGGGACAGTATAGGGCTTCTGAAGGCACTTCCCTACCGCATTGGGAACAAAGGTTTATAGCCGCTCCCTTAGCCCTTCTAGATTTCAATGGAGAAACTCCTGCAGAAACAACCGTTGTTCCCGCAATACGATCTGATAGTTTTTGATGGGGATCTCCAGAAGTTGCTAGACCAAGAATCGTATCCAAAAGAACGAGAATCCAGTAGATCTTGCTCACGTTTCTAAGGAAGGCCGAATTTAGGGGAGGTTTTTTCCCATCAGTCCTCTTAATTTTCAGATTCATTACTCTCTTTCCAAAGGTGGTTCCGTAATAGGCTTCAAGGAAACTGAAGTATACGATGCTTAAGAATCCGGTAAAAAACGGAAAGGAGAAAGGGTTAAAAGCGGACCATGGCAAGCCTACAGCTAAAGAAAATAAAAGAAAAGGGATCGATATTATTCCAATAACTATTAAGGCGCATATGCTTATGATAATACTGTCGATGATGAAGGCTATAAGCCTCCGTATCCAATGATCTTGGAGTTCGGGATCCCTGCCTATTCTTTCGAATCCCGTTGACAAAGCTTCACCCTTGTCAATAATTATTTTTCCAACCGCATTTATGTTCTTCCCTTCCTTCCCCCCTTTAGCCTTCCAACCTTCACGATGAAAATGATGATTATGGCATCTCTAGAAAAGAGAAAAGGGACTGAGTTTGCGATGATGAGAAAAATACCTTACTCTTGATGAGTTCAAGTTCTGGAAGCCTAGGCGCTTTGCGTACTTTACTATGGCTTTTTATAGGCCATTTCTGTCCAGCCTCCTTAGGCTTTCGTAGCTTATGAAGAGCACGTTTGTAGGTGGGTTAAGATTCTCTCTGACTTTAAGCCATCTTGGCAACGCGGCTACGATTTCATCATCAAAGAATACCGTGCGGTTGCTTCTTTTGGGATAGGCTTAAACGTTATGGAATACTCTGTCCAGTCTATATCTCGAACGTCGAGCTTTAAGAAGAGTATTACAAAAAAGACGTGGAGAAGGTCATAAAGCTGTTCTTATTCGGATGCCGACATATGAGACGTTTTTAGGCATTTAAAGTATGCTGTTGGGAGGAGAAGCTTAAAGGTATCATTAGAGGATACTCTTCAAAGCTCGATAATTTTAGGAAAGAAAGTTTAGCAAAAGTTGATGTAGCACATTTCGAAAAAGAAATTAAGGAGATTTACTGTGAATTTAAAGAAAACTTTAAACATACTTTACCCAAACTTCTTCCAATTATTGGATAGCGCGATCAGAAACGCCTTCAGTCAGTCTTCCCTCCTTAAAGACGACTATTATGGGTTAATAATGAGTGTCAGCAGTTTCCTCAAAAAATACGAAGAAACTTTCTCAAAATTAGCCACCAAATACAACAAAAACGTGCTGAAGATTTTCGACGAATTTTCATGGAAATACTCCATGATCCAACATCCTTGTTCTAAAAGGGCAGCTACAAAGCAAAACACAATAATCGTTTCAAAATGCTTTGCTAATTTATTCTTTTATAATTATTACTGAGAATGTCTTTTCAGTTGTAGAGTTTAAACTCTGTTTCAAGATAGGCATGCTTTTGTCTGTATGAGGAGGCTGCATACTTTTTTAGGTATGCAAGACTCTCAAAGCTAGCGCCTCTCACTTCTTGGGGCACAGGATTCCTTTCTTGTTGGAAGATTGGGGAATGATCTCGCACCATGCTCACGCTGTTATCCAATAGCCTTGGCGTTTGGGCTATTTAACTTTGGTTTAGAATACTTTCCTAAAAGCTATTAGGTTAAGTAATTACTGGCATATTGGGTTAAAGGGTGTTAATGGATGAGTGTTGTCAAAATTGCGGAGGATTATGTTAAGATTGGTTTAAGAAAGTGAAAAACAAGGTTGCTGAGATCAAGCACGGTGAAGGCTACGACTTAAGGGTGCGTGAAGAAGATTTATACATAGAAGTCAAAGGATCAACCAAATCAGAGTTTATGGACCTTAGACCATACTTAACTTTAAACGAGTTGAATAATGCCGTTAATAAAGGAGAAAAATTTGAAATACATATTCTCCTTGGTATAAAAAAAGGAAAACCAAGCGAGCGCAGGCTAATCAAAGGTTCAGAGTTTGCCAAATATAAAGAATTTGTGAAAGCTGCTTATGAGTTTAAGAAATGCTGGTCCAAAAAGTTAGAGGACGGAATTCTCGCGGTTGACATCCCAGTCTATTTAAAAAGCCCATTGGTCAGACTGTCTGAAAAGATAAAACTATAAACCTTACAACAATGTATTAATCCCTATCCTTTTTCGAATAATTTTCAAAAAGTTCTTTTTGGTGCTTGCATTCTTATTTTTTTCAGGAGCACATCAACCATCCAACATAGGCTTAAAAATATACTTTTCCTGAAACCAAGTTTTGGATATCTCGTTTTCTTAATGTAAAACTCTACGCATTGATATGGTGCTACCTTTTCAAGGCATGCTCTGCATAAAAAGGAAGTAACTTTGTCGCTACCTTCAATTATGCTAATAATCAGCTCTTCGATAAACTTGAACTCTCTTCCACCTTGAACGATTATGCGTCTCAATTACAGCATCAGTCATGTAATCAATCTCCAAATGCATACTGTCACCTTTATAAGAAATTAATTTTTGAGCTAATAAAACTTAATTTTGAAAATCATTTTTGTTTTCTGGTAGTAAGAAATGCCTCGTTTAGACCTATACGACTAAAAAGCTCTTAGGCTCCCTCGAGCTTTCTGCCAACGGTTTCTATTAGGGGCTTGTTTGGGTTAGGCTTAATGTCGGCAATGTATTTACATGTTAAACTTAAATCTTACTGTATGTCTTTTTCCAAGGCTTTGATGATAATCAAGTTAATCGAGCAGGGATGGAAAGAAATGGCAGGAGAATACAATGATGGCGGAAAAATCTTTGCAAAATGAAAAGACCTAGTGGCTTATGAGGAATAGCCTTCTAGGATGAACATCCCTCAAATTTCAACATAGTGGTGCGGGGGGGTGGGTGGGATTCGAACTCAAGGAAGGCTGGAGATATCTCCCGCAAACCTCCCCCTTCTTTTTCTGTTTAAGGGTAGGCTCTTTCTCTCCATTCAACTAGTAATACGTGAACCTTTTTAAGACTCCATAATATTTCGTAGATCACTCGAATATCGCCGATTCTAACCCTATAAGTATCTGTGTATCCTTTGAGCTTTTTGACATCGTAATATTCGGCTGGAACCGGGTTCTCACGGAAAATTAAGAGTAGCTCAATAATCCTTCTTTTATAGTGCTCAGAGAGTTTCTCGATGGATTTTCTAGCTCTCTGAGATACGATTATCTGAAACATTTGTTGTCAGCCTATCTCCTTAATGAGGTCTTCAAGGCTTATGCCTGAACCTTCCGCTATCTCCTTTCGAGCCTCTTCAAGCTCTTTCTTCTCTTCCTCGCTCAGCTCCTCCTCTGATAGAAGCATGGCTCTAAGTCTCAAAAGCTCCAGCCTAACCATATCCAGTCTATTTAGTATAAGCCTCAGCTGGCTCTCAGAAACAGATACATCCAACCCTTTAACACCTAAAATAATTATGGAAAAAATGCTCTAAATTATAGTTTTGCATCCCGCACATTTAAACCTATAAACCTTATTATCTGTCTTCATATGCGAAGATGATTGGCGATATCTCCGCAAAACCTCCTCTTTTTCTTTTTAATTGTTTTAATGTCAGTCATGTCTTTTCCTAAGAACGCCGAGCCTTTTTAAATTCATGGACTTAGAGGATTACTTAAGCTGCTGAGAGAGGCGAGGGCAAAACGCCTCTTTGACTCACCCATTCTTAAGATAGGCGATAGATCACCATCCAAACATCGGTAATACTGCCTACGTAAATTAAGCAGGTTCCTACTATACCTAACCGAGATGACGCCCAGAGAATTAAACCAAGCGCAAAGCACGATAAGCCGCGTTGTAATCGGAGTAGCATTCTGAGCAAGAATAGGGGATTGGGCGGGATGGGAACGGCTGAAAGCAGCAGCGAAAGAGAACCCTATCACTTAGAGACTGCTGAAAGAGACTATCGGGCCTACCCGCAGCCCCCAAAATCCCGCCTAAAACGTCCAGAAAGCCTAAAATGCCCAGAATGCGGTGGGGAGAGGCTTTATAGAGATGGATTAAGGCGGCTGGCAGACGGCTCCGCAACCCAGCGCTGGCTCTGCCGCTAATGCGGATACAGATTCTCAAAGAAGACTGGAGGCAAGGATTTAAAAAGAGGCTCAGCCTTAAACTTAAAATGCCGAGTATGCGCCCCAGATGGAGGGGTGAAAAACTCGGTCGGCCGGTTGGTGTCCTTGGCCGAGGAGGCAGATATGGAAAGATTGGCTGCGGGAGCCGCGGAGAAGCCAAGTGAAAACCAAATCACCCCCCACAAAATAGCGAAAATCCTTGAGTATGCTTGGACTCTTAAAAAGCAAGCTTTCGCTGAATCAGCCATTGAAGGCCGCGTGAAATTGCTTAAAAGACTCATAAGGCTTGGAGCCGATCTTTCTAATCCAGAATCAGTAAAGGATGTTATAGCAAAACAGAAATGGAGTGAGGGAAGAAAGGAACTCGCGGTTGAAGCATACGGAAGCTTCTTGAAGTTTCTAGGTGGAAAATGGATTCCACCGAAATATCAAAGAATAAAGAAAAATACCTTTCATACCAACCGAGAGTGAAATAGATCAGTTGATTAGCGGTTGCGGAAGAAAAACAGCCACTCTCCTACAGCTGCTAAAGGAAACTGGAATGCGCGTTGGGGAAGCTTGAAAGCTAAAGTGCTCGGATATAGACTTCATAAAAGGAACCATTAGGGTCACGCCGGAAAAAGGTAGTGAAGCGCGAATTTTCAAGGTTTCAAGTAATCTTCTCCAAATGCTGAGAGCGCTATATGGGAAAGCGAGAACTGATAGAGTTTTTCCAGCATCCCCAAAAACGCAAGCACGACTCTTTTACGACCAACGCAAAAAGATTGCAGAAAAGCTTCAGAACCCAAGAATTCTAAAGATATCCTTCCATACTCTACGCCATTGGAAGGCAACCATGGAATATTATAAAACTAAGGATATTCTTCACGTAATGCGACTTTTAGGCCATAAAAACATTAAGAACACACTAATCTACACTCAGCTGGCGAAATTTGAGGGTAGATGAATTCACATGCAAGGTTGCAAAGACGCCGGATGAAATATCGAAATTAATTGAAGCTGGCTTCGAATATGTCTGCGAGCATGAGGGCCTAAAATTCTTCAGGAAGAGGAAGTGAAGATCGCGGTGGGTGGATCCAATGGTGCGGGGGGTGGGATTCGAACCCACGAAGGCCTACGCCACGGGGTTCTGAGCCCCGCGCCTTGGACCAGGCTTGGCTACCCCCGCCTTTTTCTAGACAGCTATTGATTCAGGACCGTCTTAAATCTTATCTTTTTTCACCAAATAATAACGATTCTTTTATAATCTTACTTTTCCCATCAGAAACCAAAAGGACAGAGCTTGATTGAAAAGATTGAAAATTTTGAAGATCGGTAGCGCCTCGATCTGAAAAACGAAGCAAAAATCCTTTATGCCATGGTAAGGAAATTTCTTAGAACCTCGAAGAAGAATCTATTCAATGGAGCGAGCATCGAGATTGGAATCCGAATCGAGATTGGGCTTTAAAGCTAACAACCCTAATCCGACCTCAAGGTCGCCGAGCCTAAGGCGAGAGGCCGTTATAGCCCTTCTGAAGGGTGAAGATATGGCTAAGATCGAAACCCGTTATGGGGTAACGAGGGATGAACTCATCACCTGGAGGGATGAATACTTACGCGCAAAGGTTCCACCTTTGAACGCCCGAATAAAGGCTCCAGTAAGGCAAAAAGTCGAGATCCTTAGGGATCGATGGGGAATTCCCCATATCTTTGCCGAAAATTCCCACGACCTCTTCTTGGGCTTAGGCTTTGCCATGGCCCAAGATCGTCTCTTCCAGATGGATTACTATCGCCACCTAGCCTATGGAAGATTGGCGGAGCTTATAGGCGAAGAGGGTCTTCGTAACGATATAGTGGCCCGAACCCTTGATTTCTCCTCAACCGCTAGGCGCGAGTTCGAAAACCTCTCGCCCGAAGCCAGGGAGATGCTTGAAGCCTTCTCTGAGGGCGTAAATCTTGCCATCGAATCCTTCGGGGAAGAGTTACCCTTCGAATTCGACCTTCTGGATCATAAGCCCGAGCCTTGGAAGCCTGAGGATAATCTGACCATGGAAAGGGCAACTCTATGGGAATTCGGCGGAAGGATAGAAGCCATAGCCATGGCAGAAGCCGCTTATCGATTCCTTCCGGAAGCTCTGGCGAAGCGCATTTTATCCGTGGAGCATGGCGATATCCCCATTTGCCAAGTTCAGAGCCTTGGAAGCCAAGGATCTTGCGGCGATAAGATTGATAAGGCTTGCAAAGGAGTCGAAGGATGCGAGGGATGCGAAGGAGGATGGGATGATGGATTAGGCTCCAACAACTGGGCCGTTAGCGGAAGG